>NZ_JBFUMK010000020.1:0-200171 GCF_054049415.1 Roseateles sp. P5_D6 | reverse complement strand
GCAGGCGCCGAGCAGTTCGTCGGACCAGTCGCGCCGGGCCACGTCCAGCCACAGGGTGCCGGCGGCGTCCGACGGGTCGGAGACCTTGTCGCCGGTCAGCTGCAGGCGCAGCCAGTCCTTGGGCAGCAGCACGCTGGACACGCGCTCGAAGACTTCGGGCTCGTGCTTCTTGACCCACAGCAGCTTCGGCGCGGTGAAGCCGGGCATGGCGAGGTTGCCGGCGATGTCGTGCAGGCGCGGCGCGGCGGCCGTCAGCTCGTCGCACTCGGCGTGGCTGCGGCCGTCGTTCCACAGGATGGCCGGGCGCAGCACGGCGTCGTCAGCGCCCAGCAGCACCGCGCCGTGCATCTGGCCGGACAGGCCGATGCCGCGCACGGCGGCGAACTCGGTCGGGTGGGTCGTGCGCAATTGGGCGACGGCGGTGCCGGTCGCGCGCCACCAGTCGGATGGATTCTGCTCGGACCACAGAGGTTCCGGTGCCGACAGCGTCAATGCGCTGCCTGCGGTACCAACGATGCGACCGCTGTCGTCAAGCAACAGCAGCTTGACTTCCGAGGTACCCAGATCAATGCCGAGAAACATCAAGCAGCCTCCGCTGTTTCAAGAAAAATGGTTCCACCGTCAGCCAGAGGTAACGCGGGGCGGGTCAGTCGATAACGTGCCAGCGCTGCAGCGCCGACAGCGACGGCGTTGACGCCGAAGCGCGACGTGCGCACGATCGGCGGTGGCAAACCGGCTGCAGCGGCATAGGCGTTCAGCGTATCCAGCGCCGGCTTAAGGAATGGTTCGCCCAGCTCGATCGCGGCGCCACCGAGAACGATGCACGCGGGGTCGTAAGTGGCAGACAGGTTCTGCAGCAGCACGCCTAGGTAGCGTCCGGCGGAGGCGACGGCATTCTGGGTCTCAGGGTCGTTCCCCAACAGATGGCTGCGTATCCGAGACAGCGAGGTCATCTCCGTCCCCCTGCCGTAGCCCCGCTGCATGGCGCCCATCGAGATCAGCGCCTCCGCGCAGCCCCGGCGCCCGCAGGAACAACGCGGACCATCGAGTTGCAGCACGGTGTGCCCCACTTCGCCAGCGAAACCTCGGTTACCGGTCAGCAGCCGGTCACCGACGATGACACCGGCACCGAGGCCCTCGCTGATGGAGACGTAGAGCAATGGGTCCGCTGCGGTCGAGGAGTTGAACTCCACTTCGCCAACCGCGGCGACAGCAGCTTCGTTCTGAAGGAAGAGCGGCACGTGCGCCAGCGGGGAGTCAGCCAGTCTTTCGGCCAGCAGTGCTGCGAATGGCACATCGCGCCAGCCCAGGTTGGGCGCGAATCGAAGCACGCCACGCGCTGCATCGACGCCGCCGGGCAAGCCGACACCGATACCCAGCGCCTGCTCGCTGGCGGCGAGCTGCCCGAAGACCTTCAGCAGCGATGCGGCAAGTACTCGAATGCACGACTTGGCCGAGCGAATGGCACCGTAGCTGGCGACAGTTTCTGCACGTATCTCGCCCGTGAGGGACGTGGCAACCACGCGCACGGAGTCGACGCCGACTTCGGCACCGAGCAGCAGCAGTCGGGTTGGATCGATGAACAAGGGCGTGGGGCGGCGACCCATGTCGCCTGTCGGGACGATTTCGCGCTCGACCAGCCAACCCTCGGTAATCAATTCACGGGCGAGCAGGCCGACGGTGGATTTGGTCAGGCCCACCACAGCAGCCAGATCGGCTCGTGACTGACCTGGTTTGGCGCACAGTTGCCTGACGAGCGCCATGCGATTGATGACTTTGAGGAGCTGTTGGCTCGCGGCGGCTTCGACCTGCAAGGCACTTCTCCCTGATGAACTTTCGTGGTCGGACCACAACTTGTCGTTGTGTTTTTGGTATGACCAATGTTAGTTGGGGCGATGGACAAAGTAAATAGGGGAGCGCGGCTTCGTCATCGCAGGCCGCGAGTCACGGCAGCAGCAGGAGATTTCACCGAGGCACTCCCGGAGCCTGTTGCCCGGTCCGGGAAGTGGTGGGGAGGGATCGGATCCTGATGTTCCGAAACCATACGGGCTGCGATTCCGCCTGCAGCGCGATATGGCCGAATGACAACTGCAGGGGAGCACCGGCATCCAGCAGGGCTTTTGCGCTGTCCTCCCTGGGATCAAGCTGGGGGTGCTGATAGCGCAGGACCTCGACGCCATTGACGCGATGGACGACTTCCTCGTTGCCTCGAACCTCGACCTCCACCGCTACCCACTCATCCAGGGGGAACAATTTCGAGGTCGACTCGATGATGTGGTCTGTCACCAGCCGGCCCTTCATCTCGAGGTTGGTGCCAGGCGTGCACACATTTCCCGTCTGGCGGCCCGCCGTTGCGCCCGCGCTGAGGAACTGGAATTCCATGCTGGCAGGCCAGGCCTGGTTGAGCCCCATCGTCCAGGGCGACTGTGAATGGATCATCACGCCGCTGTTGAGTTTGGCCCAGGGTGGGGCATCTGCAACGGCAGTGCCCGTGATCCGGTACTCGAGCCTAAGGATGTAGTTGGCGTAGGCCAGGTTGGAGTACAGATGGCCGAACTGTTCGTCGAACTTGCCGTAGCCGTCATAGCTGACCTTGATCACGCCGTCTTCCACCCGAAACGTGTTTGCGTAGTTGTCTCCAAGCGGATGCTTGTTGATCTTCACGGTCCATCCGGAAAGGTCGCGGCCATTGAACAGCGAATGCCATTCGCCCTCGTCCTGCGCACTCGCGTGGGCTGGGGCCAGGAGGGAGATGCACAGGCTGGCTAGCAGCGCTGACGGAGATCGGTTTTTCATGACGTGGACCTATCCGGGAAAAGGCAAAATCGCGCGGTCTCTTTCAAGGCCGCGCGTTGGTGCTGGAACGGTTCTGGCGAGTTATTGCCGACCGTCGGAAAAATCGATGCCGGACCGAGGGCGTACTTGAAGGCGCGATGAGTCCCTTCAGCCCCCGAACCGGTATTGCGCCAGCGAGGCCGGTTTCATCGTGATCGAAAAGCCCGGTGCTTCGGGCGGCATGTAGGCCGCGCCGCGCACGACGCAGGGGTCGACGAAGTGCTCATGCAGGTGGTCCACGTACTCGATGACACGGCCGTCACGCGTGCCGGCAATGCAGAGGTAGTCGATCATGGACAGGTGCTGCACGTACTCGCACAGGCCCACGCCACCGGCATGCGGGCAGACGGGCAGGCCGTGCTTGGCGGCCATCAGCATGACGGCCAGGATCTCGTTGACGCCACCCAGGCGGCAGCTGTCGATCTGCACCACGTCGATGGCGCCGCGCATCATGAACTGCTTGAACAGGATGCGGTTCTGGCACATCTCGCCGGTGGCGACCTGCATGGGCGCGATGGCCTGCCGAATGGCGCGGTGGCCTTCGACGTCGTCGGGGCTGGTCGGTTCCTCGATGAACCAGGGCTTGGCAAAGGCCAGGTCCTTGAGCCAGTCGATGGCCACGGGAACATCCCAGACCTGATTGGCGTCGATCATCAGCTTGCGGTCCGGCCCCAGCACCTCGCGAGCGATACGCAGGCGGCGGATGTCGTCCTCGCGGTCGCGGCCGACCTTGAGCTTGACGTGGTTGAAGCCCGCGTCCACAGCCTCCTGGCACAGCCGGCGCAGCTTGTCGTCGGGGTAGCCCAGCCAGCCGGCCGAGGTCGTGTAGCAGGGGTAGCCCTCGCGCTCCAGCGTGGCCAGGCGTTCGGCCTTGCCCTCTGCTGCGCGGGTGAGCAGCGCCAGCGCCTCGTCGGGTGTGATGCAGTCGGTGATGTAGCGGAAGTCGATGCAGCGCACCAGCTCGGCCGGGCTCATGTCGGCCACCAGGCGCCACACCGGCTTGCCCTCGGCCTTGGCCCACAAGTCCCATACGGCATTGACGACGGCGCCGGTGGCGAGGTGGATGGCGCCCTTGTCGGGCCCGATCCAGCGCAGTTGGCTGTCCGACGTGACGTGGCGCCAGAAGCGGCCCATGTCGGCGGCGATCCAGCTCAGCTCCAGGCCGACAACCAGGTGGCGCATGGCCTCAATGGCGCGGCAGCAGATATCGTTGCCACGGCCGATGGTGAAGGTCAGGCCATGGCCTTCCAGGCCCGGCGTGTCGGTTTCAAGGATGACGTAGGCGGCCGAGTAGTCCGGGTCGGGGTTCATCGCGTCCGAACCGTCGAGGTGCTGCGACGTCGGGAAGCGCACGTCCACTGTGCGCAGGTTGGTGATACGGGTCATGGTCAGGCGGCAATGGTTTTCTGGGTCTGCACGCCCAGGCCCTGGATGCCCAGGCGCATGGTCTGGCCGGGCTTCAGGTACAGCGGCGGCTTCTGGCCCAGGCCGACGCCGGGCGGCGTGCCGGTGGAGATGATGTCGCCGGGCTGCAGGCTCATGAACTTGCTCAGGTAGCTGACGATCTGCGCAACGCCGAACACCATGGTGCGCGTGTTGCCGTTCTGGAAGCGCCGGCCGTCGATCTCCAGCCAGAGGTCCAGCTGCTGCGGGTCGGCCACCTCGTCGGCCGTGACGAGCCAGGGGCCGATGGGGCCGAAGGTGTCGCAACCCTTGCCCTTGTCCCACTGCGTGCCGCGCTCGAGCTGCCATTCGCGCTCTGACACGTCATTGACGACGCAGTAGCCGGCCACATGCTTCATCGCGTCGGCTTCCTCGATGTAGCGGCCACCTTCGCCGATGACGACGCCCAGCTCTACCTCCCAGTCGGTCTTGAGCGAGCCGCGCGGGATCTGCACCGCGTCATCGGGGCCGCAGATGGCGCTGGTCCACTTGGCGAAGACGACGGGCTCGGTCGGCACGGGCAGGCCGGACTCGGCAGCGTGATCGGCGTAGTTCAGGCCGATGCAGATGAACTTGCCGACGCGGCCGACGCAGGGGCCGAGACGCAGGTCCTGTTGCGGCGTGCCGCTGACGAGTGGCAGGTCCGTCGGGTCGATATCGCGCAGCCTTGCGAGGCCGGCGGGCGTCAGCACGTTGCCTGCAACGTCATCGACAAGGCCTGAGAGGTCGCGCACGCGGCCGTTGTCATCGAGCAGGCCGGGTCGTTCTTGGCCCACGGGGCCGTAGCGGAGGAGTTTCATGAGAAGTTCGTTATTGACGGATCGGGAGATATGCCGAAATGACGCGCGCCTTAGATCGTGACGCCACCATCCACGCAAACGGCCTGCCCGGTGATGAAGCGCGACGCGTCGCTGAGCAGGAAGACGACGAGCGGTGCGATGTCGTCGACTGTGGCCAGCCGGCCCATGGGCTGGCGGGCGATGAAGTCTTTCTCGGCCTGCACGGGATCGGCCGCCGCAGCGATCCGCCCGCGCAGGGACGGTGTGTCCACCGTGCCAGGGCAAAGGGCATTGCAGCGCAGGCCTTGCTTGACGAAGTCCGCAGCGACTGCCTTGCTCAAGCCGATGACGGCCGCCTTGGTCGTGCCGTAGGCGAAGCGGTTCGCAAAGCCCTTCACCGATGAGGCCATGGATGCCATGTTCAGCACCGAGGCGCCGCCGCCGTGGCGTGCGGCCTCTGCGAGCATGCCCGGCAGGAAGGCGCGCAGCGTGCGCAGCATGCTCTTCACGTTCAGGTCCATGCTGAAGTCCCAGGCCGCTTCGTCGCAGTCGAGCACCGTGCCGTGATGCACGAAGCCGGCGCAGTTGAACAGGCCATGCAGAGCAGGCAACCGACCGGCCAGGCTCTGCACCGACAGGGTGTCGCGGACATCGAGAACCTCGGTACGCAGCGCCGAAGACGCCGCTTCCCGGGCCAGCGCGGCCAAGCCGCTTTCCTGGATGTCCGTGGCGATCACCTCGGCACCCGCCGCGAGGCAGGCCAGGGCGCTTGCACGTCCGATTCCCTGTGCTGCTGCGGTGATCAGAACGGTCTTGCCCGTCAGGCAGGCGGAAGGGGCGTGGAAGTCACTCACGATGGTCAGGGTATTGAAGGTCTGACCAGTGTAGGCGAACATGGCATAAATCGTTAAATTGGCCTTACCAATTTCAATTATCGAAGGCGCTGGCGCCCATCGAACCGATTCGCGGCAGTTGGCCAGGCCGCGTTTTTCATGGATTGCCGTCGACGGCGATTTGCCCCGTGAGGCGAGCGCTTCGTTGTGCCGGCGCCCGCCTTTGGATCTAGAGTGCACAGGACGCAAATGCCGAAGTTTGATGGCGTGCAATCTGACCTGACCAGCATCAGATTCCTCATGGGAGGGATCGTGCTCACCGTGGCCGTGCTGGGTGTTCACATGATGCTGCCCGCGCGAACTCTGGATCTGCTGGAGCCGGGCGTGAGCAAGCATTTCCTGGAAGCCCCCCCTCAGGCCGGCGAGGAAGCCGCGGTGCAGTGGGTGGACGCCGGGCAGTTGCGATGGCGTTGCCAATACGTCGCCTCCGAGAAGTACCAGCCGTGCGTCCTGACCTATCTGCTGACCGGCGACGATCTCAGCCGCGGCCGGGATCTGAGCGGTTTTGACCACATCGAGCTGGAACTGAACTACCAAGGGCCGGCGCCATTCCTGCATCTTGATATCCGGAATTTCGATCCGCGCTTCTCCAGGCTCGAGGACGCCAACAGCTCGCGGATGCACGCGGTCACGCTTCGAAGGCGAGACGTTGAGCAACCGGTGCGCATCAAGTTGAGCGAACTCAACGTGCCCGACTGGTGGGTCCAGATGTTCAATCTGCCTCGCGAGTACAACCAGCCGAGCCTGGACAACGCGACTTCGTTGTCCATCGGCATTCCCGGAGAGCTGACCGGCCAGCACCATGAACTGCAGCTTCGCCGCCTGGTGCTGAAGGGCGAATGGATCAGCGACGACCGCGTCTACCTGGGAATCCTGCTTGCCTGGCTTTTTGGTGCTTGCGCCATGGTGTTGCGTGGCTGGCAGCGACTGCGCCTGAGCCATCGCCGCCAGCAGCGGGAGATCGATGCCTTGACAGCGCGCACGCGTCAGTTGCGCATCGAGCAGGAGAACCTGCGCCGCCTGGCTACGGTCGATGAACTGACCGGTGTGTTGAACCGGCGCGGCCTGGAGCAATCGCTGGGTGACATGGAAGAGGCGGCACAGGGGATGTCGCTCGTGCTGCTGGACATCGACCACTTCAAGCATGTCAACGACCGCCATGGCCATGATTGCGGCGACGAGGTATTGCGCCGCGTTGCGGCCATCGTCGCGGCCAACCTGCGCGCGAGCGATGTCATCGGTCGCTGGGGCGGCGAGGAGTTCCTGATCGCCTGCCAGGGCACGCGTGTGCGTGATGCCGCCCGCCTGGCCGAGAAGCTGCGCGAACGCGTGCAGCAGAGCGAGGTCAGCTGCACTGCGGGCCGCCTCGCAATCACCGCCAGCTTCGGCGTGGCGCTGTCGCCGCCGGGAGGGTCGGCTGCGAATGCCCTCAAGCGGGCCGACGAGGCCCTGTATCGCGCCAAGGAGGCCGGCCGGAACCGCGTCGAGATAGACAGGACGCTGCAGAGCGACTCACCGACCACGGTCTGATTTGTTGGACCCTCAATAGAACCGCAATCCCCAGGCGGCGGCGAGCGAAACGGCTGCAAGCCACAAGCTCGTCGCCACCATCAGCAAGATGGGCCGCCAACCTGCGCTGGCGAGGTGCGGGAACGACGTCTTCATGCCGAGCCCGGCCACCCCCAGCATGAGGCAGGCGCGCGAGGCGAGATTGAGCTGCTCCTGCACTGGCCGCAGGCATCCCAGCGAGTTGAGCGTCGCCAGCGCGACGAACAGCCATAGAAAGCCCGGCACCAGCGCGCCGAGTCGCATGACCATCGGTCGTGCCGTGGGAGGCGGCTCGTCGGCCGAACTGCGGCAGGCGATGGACACGCCCAGCACGACGATGAAGAGCAGGCTGACGCGCAGGAGTTTGACGATGGAGGCCGCGTCGCCGGCGGCCGCAGAGATCGAATAGCCCGCTACCACCACCTGCGCCACGTCATGGATGCTTCCGCCGATGAAGAGGCCAGCACCAGCCGGCGACAGCTGCAACTGCCGCGCGATCAGTGGGTAGGCCACCATCGCCGCCGTCGACAGCAGCGTGGCCAAGACGGCCACGACGAGCGCGTGGCGTTCGTTCGGCGTCTCCCCCTCACCGGCACGCGGCAGCACCGCACCAATCGCCAGCGCCGCCGAGGCGCCGCAGATGGCCGTGGCGCCGCCCGCCAGCATGCCGAGCGCCCACGGCAGGCGCAGTGCCTTCGCCAGCCACCGACCGCACAGGAGGGTGCTGGCGACCGCGAACAACACGACGAGCAAGGTCGGCCAACCGAGCCCGGCGACCTGCTCCCAGCTGATGCGCGCACCCAGCAGCCCCACGCCCAGGCGCAGCAGCGTGCGGCCGCAGAAGTCCACGCCAGCGGCCGTGCGGTCCTGCGGGCTCTGGCTGTGCAGCGCCGCGCCGAACAGCAGCGCGTACAACATCGGGGGCCCCTGATACAGCGCGGCAACGAATGACGCAGCCAAAGCGATCAGCACGCAGGTCGCCCACCCCGGCCAGACTCGCCGCAGGGCCTGGCCATGAGCGTCGAAGAAGGCAGCCCGTGCCAGCATGCGGCCCTAGATCCGGCAGTTGGGCACGACCGAGTGGCTGGCGAGGCGGGCCGCTGGCAAGGCGTGACGACGAAGTGGGCTCATGCCCACGAGGAGGAGCAACGCCGCCAGCGGGCTGAAGCGCCAGACCAGCGGGCGTGCAGCGTTGTTCACCGAAGTGGTGAGGACGGACCAAACGCCAAGGTGTTGATGCATCGATTCTTTCGAAGAATGGTGAGCGGTCAACTGCCGGATCTAGGGCTATTTCTCGACGAAGGCCCGCTCGATGACGAAATGCCCGGGATGGCTCATATTGCCCTCGGTCATGCCCATCTCGTCGAACACCGCGCGCGTGTCGCGCAACATCTCGGGGCTGCCGCACAACATGAAGCGGTCGTTCTCCTTGCACAGTGGCGGCAGGCCGATGTCGCTGGGCAGCTTGCCGTTGGCCATGAGCGTCGGGATGCGCCCCTGGTTGCGGAAGGGCTCGCGCGTGACGGTCGGGTAGTAGATGAGCTTGTCGCGCACCTGGTCGCCGAAGAATTCGTTGTCGGGCAGCTCGCGCGTGATGATGTCCTCGTAGGCAAGCTCGCTCACCTGGCGACAGCCATGCACGAGGATGACCTTCTCGTAGAGCTCGTAGACGTCGGGGTCGCGCACGATGGCCATGAACGGCGCCAGGCCCGTGCCGGTGGCCAGCAGGTAGAGATGCCGGCCGGCCAGCAGGTTCTGCGTGACGAGGGTGCCCGAGGCCTTGCGGCCGATGTGCACCGTGTCGCCAACCTGGATGTGCTGCAGGCGCGACGTCAGAGGGCCGTCGGGCACCTTGATGCTGAGGAACTCCAGCGTGTCGTCCCAGTGCGGGCTGACGACGCTGTAGGCGCGCAGCAGCGGCTTGCCGTCGACCATCAGGCCGATCATCGTGAACTGCCCGCTTTGGAAGCGAAAGCCCGGGTCACGAGTGCAGGTGAAGGAGAACTGGCGGTCGGTCCAGTGGCGGACGTCCAGCACCTTGGCGTCGAAAAGGATGCTCATGCGCAAGGCTCCAGGGAGAGTTGATGCAGATAGGGCCAGGGGTAGATGCCGCGGTCGTGGCCGTCGCTGAAGACGAGCTGCAGGCCCTGCGGCCCGACGGGGTGGAGGGCGGTGAGCTGTGTGTCGATAGGCGCCTGCACGGGCTCGCCGCTGCGCCGGCGCTGCTCGCAACCGGCACATTTGCAGGCGGCGCGCAGCACCGGGCCGCTGAGGCGGGCGGCGCGGCCATCGGCCCAGGCCAGCGCCAGCACGCCACTGGCCTGGTGCCAGACGACTTCGATGGGAACGGCGTCCATCAGACGAGGTGCTCCACGCCCTGCGGGCCGATCTCGGTGCACAGGCCCGCCAGCCCGCCTTCGCTCAGTTCGCCCCCCATGGCCGCGATGCTTTCCTCGCGGATCAGGCCCTTGATCTGGCGCACCATGGCGACGAACTCGGGCTCGGAGGTCATGTCCGGCGTGCGCGGCCGCGGCAGCGGCACGTCCAGCTCGGCCTTGATGCGCCCGGGCCTTGCCGTCATCACGTAGATGCGGTCGGACAGGAACACCGCCTCCTCGATGTCGTGCGTGATGAAGAGCACCGAGATGCGCAGGCGCTGCCACATATTGGTCAGGATCTCCTGCATCACCACGCGGGTCTGAGAGTCGAGGGCGCCGAAGGGCTCGTCCATCAGCAGCACCTGCGGGCTGGTGGCCAGCGCGCGGACGATGCCCACGCGCTGCTTCATGCCGCCGGAGAGTTGGTCGGGGTAGTGGTTCTCGAAGGACAGCAGGCCGGCCAGCCCCAGCAGCGTGCGCGCCTGCGCCTCGCGGTCGCTGGCCGACGCACCCTTCATGCGCAGCCCGAACTCCACGTTCGCACGCACCGTCATCCATGGGAAGAGCGAGTACTGCTGGAACACGACGCCGCGGTCCGAGCCCGGGCCCGTGATGGGTTGACCGTCCAGCAGCACCTGACCGCCACTGGGCTTGAGGAAGCCTGCCACCGCGTTCAGCAGCGTGGACTTGCCGCAGCCGGACGGCCCGATCAGCGACACGAACTCGCCGGGCCGCACATGCACGTTGGCGGCGCGCACGGCTTCGAAATCCTGGCCTTTTGAGTGGAAGCGGATGTCCAGCTCGCGCACGTCCACGCGGCCACGGGATGCTGTCGCCATGTCCATCAACGTCCTCCTTGCGAATGGGCCTGCCAGGGCATGGCGAGCTTGGCCAGCAGCCGGATGGCGCCGCTGCACAGCAGCCCCAGCACGCCGATCGTGATCATCCCGAGCGCGATCTCGGCATAGCTGATCAGCGAGTAGGCCTCCCACGTGAAGTAGCCGATGCCGAACTGCCCCGAGATCATCTCGGCGGCGATCAGCGACACCCAGGCCACGCCCATGCCTACCGCCAGGCCCGTGAAGATGTGGGGCAGGGCGCCGGGCAGCACCACGTGCCTGAGCAGGCTGGCCTCGCCCGCGCCCAGCGTGCGGGCGGCGCGCAGCAGCACCGGGTCGATCGCCTCGACACCATGCACGGTGTTGAGCAGGATGGGGAAGAAGGCGCCCAGGAAGGTGATGAAGACGATGCTCACCTCGTTGTCGGGCCACAGCATGATGGACATGGGCACCCAGGCGATGGCCGGGATGGGCCGGAAAACCTCCATCGCCGGCATGGCCAGCCCGCGCACGATGCGGTAGCGGCCGATCAGGATGCCCAGGCCGACGCCCAGGCCCGTGGCCACCAGGAAGCCGAGCAGGATGCGCCGCACGCTGATGCCGATGTTGGTGACGAACTTCGGGCTGGCGTTGACCTCCACCACCTTCTCCAGCACTTGGGCCGGCGTGGGGATGTTGTTGAAGCGGATGTAGGCGTCGAGCTTGTAGCGCGTGGCCAGGTGCCAGAAGAGCAGCACGCTGGCGATGGACAGCGCACCCATCAGCACCGCCGCGCCACGGCCCCGCCAGAAGCGCTGCCGCAGGCTGGGCGCAGCAGCCGCGGGCAACGGCAGGGGCAGCGGCGTGATGCCCTGGCCCACGTGGGCGGGCGGGGCCGCCTTGGGCGCCGCCGCAGGCATTGCAGCAGGCGGCGCCAGGGGCGGCGTGTAGGTTTGGATGCGGGGCAGCGCGCTCATGGTGTTCACTTCACGCTGACCGCGACGACAGTGGCGTTGGCCTGCCCCAGGGCCTCCGCAAAGGTGGCGAGCTTGCCGTGCGTCCTGGCGGCGTAGGCCTCGGCGTCTTTCTTCAGCAGGAAGGGCACGGCCAGCGGCGCCTTGGGGTTGCTGGCGTCGACCGCGTAGAAAGCCTTGTCGGCGACGACCTTGATGCCCAGCTCCTTGTCGTAGAGGTAGGCGACGTTGACCTTCTTGCCCGCCGCCTCGTACTGCTTCACGCCAGCCAGCAGGCAGGCGGGCGAGCTGGCCACGACGATCTCGCCGCTGGACAGCCAGATCTCGCCGGCCTCCTTGGGCCGCGTGACCGGCACCTTGCAGATGGGGTCGTTGCCGGCGATGTCGTAGTTGGCGAGCGTCTGCTTCTGGGCCTCGTAGTCCTGGCCGCGCTGCTTGAAGGCTTCGCGCAGATAGCTCTCGTTGACCCAGGCGACGGCGTCGAACTCCTTCACGCGGCCCAGCTTGGCCAGCACGCCGTGTGCGATCTTGATGGTCTCGACCCAGCGCGGCTTGATGCTCGGGTCCAGCGTGTGAATGCCGCCCGGGCCGAGGAAGAGGTAGACGACCTCCTTCTCGATCTTGGTCCACTCTTCGATCTTGGCGGCGGCCAGCTTGGGGTCCTTGCGCACCCAGTCGTTGGCCTCCATCAAGGCCTTGATGTAGGCCACGACGGCCTCGGGGTATTTGTCGGCGAACTCCTTGCGCACGACGACGCCGTGGAAGGTCGGAACCTTGGTCTGTGCGCCGTCGAAGATCTTGCGGGCGAAGCCGCGCTGCGGCAGCAGGTCGGCGAAGGGCACGAAGTCGCCGTGGGCGTCGATCTTCTTTTCCTGCAGATTGGTGGTGCCCACCTCGGGGCTCTGGCTGACGAGGTTCCAGTAGTCCGCCGGCCAGCCGCGCTCCTGCATCGCCTGCAGCATCATGCCGTGCGCCGCCGAGCCGAAGGGCACCGACACCGTCTTGCCCTTGAGGTCGGCCAGCTCGTAGTAGGGGCTGTCCTTGTGCACCACGACGCCGTTGCCCGAGCCGAAGGCGTTGTAGGCGATGACGGCGACGAGCTGGGTCTCGTTGCCCTTGTTGAGCTGCCCGGTGGCGCCGTTCACCAGCAGCGGGTAGTCGCCCATCATGCCGATCTGCAGCTTGCCGGCGACCATGCCGTTGGTGATGGGCGGGCCGGAAGTGAAGTTCTGCCAGTCGAGCTTCCACTCGATGTTGGCGTACTTGCCCGTCTTGGGCAGGTGCTTCTCCAGCAGCTTGAGCTCCTTGAGCACCACACCGCCGGTGACGGTGTTGGTGGTGGTGTTCTGGGTGCCGATGCCTATCGTCACCACCTCCTTGGCGGCGTGGGCCTGCGGGGCCAGGAAGGCCGCGCAGAGCGCGAGGCACTTCGCGAGGGTGGCGGAAACATGCGAGAGCTGGGGCAACTTCATCTCAATCTCCTGGCAGTCGGGTAGGTTCAGAAGCAGCGGCGCAAGATCGGTGCCTGCGCCGCGCCGGGTCTCAGGCGGGCGCGGCGGTCTCCGTCAGCAGGGCGCGCTTGTGCGTCTGGTTGGCCCAGTGCTCGGCATCGGGCAGCGGTTCCTGCGCGGCAGTGATGAGCGGCCATTGCGCGGCCAGGCGCCGGTTCAGTTCGGCGTACTCACGCTGTTCGGCGGGCAAGTCCTTCTCGTCGAAGATGGCCTCGACCGGGCACTCCGGTACGCAGACGCCGCAGTCGATGCAGGCGCTGGGGTCGATGACGAGAAAGTCGGGGCCTTCGTGGAAGCACTCCACGGGGCAGGCGGCGACGCAGTCGGTGTACTTGCAGCGGATGCAAGCCTCGGTGACGACGAAGGTCATGCCGCACCTCCATTCATCTGGATGGTGGTGAGTGCGAGCTTGGAGAGCTTGCGCACGTCCGGGTCGGGGTCGCGCAGCGTGCGTTCCAGCGGCGTGATGGCGCGCGGGTCGCCGATCTCGCCCAGTGCGATGACGGCTTCCTTGCGCAGGTTGCTGACCGGATGGATCAGCGCCTCCACCAGCGCCATCACGCCGTCGCGCGCCTTCAGCTTGCCCAAGGACCGAGCGGCCTTCACCCGCACCTGCCAGTACTCGTCGTCCATGGCGCGCACGAGGTTGGGCACGCCCAGCGCCGAGCCCGTCTTGGCGAAGGTCGTGGCGGCTTCCTCGCGCACCTGCCACACCGGGTCGTTGAGAGCCCGGCTCAGCGCGGGATGCACGCTGATCTCGGCATCGTTGGCAAAGCTCAGCGCACCGACGGCGACGCGGCGCACCTCGGCGTCATCGTCATGCGCGGCGACTTCGGTCAGCGCCGAGATGGCCTGCGGCTTCTTCAGATAGCCCAGCACGCTGACGGCCGCGCGGCGCACCTTGGCGTCGGTGTGGGCGAGCGCGGCCATGGCGGGGTCGAAGGCGGCGTCCACGCGCAGGGCTTTTACGGCCTGCAGCGCGGCGGCCTGCACATCGGGGTCCGCGTCGCCCAGGTAGGGCAGCAGCGCTGTGGCGGAGGCTGAGTCTTTCAGCTCTGCGAGCGTGTAGGCAACGGCCTCGCGCACGGCAGCGTCCTCGTCCTTGAGCCGCGGCGCCAGCGCCGCCAGCACCTCGGGCTCCTCGAAGCCTTCGAGGGCCTTGGCGGCTTCGAGCCGCACGGCAGCATCGCTGTCGCCAAGCGCCGCAATCAGCAGCGGCGCGATGTCGTCTTCCTCGTCGGTGTAGGGCAGGTCGATGACGGCGATGCGGCGCACGCCTGCATCGCTGTTGCGCAGCCGGTCATGGATGGTGGCAAGCATGATCACCTCACCAGGTAGGGGATGTCGACGCGCACGGCGCCGGTGGGGCAGTCCTTCTCGCAGGGCATGCAGTACCAGCATTCATCGAACTTCATGAACGCCTTGTTCTTCGTCAGATCGATGGCCAGCACGTCGAGCGGGCAAACGTCGACGCAGACGGTGCAGCCCTTGTCGGCGATGCACTTGTCTTCGTCGATGACGACGGGGGCCTGGGTGCGGGTGATGGTGATGGTCATTGCGGTCTCCTGAGGGCCTGTTGACGCTATGGCAATGGGTCGCGAAGGCCCGCCGCCACGGGCCAATCAAGGCGTGACACGCCGCCCGCACTGATGTGCGGGCAAGTGGCGCAACGCSGAGTGGCCCSTGGCGGCGGGCCTTCCCGAAGGGTTGTGGCCARAAMGRCCGCGCGCGGCGTTGCAAATGCTCGCCGGGTGTGCAACCCGGCTCCGCTTTGCGCCTTGCTCGCGGCCGTTTTGGCSACAACGCGACCCRTTGCCATAGCGTCAACAGGCCCTAGGCGGCAGCGGGCGTGGCGACGCGCAGGCGCTGGTAGGCGGACTTCTCTTCCTCGTTGAGCTCCACGACGTAAGGCTCCACCTCACGCTTGCGGAACACCGCGTTGCCGTTGGCATCGCTGGTCACGTTGGTGTGGCAGAACCAGTCGGCGTCGTTCTTCTCTGGGTGGTCCACGCGCAGGTGGTACAGGCCCCAGCGGCTCTCCGTGCGGTACAGCGAGGCGCGCGCGGCCAGCTCGGCGCAGTCGCGGATGGTGTGGGCCTCCATCGCGCGCATCAGCTCGTGCGGGTCGGCCGCGCCCATGTGCTGCAGGTCCTCGCGGATCTCGTCGAAGCGCTGCAGGCCGATCTCCATCTTGCGGGTGACCTTGGGCGGCTGCAGGTAGTCGTTGACGATGCGGCGCGTCTTGTATTCGACCTGGAAGGGCGTCAGGCCCTCGGTCCTGCCCAGCGGCGCATAGACGCGGGCCTTCTCCTTCTCGACCTGGCCGGCATCGAAGGCCGGCGCCGCGATGCCGCTGACATAGTCGGCCGCGTTCTCGCCGCAGAACTTGCCGTAGACGAAGGCGCCCAGCATGTAGTTGTGCGGGATGCTGGCGCAATCGCCCGCCGCATACAGCCCGGGGATGGAACACTCGCCGCGCTCGTTCGTCCAGATGCCCGAGGCGCTGTGGCCGCTGCAGAAGCCGATCTCCGAGATGTGCATCTCGATCATCTGCTTGCGGTAGTCGGTGCCGCGGCCCTCGTGGAAGCGGCCGCGGCTGGGGCGCTCGTTGGTGTGCAGGATGTGCTCGATCTCGCTGATCGTTTCCTCGGCGAGGTGGTCGAGCTTCAGGAACACCGGGCCCTTGCCGCCTTCGAGTTCGTTGAAGAACTCCATCATCATCTGGCCGCTCCAGTAGTCGCACTCGATGAAGCGCTGGCCGGCGTTGTTGGAGGTGTAGCCGCCGAACGGGCCGGTCACGTAGGCGCAAGCCGGGCCGTTGTAGTCCTTGATCAGCGGGTTGATCTGGAAGCACTCGAGGTTGGTCAACTCGGCGCCGGCGTGATAGGCCATCACGTGCCCTTCACCGCAGTTGGTCGGGTTCTCGTAGGTGCCGAACAGATAGCCGCTGGCGGGCAGGCCCAGACGCCCGGCCGCGCCGGTGCAGATGACCACTGCCTTGGCCTTGATGACGTGGAAGTCCGCCGTGYGGCAGTCGAAACCCATGACGCCGGCAATCTCGCCGTCAGGCCCGGTTAGCAGCCGCGTGGCCACGACGCGATTGGTGATCTCCACCCGCGCCCGCTTGAGCTGGCGATAGAGCACCCGCTTCATGTGGTGGCCCTCGGGCATGGGCAGCACATAGCTGCCCAGGTGGTGGACCTTGCGCACCGAGTAGTCGCCGGTCTCGTCCTTCTCGAACTTGATACCCCAGCGGTCCAGCTCCTCGATCATCGGGAAGCTGTTGGCCGCGTAGGCGTAGACACCCTTCTGGTCGACGATGCCGTCGTTGGCGACGGTGATCTCCTTGGTGTACTGCTCGGGTGTGGCGTGACCGGGAATGACGGCGTTGTTCAGCCCGTCCATGCCCATGCTGATGGCGCCGCTGCGCTTGACGTTGGCCTTGTCCAGCAGCAGCACCCGCAGCTTGGGATTCTTCTCCTTGGCCTTCACCGCGGCCATCGGGCCGCCGGTTCCACCGCCAACGATGACGAGGTCGTATTCGTGTTCGATCGTGTCCATGTGCAGGCTCTCCTCAAGAGGCTCGTTCGGAAACAGGCACGCGATCGACGCGCACCTTGTACTGGAAGGCGTCGCCGCGGTAATAGAGGTGTTCGTAGTCGATGGGCGCGCCGTCGGCGGTGTGCGTCGTGCGCTCGATGAAGAGCACGGGCGAGCCCTCCTCGACCTTGAGCTGGCCGGCCAGCGTCTCGTCGGCCAGCGTCGAGCCGATCTGCAGCTCGGCGTGGCCGAGGGCCAGGCCGTAGTCGTTCTCCAGGATGGCGAAGATGTCGCGCGCGGCCAGGTCTTCCTTGGCCAGGCGCTGGCCGATGGCCGCGGGCACGTAGGTCACGTCCAGCGAGATCGGCTCGCGGTTCAGGAAGCGCAGGCGGTGCAGCTCCGTGACCTTGGCGCGTTTGGCCAGGTGCAGCTTCTCGGCCACCTGCTGCGACGGCAGCACCGTCTTGATCGACAGCACGCGGGCAAAGGTCTCGTAGCCCATCTGCCGCATCGCCTCGCCGAAGCCCTGCAGGCGCCCCAGATCCTGGAAGGCCTTGGGCTTGGAGACGAAGCTGCCCTTGCCGTGGATGCGGAAGATCAGGCCTTCGTTCTGCAGGTCATTGAGCGCCTGGCGCACCGTGATGCGGCTGACGTCGAACGCGGCCATCATCTCGCTCTCCGACGGCATCTGCTGATGCGGCTGGTAGCTGCCGTCGAGGATGCGGGCGCGCAGGATCTCCTTGATCTGCGTGTACAGCGGCAGCGGTGACGACAGCTTGATGCGATGAGCGCCGTCCGCCTCGGGGGCAGGGACCAGCGTCAAGGATTTCCTAGCTGCAAGAGCGCCTTTGCTCATGGCCGTCCAACTCGTTATGACAAGTCATCACGAGCAGGAGCCGTGCCAGCTTTTCCAGGCTGGGTTTGCACGCGGCTGGTGCCGCAGGGCGGCTGGTGCTGCAGGGGCTGTTTCCAGTGTCTGACGCCCGGGACGGCGGCGTCAGGAAGGTCTCATCGAGACCGCCCGCTGCCCCTCACGCCACGTGTTCTGGCAATGCACCGAAGCGGGTCCATGCCCCAATTTGAATGCGCCAAATGTGTGAATGACCCGCCGCTGGCGGAGCCCTGAAAACCGGACATCGATCCGCCGTCAATGCTCCAGAGGCTGGCGTCGCATGGGCAGCGCGATCCTTTCGCCGGCCGCCCCCGTGCCAGGGGCGGCTGCGGTCATTGCCAACTGCCGGCCCTCCAGCAGCATGCGGGCGTATTCCTCGGCCGGCACCGGGCGGCTGAAGTGATAGCCCTGGATCTGGTCGCAGCCGCTGGCCCGCAGGAACTCCAGCTGCGCGGGGGTCTCGACGCCTTCCGCAATGACATGCATGCGCATGCTGTGAGCCATCGCGATGATGGCCAGCGAGATCGCGGCGTCTTCTGGGCTGCGCGTGATATCGGTGATGAAGGACCGGTCGATCTTCACCGAGTTGAAAGGAAAGAGCTTCAGGTAGGCGAGGGAGGAATAGCCGGTGCCGAAGTCGTCCAGCGACAGGTGCAGGCCGAACTGGCGGAGGTCATGCATGGTGCGCTCGGCCGCGATGGGGTCCTGCATGACCAGGGTTTCGGTCAGCTCGAGTTCGATGGCGTCGGCGCCCAGCCCGTTGTCGCGCAGGGCCTGCTCGACGCACTGGCGTACCCGACCTTCGCGGAACTGCAGGGTCGACAGGTTCACCGCGACCGGCCGCGTCGCGATGCCTCGCGACCGCCAGACCGCCTGCTGGGCGCAGACGGCCTGGATGACCCATTCGCCGATGGGCACGATGAGGCCAGTCTCTTCGGCGATTGGAATGAAATCGCCCGGAGGCACCAGGCCGCGCTTGGGATGCTGCCAGCGGATCAGGGCTTCGGCCGCGGTGATCTGGCCATCGGCCAGATTGACCTTGGGCTGGAAATGCAACACGAACTGCTGTTGGGCCAATGCTTCGCGCAGCTGCCCCTCCATCTCCAGCTTCTCGGCCATGCGGGCATTCATCTCTGGCGAATAGGTGGCATGCTTCTCGCCAGCCAAACGGGCCTGCTTGAGGGCGGACTCGGCATTGCGGAACAGCGATTCGGCACTGGCGCCGTCCTCCGGATACACGGACACGCCCAGGTGGGCGGACAGGCTGACGTCGCTGCCATCGACTGACGTGGGTCGGCCGATGACTTCGTCCAGCACGCGCAGCAGCGTCGCGACGTCCTCGTCGCCCTTGTAGCTGCCGGCGACGGCGAAGTTGTCGCCCGCCAGCCGGGCCACGTTGTGGCTGCGCGCGAATTCGGTGGCCAGGCGCTGCCCCAGTTGTCTCAGCAACTGGTCCCCCACGTGCCGGCCCAGGGTGTCGTTCAGCCGTTTGAACCGGTGGAGGTTGGCAATGACGGCCACCACGCCGGTGCCGGCCGCAGCCGCGGACTGGATTGCGAGGTCAAGGCGGTCCAGGAAGACAAGGTTGTTGGGCAGGCCGGTCAGTGCGTCATAGCGGGACAGGTAATGGACCTTTTCCTCCTGCTCGATGTGCCTGAGCGCAAACGAGATATCGCCAGCCAGCTCGCCGAGCAGCTTGAGCTCGTCCTCGTCGAAGAGATGGGCCTCCGTGGCGTACAGCGCGATGACGCCGACGAGCCGGTCACCGGAAGTCAACGGCAGCGCAATCGCGGAGCCGACCCCCTTCGCCGGCGCAACGGCGTGGACAGCCGCACCCATGTCCTCCTGCGAGAGGTCGTTGCAGTACACGACGCCGCCGCCATCGAGCGCCCGGTAGGGAAGTGAGCGGCGGCCTGGCCCACCGGTGGCGCCCAGAGCGCCGCGCAACTCGTCGAGCTGCCCGGCATCCAGGCCTCGCGCGGCAATGGGGTCGAGCCTCTTCAAAGGGCCGTGGGCGAGGCCGATCCAGGCACTCGCGAAGCCGCCATCCTCGGCGGCGATGCGGCAGGTTTCATCGAACAGCGCCTGCCGGTCGCGCAGCCTGACGATGGCCGAGTTGATGCCGCTCAGGACGCTCTTGATGCGGCTGAGCCGGCTGATCTTCAGCTGCTGGGCCTCGAGCTCCTTGACGTAGCGCTCCAGCATGGAGGTATGCACCAGCGACAGGTGGGTGCGCACCCGTGCCAGCACCAGGGCCGGCGACACGGGCTTGACGATGTAGTCGACCGCGCCGCAGTCGAATCCCGCGGCCTCGTCGCCGACGTCGGCCAGCGCCGTCACGAAGATGACGGCGATGTGCTGGGTCTGGGGGGCGGCCTTGAGCCGGCGGCAGACCTCATAGCCGTCCAGGTCGGGCATCTGGACGTCCAGCAGGATCAACGAAGGCTGGTGCTTCTGCGCGGCGGCGAGGCATTCACCGCCACTGCGCGCGAACGCCAGCGGATAGTGCGGCGCGAGGATCTGCTTCAAGGTTGCGAGGTTGATCGGCTCGTCGTCGACGATGAGGATGGGTCCGTTCGGCATGCCTACTTCCTTTGCTCTTCCAGTTCGGCGACGAGGTCCCGCGCCATCTGTTCCGCACGCCGGAAATCGAACTCCTCGACGCTGGCCAGCAAGGCGGCCAGCGTGGCCTGCGGCAGCAGCCCGTCCAGACGCTGGAGCACGGGTGCGGCCAGGTCCGGGTTGTCGCTGTCCAGCGCGTCCAGCAGCTCATGAAGCAGGGCCGCCACCCGTGCCCTGTCGACGGACGGGCTGGCCGGCGCCGGCCGCGGTTCATTCGCGGCGGCGTCAGCCGTGAACGCCGCAATCGATCGGAGGGCCTGGGCGAAGGCGGCCTCGAACGGTGCCCATTCGTCGAAGGGGTCCCTGCCTTCGATCAGCCGATGCTCCAGGCGGCCGGCAGCGCGTGCCAGCTGGGGAAGAGCCAGGTTGCCCGCAGAGCCCTTGAGCTTGTGCAGCAGGGCGGTGGCTTCCTTTTCTTGCCCCTGGTTGAGCAGCTTGCGCAGCTGCGCCGCGCTGTCGCCGTTGTCGCGGGCAAACTTGGCCAGGAACTTCCGGTAGACGGCGAGGTCCTGCCAGACCTTGCGCGCGTCGGCCACCGAGATGCCTTCAAAGGGCACGCCGTCCTCGGCCTGCGGGCCGACCGGCGCCACGGCCTCGACGGATGCGATGTCGGCCGGCTCGCGCTTCGCGGTCAGGCGCTGAATGGCCGCGATCAGCTCATCGACGGCAAAGGGCTTGGCCACGAAGGCATTCATGCCGGCTTCCCGCGCCTCTTCCTGCTGGATCTTGAACGCGCCGGCCGTCAGCGCGATGACCGGGAGGTCTGCCAGGCCTGGCGTGCCGCGCAGCACGCGCGTTGCCTGGTAGCCGTCCATCACCGGCATCTGGACGTCCATCAGCACGATGTCGACCTCGCCGACATGGGCCGTCAGCCAATCCAGGGCCTGCAGGCCGTTCTCGGCCAGCTGCACGGTGGCGCCTTCGGACTCGAGGATGCGCAGCGCAACCTCGCGGTTGATGTCGCTGTCGTCAACGACGAGGGCGCGCAGGCCAACAAGGCGCTGCGTCGCCTCGGCTTGCGGGCTGTCGGACATGGCCGCAACCCCCCGGCGTCGCATGGCCTGGGCCACGCTGTTGTACAGCGAAGAGCTGGTCACGGGCTTGTTGAGCACGCCGTCGATCAGCTCGCTGCCCTCGCTCTTGAGGAGCTCGTCCCGGGAGTAGGCCGTCACCATCAGCACGATGGGCGCTTGCTGTCCCTCCATCGTGCTGCGGATGGCCCGCGCGGTCGCCAGCCCGTCCAGGCCGGGCATCTTCCAGTCCAGCAGGAGCACGTCATAGGCCTCGGTGCCCTGGAGTCGATTGCGCACCTTGCCGAGGGCGGCTTCGCCGGAATCGGTCAGCGTGGGTGCCCAGCCCATGGCCCGAGCGGTCAGCGCAAGGTTTTCGCGCGCCACGTCGCTGTCGTCCGCTACCAGGACTTCCAGTTTTGACAGCGCCGCGGGCTGGTAGTTCTGGATCGGGACCCATTTGAAAGGCAGGCTGAACCAGAATTCGCTGCCTTTGCCAGGCGTGCTGATGACGCCGATCTCTCCGCCCATCTTGGTGACGAGCTGGCGGCAGATCGCCAATCCCAGCCCGGTACCTCCGAAGCGGCGCGTCGTTGACATGTCCGCCTGGGCAAAGGCCGAGAAGATGTGGCTCTGCTTCTCCAGCGGAATGCCGATGCCCGTGTCGCTGACCGAAAAACGAAGGCGAGCCGAGCCGTCGGTGCGCTCCAGCAGCGCGATGCCGACCTTGACGACACCGCTGGAGGTGAACTTGATGGCGTTGCTGGTCAGGTTGATCAGGATCTGTTCGAGCCGCAGCGCATCGCCGTGCAGTTCGCCACCAACATCGGGCGCCGGCGAGATGACAAGCTCCAGATCCTTGTCGCCCGCATTGGCGCTCATGATGTTGGCCAGGTTGTCCAGCACGCCGTCCAGGTGCAGGGGGGCCTCTTCGATCTCCAGCTGGCCGGCCTCGATCTTGGAGAAGTCCAGGATGTCGTTGATGATGGTCTGCAGCGACCGGCCGGCATTGCGGATCTTCTTGACCAGGTCCAGCGCATCGGGCTCCAGCGGCTTGTTCGCGAGCAGGTAGGCCAGCCCGAGCACGGCATTCATCGGCGTGCGGATCTCGTGGCTCATGTTGGCGAGGAAGTCGGCCTTGGCGCGGCTCGCGGCCTCGGCCTCCTGGGTGCGAACGACCAGCTCCGCGGTGCGCCGCTCGACGCGCTGCTCCAGCTCCGCGTTCAGCGTGCGTACGGCCACCTCGGCCGTGCTGCGCTCGGCGATCTCATGCTCGAGCGTCTGCAGCATGCCGTTGAAGGATTCGGCCAGCTCTCCGATCTCGTCCTCGGTCGTCTTGCGGGCACGCAGGCTGAAGTCGCGCTGCTGCATGACCTGCTGCGCCACTTCGCTGACAGCCAGCATGGGCCGGGTGATGCGGCGCTGCAGCCGAAAGGACACCAGCAGGCCCAGGGCGAGGCTGCCACCGAGCACGACGCCGAAGATCAGGAGATAGTCCCGCAGCCATTGGGCGACGTCGTAACGGCCATCGATGTAGACCGCTCCCAGGCGGCCATTGGCGCCATTGACCGGCAGCATCACGATCAGATTGCTGCGCAGGACCTGTACCCCCGCGGATGGCGGCTCGGCAGGCAGGGCCGCGCCAGGAGTGGCTGCGTTCACATAGCGCGCAAACAGCTTGCCGCCTGCCGTGTAGATTGCCGCGGCATTGATATTGGGGTCACCGCGCAACTGGCCGAGGGTGTCGGTGGCAACCTTGGAATCATCGAACTCCAGGGCTGTCGCGCTGCCCTGGCCGAGGATGTCGGCTAGCGTTGTCAGTTCGCGCACCGAGCGGTCGCGGTTCTCCACCATGTCGTGATAGAAGAAGGCGGCGCTGGCCCCAAGCAGTGTGCAAGCGTTGACGGCCAGCACCATCAGCAGCAGCTTGGTGCTTATCGAACGCAGCCGGATCCTCATTCAGAGGCCCCTGGGTTCCCGCGCTGTGCGACAGCCAACAGGCGCGAGCTGATCTTGAGCCCATGCCGCTCCGCGTTGCGGACCGAGATCTCGAAGCGCACCCGGTTGTCCACCAGCATGAAGTTGATGACGCAGCCTGCGTCGATGCCGCCTGGGATGTCCGAGACCGTCAGTGTCGGCAGGGCCTTGTAGGGCTCGAGCGTGCGCCTGAGTTGCGGGGTGTCGGCGCCGCTCACAAAGATGAGCTGGACACTGCGGGGCAGTTCTCCGGCCTTGAGAAGGCGCACCTCGACGGGGTGGTCGCTCAGTGAACGGCCCGACGTGAGCTTGTTGAGCTCGGTGGCGATGTCCCCGGCGCCGATGATGCCGATGGTGAAAGGCATCGTGGCATCCACGAAGGCATTCGGCGGCCACTCCACATAGCCGGCGAACTTGTACAGATAGGCGGCCTTGATCTGGGCTTCCAGCGCACGGCTGTCGTTGTCGGCGGCGCCGCTTTGCGCGGCGGCGAAGAAGAGAAGACCTGCGATCGCCATGCGCCGCAGCACTGGCACATTGCCGCGCCATTGCAGGAGGCACCCGAGAAATAGGCTCAGGCGCGGCATCAGAATCTCGCCGTGGCGGTGATCTGGGCGGTGCGCCCGACCATGATCGGGTCGGCCCCGGTAGCGCCGCCCTGCGCGAACTCGCGGTGATTTGCATGCAGGAGATTGCGCGCCGAGACGGCGAAGGCCAGCCTGTCGGAGTACCGCCAGCCGACACGCGCATCGGCCTCGTTGTAGCCGGGCACGGTGGTGAAGCGCAGCTTGGCGACCCGCCGTAGCGTGACATCGATATCCACGCCCGCCGCCAGCGACCAAGAGGACTGCAGCCGAACCTGGTAGCGGGGATCGTTTCCGGGCGCGATGGCGGCCACGTTGGCGCCGCTGAAGCGCTCGTGCATCGAGGTCAGTCCCGCATGAACAGCCCAGCTCCTGCTGACCTGGTAGCGGCCCCAGGCCTCGACGCCATAGACCTCCGCTTTGGATGCATTGATCAGTACGAAAGTGCGGTCGCTCAGGCGCCGGTAATTGCGCAGGCTCGAGTAGCGGCTGCCGAATACCGTGACCGAGTAGGACAGGTTCTCGCTGGGTTGAGCTCGCGCGCCAACCTCCAGCGTGTTGGCGATCTCCGAGCGGAAGTTGGGGCCGCCCGCCAGCTGGTAGGGAGGCTGCGCTGGCACGAAGAACTCGACGTCGATGCGGGAGGGCGTGCGCACCGCACGGGACGCTGCGCTCCACAACAGCAGTTGGGGCGACAGCTTCCAGCCCAGCCGGGCGCTTGGCATCCATTCCGTGCCCGTGTAACTGTTGTGCTCGGCCTTGGTGCCCAGTGTCAGCGTCGCGGTTGGCGAAAACTGGCGCTCATGCTGAACGAAGGCATTCGTCCAGTGCAGGCGCCGGGATGCGGGCAGAAAGGCCAGGCTGCCGTAGTTGCCGACTTCGTCCTCGGCCATGCGGTGGCCGCCGCCGAAGATCCACTGGCTGCCCTCGCTGGCAGCCAGCAGGTACTGCAGGTCGACATCGACGACCTGCAGGTTCTCGTTGTAGGAGCCAGGGACATCGCGCCAGGAGCGGTCGACGTAGGTCTGCAGATTCAGCGTTGCGCCGTCGTCCATCGGTCGTACCCAACGCGCCAGCAGGTTGCCACCATGGTGGCGCTGGTCGGCGGCATTGGGCTGGCTGATCGACTCCTTGTAGGCATCGCCCTGCAGCGTCAGCGCGCCGCCGCCGGCGTCGATACCCGCCCGAAAACCCAACTGGAGCTTCTCGAAGCCATCGTCGGCATCAATGCCGCTGGCTCGCTCGCTGTCCTGGCGGCGGTTGTACTTGGCGTAGGCGCGCACGGCGCCGCCGCCATCGAAGCGCCAGCCATGGCGCAGCGACAGGCCCTGGCTGAGATTGCCAGCCGCCGCCGAAGCGAGCGTTCCCAGGCTGCCTTCGGCGGGCGTGGTGATGACATTGATGACGCCGTTGACGGCATTGGCGCCCCACAGCGTGCCGCCCGGGCCGCTGACGACCTCGATGCGCTCCACGTCACCCAAAGGCACGTCCTGGGATTCCCAGAACACGCCGGAATACAGCGGCGTGTAGACGCTGCGGCCATCGATCAGCACCAGCAGCTTGTTCGCCGTGGCCGAATTGAAGCCGCGCGCGCTGATGGCGTACTGGCTGGCATTGATGCGTGCAACCTGCAGGTTGGGAGCCAGGCGCAGAGCCTCGGCCAGCGTATTGACGCCGGCGCGCTGGATGGCTTCCTTGGTGATGACGTAGATTGAGGCCGGCGCGTCGGCCAGGCGCTGCTCCCGTTTCGACACCGAGGTGATCTCGATGTCGCCCAGCTGCTCCAGTGACAGGTCTGCCAGGTTCGTGGTGCCAGCTGCCCAGGCCACGCCCTGGGTCACCATCAGAAGCGAAAAGAGCAGGCCCAGGCCATGAACGCAGCGCGGCGCGCGCGGCCACCGTTCAACTCTCCCACCTGTCTCCTGTCTCGGCCGGCTGCGCAGCGTCTCAGACATGGCCGCCTCGTTCATTTGATTTGTAGGTCAGCTCATTCTGTGAGTCATGTGCTACAGAGGCAACGCAAACACAATGGCCGCGCCGTCGTTATGGTTTTTCGGCCGTTGGTGGGGGAGTCTGAAGTTGGGCCCCGATGGCGGTCGCGCCGCAAGTTTGTCAGTTGATATGGTAAGTTAGCTTTAGCATCGACCGGACGACTTCAGGCCGCTCTGTGGCGGATGGCGTCGTCGATCGCAGACAGCAGATCACCCTGGTCAAAAGGTTTGGCAACCCGGCGGAACCAGAGGATCGGCTCGCCGTCACCCTCGGGCATGGTGTCGGCCCCCGCGCTGATGGCGATCACCGGAATCCTGGCGGTACGCGGATCCTGCGACAGCAGTTGAAACGCCTGGCGCCCGGTGAGTTCCGGCATCCGGTTGTCCATCAGGATGACGGCGGGCGCGTGGGCAAGGGCCAGCGCCACACCCTCGCGGCCGTTGCTTGCCGTGATGAGGCGCAGGTCCGGCCGATGCAACAGCTGCGCGCGCACGAGGTCGTGGCTGGGCAGGTCGTCCTCGACCAGCAGCACGGTGAGCTGCGGCTGGATGTCGCTCACGCCGCCGGGGCGCTCCTGCGGGCCGACGCCGATCTCCGGCTTTCGCGACACGGCTTCACCGCCAGCCAGCTCGAACCAGAAGCAGCTGCCCGTTCCGGGCGTGCTGTCCACGCCGATTCGGCCGCCCATCAATTCGACCAGGTGCCGCGTCACGACCAAGCCGAGGCCCGTGCCTTCCACGGCGCCCGGGCCTTCGCCGGAATGCCCCAGCCGATTGAAGGCCTCGAAGAGCTGGGCCAGCTCCTGCGGGCGCAGTCCGGAGCCGCCGTCTTGTACTTCGATGCGCACACGCTCGGCGCCTGAGGGTCGCACCCGCAGTTCAAGCGCACCGCCCGGCCGGTTGTACTTGATGGCGTTGGACAGCAGGTTCAGCAGCACCTGCTTGAGTCGCGTTCGGTCCGCCACCACGGCCAGCGCGTCTGGCGGCGCCTCGAAATTCGTTTGCAGGCCGCGGGCCTGGGCTTGCGGCATGACCATGGCCTCGCACTCGGCCAGCAACTGGCGCAGCGGCAGTACCTGCATGTCGAGCTTCAGCTTGCCGGCTTCGATCTGCGACAAGTTGAGCAGTTCACCGATCAGCGTCAGCAGGTGCTCGCCGGCCTTCTGGATATGGGCGTTGAAGGCCACCTGCCTTTCCGCGGGCAAGCCGTGGCCCGGGGAGGCGAGCATTTGCGAGAAGCCGATGATGGCGTTCAGCGGCGTCCGCAGCTCATGGCTCATGCGGCTCAGGAACTCGCTCTTGGCCTGGTTGGCATGCTCGGCGGAGCGGGTGGCAGCGACGAGCTCGCGGTTGGATGCTTCCAGCTGTTCGGTCCGCAGGGCCACCCGGTGCTCGAGCTGCTCGTTGAGGTCGCGCATGGTGGCTTCCACCGCCTTCTGGACCGTCACATCCTGCAGGGTGCTGAACCATCGCAGGCCGCCGACCTCGGCCACCTCCTCGAGGGGCTCGATCACCTGGGCCACCTGCACGACTTCGCCATCGGCGCGCACCAGGCGGTACTCCACTTCGACTTTGGCCCGCGTGCGCGCCGCTTCGAGGCTCGCCCTGCGGTAGCTGGCCCGATCGTCGGCATGCACCAGCTGGTTCATCCAGTCACGTGTCGTGCGCGGCATGTCCTGCGGCGCGCAGCCGACGAGCTGGGGCAGGGTGTCGGACCAGCGCTCGAAGGAGCCGTCCGGGCGGGTCACCACATGGCTGAGTTTGGCCACCCCCTGGGCGCGCCGCAAACCGGCCTCGCGCTCTCGCAGTGCCGCTTCCGCTTGCATGCGCAGGGTCACGTCCAGCGGCGCGACGAAGCGGGCAGGCCGGCCTTCATAGAGCAACTCATGAGAGGTGATTTCGACGTAGATCAGCCGCCCGTCCTTGAGCCGATGCCGCCAGACGCCGCTGTTGAACACCCCAGCGGGCGTGAGGCGTACTGACGTCTCCACGGCGCCCACGTCTTCCGGTGGACGGATGTCGCGGATGGACATCGAAAGGAATTCCTCCCTCGTGTAGCCGTATTTCTGGCAGGCCACTTCGTTGACGTCGAGAAAGCGCAGCGTCTGGAGGTCATAGACCCACATGGGCAAGGGGTTGGCCGCGAAGAGCTGTTGATACCGGCGTGCGTGCGAACCGCTCATTTGCCTCGACTCAAGCGTTGACCGGCGCTTGCTGCGCAAAACCTTCCTGCCTCGGTGAGCTGATTTTCCGGATCTGGCGACCATTCGTTCGCTCCTGCAAGCGTGGCCATGGTTCCGCAGCGCAACGGCGCGCCGTTCTGACTCTAAGTCCAATCTGCCATGGCGCGCCGTAAGTAACACTTTGCTTGCCGGCATGGGCTTGAAAGCTCAGGCAGTTGTCCGACACGCGAACCGTCCCGATCGGTCTACCGTCGTCACCAGAACCATTGGCTGGAGCGACCATGGCGTCGATGCCGTTGCTGCTGTTGCCTGGGCTTCTGAACGATGCCCGGGTGTGGGGGCCCATTCTTCAAGCGATCTCCCAGGAGCGCATCGTGGAAAAGGGGCAGACCCACATCGCCGACAACGTCGGCGCGCTCGCCGCTGCGTCGCTGGCTCGCATGCCTGCGGGGCGCTTTGCTGTCGCCGGGTTCTCGCTGGGCGGCTATGTCGCGCTGGAGCTCTGCCGCCAGGCGCGGGACCGGATCGCGGGCATCGCACTGATCGACACCAGCGCGCGCGCCGACACGGCCGAGGCCAGGTTGAACCGCCAGCGCATCCTCGATCGCCTCAAGGCGGGCAGCGCGACGTTCGAGCAGGTTGTTGCAGAGCTTTCCGCTCGCCTGCTGCATCCGGCGCATGCCGCCGATGAAAAACTGCTCGACCTGCTGCGCGACATGGCGCGTACCGTCGGGGTCGGCGGCTTCGTCCGTCAGCAGACGGCGGCGATGAATCGCGCCGACCGCCGCGACGTGCTGCAGACGCTGGAGTGTCCGGCGCTGGTGGTCTGTGGCCGCGAGGACCAGGTCACGCCGCCCGAGCGCAGTGAGCAGATGGCCCACTTGCTCAAAGGTGACGTCGAGTTGTTGCTGGTGCCGCAGGCGGGCCACCTGACGACGCTGGAGCAGCCGGAGGCGGTCGTCGAGGCCGTCCTGCGTTGGCTGGCGAAGGTGGATGCCTCGTCATCAACGCGTTCAAACTTGGGCTCCGGCGCCTGAGCCGAAGTTCAGCGATGGTGAAACCGGTCAAACGGGCAGTGTTGTACCGGATGGTCATGCCGGAGCATGTCTGCCCGTTCGGGCTGAAGTCCTTGGATCTGCTGAAGCGCCACGGCTACGAGGTCGAGGACCACCCGCTCACCAGCCACGCCGAGACCGAGGCATTCAAGAAGGCGCAAGGCGTGCAGACCACGCCTCAGACCTTCATCGATGGCAGGCGCATAGGTGGGCACGATGACCTGCGCGCGTTCTTCGGCCACCCGGTGAAGGACGAGGGCGCTGCCACCTACCTGCCGGTCGTCATGCTGTTCGCAATGGCCGCGGCGATGTCGTTGGCCATCGGCTGGGACGACTACGGCGGCCTGCGCATCGTCCAGGCCATGGAGCGTTTCGTGGCCCTCTCGATGTGCCTGCTGGCCCTTCAGAAGCTGCGTGATGTCGAGGCCTTTTCCACCATGTTCCTCAACTACGACCTTCTGGCCAGGAGGTGGGTTCGCTACGCCTACATCTATCCGTTCGCAGAAGGACTGGCCGGCATCCTGATGCTGGCAGATGCGCTCAGGTGGCTGGCGATTGCCCTGGCGCTTTTCATAGGGGTGGTGGGTGCGGTGTCTGTCTTCAAGGCGGTGTATGTCGACAAGCGCGAGCTGAAGTGTGCCTGCGTGGGTGGTGACAGCGGCGTGCCGCTGGGCTTTGTCTCGCTGACCGAGAATCTGATGATGGTCGCCATGGCTTGCTGGATGGCGGTGAAGCCCGCCGGCCTTGGAGTCCCCTGACATGGCTCACACGTGCAGTGTTCCTCGCCGGCCGCTGTGGTGACGAGGCCAGCGCCGCGCAGGCACAGGTGCTTCTTCCCGTGGCGAGGCAGCGGCCCGCTTTCCAGCAGCAGCGATCAAGCCTGACTTTCGGCCTGCAGGGCCGCCTGGACCGCAGGGCGCTGGCGCGTTCGCGCCTGGTGGGCCGCCAGGTTCTCCAGGCCCGCGATGTCCACGCCGACGCGGCCGGCCCAGCCGGTGATCACGAACAGGTAGGCGTCGGCCACGGTGAAGGTCTCGCCCATCAGGTAGGACTTGCCGGCCAGTTGCTGGTTCACCCAGCCAAAGCGATCGAGCAGTTTCTTCTTGAAGATCGGCCTGGCCTCTTCGGGCAGGGCCGGATTGAACAGCGGCGAGAAGCCTTTGTGCAGTTCGCTGCCGACGAAGGCCAGCCATTCCTGCACGCGCGTGCGTGCCAGGGTGCCGGCCGGTGGCAGCAGGCCTCGGTCGGGCGCGCGTTCGGCCAGGTACTGCACGATGGCTGCGTTCTCAGTGATGCGCTGGCCGTCGTCCAGCTCCAGCAGCGGCACGTAGCCGCGCGGGTTGATSGCGWAGTAGTCACTGCCATCGAGCAGTTGGTGGGCCTTCAAATTGACCTGCACGGTTTCAGCGGCCAGGCCCGCCTCCAGCACCACGATGTGTGGGCACAGCGAACAGGCACCAGGGGCGAAGTAGAGCTTCATGGAAAGGTCTCCTTGCGAGCGAGCGTGAGCCATGCAGGCTAATCCAATCGCTTCAGTCGTTCAAACCTCGAGGATTGCCGGGTGAGGGCAGGGCGCGCAACGCGCCCGCCCGGACCATGCCGCCGCTCAATCAGTCAGCGCCTGCCGTGGGCGGCCATTGCAGGCCGAGCTGCTCTCCGATATGGGCCCGCAGCGCTTCCAGGGACACAGGCTTGGTCAGGAACACGTTGACGCCGGCCTGCAGGCAGGCGGCACGGTGCTCGGCGGTGGCCGAGGCCGAGACCGCGATCACAGGCACGGTGGCCAGATCGGCCTCCCGCCGCAGTCGGCGCGTGGCTTCCACGCCGCCGACAGACGGCATCACGCTGTCCATCAAGATCAGGTCCGGCCGGAAGCTCCTCGCCGCTGCCAGCAGTTCGCTGCCATCGCTGGCCTGCGCCACTTCGAATCCGGCGTTGGTGAGGAAATCGCACATCAGCGTGCGGTTCGCCGCCACGTCGTCGACCACCAGCACGCGTCGCGGCGGCCCCGTGTAGCGCGCCACGCCGGGCATCCTGCGAGGCGCGGCCTCCGCCGGCTGCGCTATTGGCAACGGCAGCTCCACGCGGAATCGGGAGCCGCGCCCGAACTCACTGCTCACCTGCACTTGTCCGCCCATGTCGTTCACCAACGCGCGGGTGATCGCGAGCCCCAGCCCCGTGCCAGCACTGCGGTGCTGCACGTCGCCCACCTGCTCAAAGGGCTTGAAGATGCGCTCCATGTCGTCGGGGCGCATGCCGACACCGGTGTCCTCGATATCCAGCCGCAGCAACACCTGCCCGGGGCCAGTCGGCTCGGCACGGGCGCGCAGCGCGACCGTGCCGTGGTCGGTGAACTTGATCGCATTGCCCAGCAGGTTCAGCAGCACCTGGCGCAACCGGCGCTCGTCGGCCAGCACGGCCTCGGGCAAGCCCTCACCGGCCTCGAACACGAAGGCCAGACGCTTCTCGTCTGCCTTCACCCGCATGAGGTTCACGACCGTCTGCAGCAGGCCGGTCAGGTGTACCGGCTCCGGGTTCAGGTCCGTGCGGCCGGCCTCGATGCGCGCCAGGTCGAGGATGTCGTTGATCAGCGCCAGCAGGTGTTGCCCGCTCTGGTGGATGGTGTCCAGGCCGCGCGCCTGGCGCGCGCTCAGGCCGCCCTCCATGGTCAGCAGTTGCGCGTAGCCGAGGACGGCATTCAGCGGTGTGCGCAGCTCGTGGCTCATGCCGGCGAGGAACTCGCTCTTCGCTCGGTTGGCCGCTTCGGCTGCGTGCCGGGCGGCGCGCTCGGTCTGGAGCATCCCGCGCTCGAGTTCGATCGTCGCGGCATGCGCGCGATCCCGGGCATCCAGCTTCGACAGGGTGCTTCGCACCTGGCTTTCGACCGCCTCCTCGCTGAGCGCGAGCACCCTGGCGATCTCGGTGTAGGCGTTCCCCTGAGCGATGAATCGCAGGACGCTGATCTCCGCCGGCGTGAGGTTGTCGTCGATGATCTGCTCGGCCAGTTCAAATGACCCTTCCGACGGAAGCGCGTGGCGGCCGGCGTGCACGGCGCGGATGGCGTCGAGCAGCTCCTTGTGCAAGGCGTTCTTCAGAAGGTAGCCGCGCGCGCCGGCTTGCAAGGCGCGCTGCGCCTGAGCGTCGCCGGCGTAGGTGGTGAGCACGATGATCCGGGCTTCGGGAAACTCGGCCCGGATCGCGCCGATCGCGTCGAGCCCGCTCATGCCGGGCATCTGCAAGTCCATCAGCGTGACGTCCGGGCGGTGCGCGCGGAATTGCTGAATCGCTTCGCGKCCGTTCGCTGCTTCCGCCACSAGGGCCATGTCCGGCTCCACRGAWAGCAGCATCGCGATGCCTTGCCGCACGATCGGGTGATCGTCGACGCAGAGAACCTGGATGCGGGTCAGATCTTCGGTCATTCGCCGACCTCGCTGGGTGCGAACTTCTTGTGGAGGAACCATGATCGAGCCGGTACTGGCCGACTGTACGCCTGCGAGCTGGGCGCACTGAATACCACTTCCGTTCCGGTCCCCGGGCCGCTGCGAACCGCCAGCTTGCCGCCGACGAGCTCGGCGCGCTCTCGCATGCCGCTCAACCCGAAGTGCCCTTGTTTTTCGCCCGCGTGCAGCACTTCCGGGTCGATCCCCTTGCCGTCGTCGCGAACCCGTACGCACAGCTGCCGCTCGTCGTAGCCAATCTCGACCTGGATCTGCTTTGCATCAGCGTGGTGGAAGGCGTTGCGCAGCGCCTCGCCGGCGATGCGGAAGGTCTCGTCGCGCACCAGCGGATGCAGAGCTTGCGGCGTTCCCTGCACTTCGACATGCGCCGATGCCGCGTGACCGCTCTCGTTCGCCAGATCCTCGGCGAGCGCCCGCAAGGCGTCCGCCAGGTTGTTGGTCTCCAGCGCCGAGGTCCGCAAGCCCTGCACGGTGTCGCGGCCCTCCGTGATCGCCTCGGCTGCATGGTCGATGGCGCCCGCAAGGATCTGCCTCGACTCGCGCGGGCGATCAGGCAGCAGGTTGAGCGCGGCCTGGAACTGCAGCAGCAGCCCGTGRAAACGYTGCARCAGSGTGTCGTGCAGGTCGCGRGCRATGCGCGTGCGYTCGGCRAYWCGCGCMTCCAGCGTCGCYTCSAACTGCCGATGCAGCCGCCGGATGCGCATGTGCAGCCGGAGTTGGAAAGCGCTCCATGCCAGGCCGATGAGCAGGACGGCGCCGGCCAGGCGGAACCAGGTGGTTTGGTAGAAGGCCGGTGGAATGGCGAACTCGAGCTGCGCGCCTTCCTCGTTCCACACGCCGCTGTTGTTGGACGCCTTCACGCGGAAGCGATAGTTGCCGGGCGGCAGATTGGTATAGGTGGCCTGGCGCCTGTCGATGGCCTCCTGCCAATCGTGGTCGTGCCCCTCCAGCCTGTAGCGAAAGCGCGTGCTCTTCGGGTCGACCAGGCTCAGCGCGGTGAACTCGATCGTCATGTCGCGGACCAGCGGGGGCAGACGAAGGCCGTTCTCGACCGCATAGGGCTTGTGGTCGGCGAGCAGAGCTTCGATGTGAACCGGCGGCGGCAGCGGGTTGAAGGGCAGGTGGTCGGGGGCGATCACCTGGACGTCTGCGCCCGACACAAACCAGAGCTTGCCGTCCGGCCCTTTCGCCACGGGAGGGTTGAAGTAGGCCGGCGTGAGCGCCAGCAGCGGCACGCCATCCGCGGCCCCCCAGACCTTCGTGGCGACCCGGCGGCTCGGGTCGGCGATCCAGGCAGCCAGGTCATCACGCAGAACCCGCACGAGCCCGCAGGACGCATACATCCACAGCGACCCATCGTCGTCCAGCGTCGACCAGTGCACCGTGTTGCAGGGCAGGCCGTTGCCGACCGTGAGCGTGGCGACGCGGCCATCCTTGATCCGACTGAGGCCCCCCTCTTCGGTGGCAGCCCAGACCGCTCCTTCGGCATCGAGCCGGAGACCGGCGACGTGGCCCGCGCCCAGCCCTTTGGCGGGCGTGTAGGCGGCCTGGACCTTGCCGTCCTTGAAATACAACACCCCACCGTCCTGCCAGAAGGACAGCCACAAGCCACCTCGGTCGGCGACGACGACCTTGGCCTGTTGCCGGCGACCGAGCGCGGCCCACGGGATGTTCTCGGCGAATCGGCCCTTATGCAGCCGTGCAAGGCCATCGTTGCCTGAAAGCCAGAGGTCGCCCGCCCCGTCCCCCGTGATGGAATAGATCTCTTTGCTGGGCACACCGCTGACGGCGACGAAGCGGTCGTTCGCAAAGTAGGCGAGGCCACGGCCCGTGCTCACCCAGAGTCGCCCCTCGGCGTCCTGGTGCAGGGACTGCACCCTGGCGTCGGGCAGGCCGTCGCGTTCCCTGTAGACGGTCGGTCTCGCGCCCTTCCATCGGGCCAGTCCATCGCCGGTTGCCACCCAGACGCTGCCGTCCGTCGTGGCCAGCACAGACTTCGTGCCGTCATTGGGCAGCCCTTGTTGCAAGGAGAGGGTGGTGACAGGCAGCTTTCGGAAGCGGTCTATTCCCTTCTCGCTGCCGAACCAGATGTTGCCCTCGCGGTCTTGGAAGAGACTGCAGGCGATGTTCCCGGAGAGGCCGTCTGCCCGGGTGAACGCGTCGGCCTGCCCCTCCTGCAAATGGAGGATCCCGTGGCCTTCGGTTCCGATCCAGAGCCCGCCATCGCGGTCCCGCAACAACTTGTTGGCCTTGACGTCGCGGTCAGCTAGCCATTCATCGGGCTTGGCAGCGCTTCGCATCGGAGCAGGCACCAACCTGTCGCCGTCGATGCGCTGGATTCCTGCGCCACGGATGCCAATCAGGAGCTGTCCATCGGCGGTCGTGCTCAGGTCGCCCACTCGCGCGCCTGGCGTCTCGAATCGTTGCGGCGTCCCGGGCTTCCATCGCCAGAGGCCCGAGTCCGCACCCACCCACAGCGCCCCGGATTTGTCTTCGGCCAGGCTCCAGACGAACTGGCCAAACCCGCCTTCGGGCATGGAACATTGGGCCTGACCTGCGCGGATGGCGCACAGCCGTCCCTGTTCGCCCAGCAGGCCGGCCCAGACCGTTCCGTCGCGGTCCTCGAACAACGACGTCACGAACCCGTTGGGGATCTGCGGATAACGGGTCAGCTCGATGCCATTCCAGCTGACCAGGCCATTGAAGGTGCCAATCCAGAGCGTGCCATCGCGGGAAACCAGCAGGGCGTAGGGATTGCTTGGCAGCGACTGGCCTCTCGGTGGTTGCCAGGGAACGAACCGAAGGCCGTCGAAGCGAAACATGCCAAATGACCCACCGACCCAGAGATAGCCGTCGGGGGTTTGTGCCATCGCAAAGACGAGGCCCAGCAAGGCGCCGTCCCGAGCAGTCCACGAGGTGTGCGCGTACTGGGATACCTGCAGGGGAGGATCGAGCGCGAGGGCAGGGGATGGCGAGGTGAGCAGAGCCGAAGCCAGGAGCAGACCCGGCAGGAGGTGTCTCTGACTCTGGCCTTCCAGTTGCCCCACTGAATTCCTTTGCCTTCGCTTGCCGCTGGCAGCAAGTGAGCAGCGTATCGCGAAAGGCCCGTTACCGGGAGCTTCAGAACTTCATTGCCTACTGGACGCAGGTTCGGCAAGGGCTTCGTGGGGCGTGGCCGGCGGCTCGGAGCCCTGGGACGGTGTGCCATCGTCCCGGTCGATCGGATGGCGGACGGGAGGGGCGCGGTGCCCGACAAGCGTTCAGTGGGCCTGCACTGCCTGAACCACGGGCGCGGGTTGAGCGACCGGAATCTCCCTTTCGGTTTCTTCTTCGAGCTCGACCTGAACAAAACCGATCGCCAATTCACGCGTCAGGACCTCGCGATCGCATGCCCTCTCCCAGATGGATACGACGACGCAGGCCACCGCATTGCTCATCGTGCTCGTCAGAGCCCGCGCTTCGGACATGAAGCGGTCGATCCCGACCAGCAGAGCCACGCCTGCAACGGGCAGGTCAGGCATGACGGTCAACGTGGCGACCAAGGCGACGAACCCACTGCCGGTCACGCCAGCCGCACCCTTCGATGTCAGCAACATCAGCCCCAACATCGCACCGATCTGTCCCCAGCTCAAATGGATGTCGCAGGCTTGCGCAATGAACATCGACGCCAGCGTCAGGTAGATGGCGGTGCCGTCCAGGTTGAAGGAATATCCCGTGGGCAGCACCAGACCGACCACGCCCTTCTTGCATCCCAGCCGCTCCAACTTCATCAGGAGCCGGGGAAGCACGGGTTCGCTGGATGAGGTGCCCAGAACGACCAGCAGTTCCTCCCGGATGTAGCGGAGCAGCTGCCAGAGCTTGAACCCGTGCGCACGGGCGAGCAGGCCCAACACAACCACGACGAAGAAGACGCAGGCGACGTAGAAGGTGCCAATCAGCATGCCGAGGGAGCCGATGGACTTGATGCCGTACCTGCCGACGGTGAACGACATCGCACCGAATGCACCCAGCGGGGCCAACCGCATGACGAAACCGAACGCAGCGAAGAGCATGTGCGAGAAGCTGTCGATGCTGTACAGCACGACGTGCCCCCCACGGCCGATGCGCGTGAGTCCGAAGCCGCACAGCACGGCCAGCAGCAGCACCGGCAGGACCTCGCCCTCGGCAAACGCACCGAAGAAAGAGGTGGGAATGATGTGGAGAACGAACTCGACAAATCCGCTCGGCGGCACCTTGCTCGTGTATTTGGCGACCACCGCTGCATCCAAGTGGGTGGGGTCGACGTGCATGCCCGCGCCAGGCTGCATGACGGATACCGCGACCAGGCCCGTGAACAGCGCGATGACCGTCAGCGCATAGAACAGGCCCATGGCCTTGATCAGCGTCTTGCCAATCTCCTTGGACTCTCCCAACGACGTGATGCCACTGACGATCGTGCAGAACACGATGGGGGCGATCATCATCTTGACGAGCTTGACGAACCCGTCGCCGAGGGGTTTGAGGGAAGCGCCGAATTCCGGCCAGTAGTGACCAACCGTGATGCCCACCACCAGCCCGATGAGGACTTGAACGTAGAGCATCTTGAGAAGCTTGGGAACTTGCATCGCTTGTCTCCGAATTTATGAAACGCGTACTGCGCCGTCGGTCTTGGCCGACTCTTCAGCGCAGGGTGGCCAGCACGCGGTCGACCATCACGCCGGACTGCCCGAGGTAGTTGTTGGGGTCGCACAAGACGGCCAACGCATCTCGATCAAGATGTTTGTTGATCTGCGGGTGCTCGCAGAGCAGGTCGAGCAGCGGCCGCTGCTGCCTCACAGCGTGACGGCAGATGTCGTAGACCAGGTCGTGCGCGAATTCGCGACCGATGTACGGGCCCAAACCCATCATGACGGCCTCGCTCATGACCAGGCCGTGCGTCATGTCGATGTTGCGGCGCATGGCGKCCGGGTCCACCTCCAGCCCTTCCAGCACGAAGCGCGACTGCTTCAGCGCGCCAGCCATCAGGCAAAAGGCTTCGGGCAGCACGATCCACTCGATCTCCCACGGCCCGGTGCTGCGTTCGTGATCCGCGACCATGGCGTCCATGAGTGCGGCGGCATGTTGGCGCACCACCGAAATCGCCGCATGGATGTAGCAGCTGGAGATGGGGTTGCGCTTCTGCGGCATCGTGCTGCTGGAGCCGCGGCCGTGGGCATAAGGCTCGAACACCTCGCCCACTTCGGTCTGCATCATCAGCTTCACGTCCATGCTGAGCTTGCCCAGCGTGCCGCCGACCAGGCCCAGGAAGGYGCCTACCTCGGCGATGTTGTCGCGGATGGTGTGCCAGGCGATCASSGGCTGSCYCARSCCCAGCTCRGCGCACAGGCCGGCCTGGGTCTCCATCGCRTSGGTCTGTAGSGAYGCCARSGTGCCTGCCGCGCCGGCGAACTCRCCGACSAGCACGCGCGGCCGCAGCTGGGCCAGTCGTTCACGGTGCCGCTCAATGGCCGACAGCAGGCCAGCCATCTTGTAGCCGAAGGTGACGGGAATCGCCTGCTGCAGGTTGCTGCGCCCGATCATCGGCGTCAGGCGATGTTCGCGGCACAGCTTGGCCAGCGCCGCCGAGATCGCCGTCAGCTCATCGTCGACGAGCTGAAGCGCCTCGCGGATCTGGAGCACGGTGGCGGTGTCCGTGATGTCTTGCGTCGTCGCGCCCCAGTGGCAGAACTCACCCAGCTTGTCGCGGCACAGCAGGTTCAGCTGGGAGACGACGCCCAGGATCGGATAGCCGATTCGTTCGGTCTGCAGGCGCAGCTTGGCCATGTCGATCTGGTCGAGGTGGCAGTGGCTGACGATCTCGTCGGCCGCCTCCTGCGGAATCAGGCCGAGCCGCCCTTGCACCTTGGCAAGTGCCGCTTCGATGTCGAGGTACTTCTGCGTTCGGTTCTCGTCGGACCACACGTGACGCATGGCTTCGGTGCCGAAGATGCCCTGGAAGATGACGGAGTCGATGAGGGTGGAAGCCATGGGGAGTGTCTCCAGTGGGGGTGAGGATCAGTGCCATGCGCGCTGCAGCAGCCGCTGCGCGCGCAGGACCACGGGGCGGTCGACCATGTGGCCGTCGAGCCGGGCGGCGCCGGGTGAAGCCGCGTCGGCCGCGAGCACCCGGCGAGCCCAATCGAGGTCCTGCGCACTTGGTGCGAGTGCGGCGTGAATGATGGCCACTTGCCTGGGATGGATGCAGAGCTTGGCTGTGAAGCCGAACCGACGCGCCCAGGCCAGCTCAGCCAGCAACCGCGCCTCGTCGTCGAGCTGTGTCGTGACGCCGGCCACCGGCCCGGCAATGCCGGCGCAACGGGATGCGAGCGCGAGACGGCTGGCGGAGAAAGCAAGGCCATCGGCCTGGTCGCTGATGTCGATGTCGAGGTCCAGCGCGAAGTCGAGCGTGCCGAACACAAGCCGTGAAACGCCGTCACAGCCGGCCAGCGCGTCTGCATTGGCCACGCCTCGCGCGGATTCGATCAGCGCCAGCACGTCGACGGCAGGCGCGTTGGCGCGCAGCTCCCGGACATGCTCGGGCGACTCGGCCTTGGCCAGCATGGCCCTGGGCAGCCTCGTGTCGCGCAGCAGCCGCAGGTCGTCGGCGAATTCGCCGCTCTCGGCGTCGTTGACGCGCAGGACGATCCTGTCCAGCTCGGCCGCCGTCCTCAGCCTTGTCCAGGTCGAGATTGCATCTCGCGCCGTCGGCTTGTCCTCCTGCGCCACGGCATCTTCCAGATCAAGCACGACGGCATCGGCGCCGCTGGCCAGGGCCTTGTCAAAGCGCTCGGGGCGATTGCCCGGAACGAAGAGGTAAGTGCGGGCCGGCATGTCAGACAGCCTCGGCCGCATGAAGCGCCCGGATCGCGTCGGTATCCATCCCCAGCTCCGTCAGGATGGCGTCGGTGTGCTCGCCTAAAGCGGGCACGGGGTCCATGCGAGGGCCCTCATCCCAGGAGCCGGGCGGCAACAGCGCGGGCACCGGCCCGGCGGACGTGCCGACCTCCCGCCAGCGCTTGCGCGCCTGCAACTGCGGATGCGCCCAGACGTCCGCCATCGTGTTGACGCGCGCATTGGCGATCTGAGCCTGCTCCAGGCGTTCAACCACCTGCGCCACCGTCAGCGCGCTGAAGGCGTCTACGATCAGGGCGCGCAAGGCGACCCGCTCTGCCACCCGTCTGGCGTTGCCGGTGAAGCGAGGGGCGGTCGCGAGGCCCGGCTGCAAAAGGACCTTCTCGCAGAAGTTGACCCACTCGCGCTCGTTCTGCAGACCCATCATCACCGTGCCTCCGTCGCCCGTGGGGAAGGGACCATAGGGATAGATGGTGGCGTGGCTGGCCCCCGTGCGCGGCGGTGGTGGTGCGCCTTCGAAGGCGTAGTAGAGCGGGTAGCTCGTCCACTCCGTCAGGCACTCCAGCATGGAGATGTCGATGTGCTGGCCTCGGCCGGTCTGGCTGCGTTGCATCAGCGCGGCGAGGATGTTGGTGTACGCGTACATGCCTGCCGCGATGTCTGCGATCGACGGGCCGGCCTTGCTGGGCTCGTCGGGCGTGCCGGTGACGGACACGAAGCCGGCTTCGCTCTGGATCAGCAGGTCGTAGGCCTTCTTGTCGCGATACGGGCCGTCGCCGCCATAGCCGGAGATGTCGCACACGATGATCCCGGGCTTGATGGCGGACAGGCGCTCATAACCCAGCCCGAGCCGCGCGGCGGCGCCGGGTGCGAGGTTCTGCACGACCACATCCGCCTTCTCAAGCACCAGTCGCTCCAGCACGCGCGCGGCCTCCGGATGCTTGACGTCGAGCGTCAGGCTTTCCTTGGAGCGGTTGGTCCAGACGAAGTGCGAGGCGAGGCCCCGCACACGGTTGTCGTAGCCACGCGCGAAATCGCCGCTGCCCGGGCGCTCGATCTTGATGATTCGCGCTCCGAGATCCGCAAGCTGGCGCGTCGCGAATGGCGCGGCGATGGCGTGCTCCAGCGTCACGACGGTCAGGCCTTTGAGGGGTTGCATGATTGGTGTCCTAACGCAGCGTTGCCGTGGCGTCCATCGTCAGCCAGCCGTCGTGGTCCATCGCCCAGAGGTGCACGGTCTTGCCGTCGTCCTGAAGCGCGCCATTGACGCGGAAGGCATTGAGGTCGAACGTCGGCCGCAAGGCCTTGAACTGGAAGGTCGCGACATCCGCGTCGGGAAGCTGGCGCCGCAGCAGATCCATCAGCAGCGTGGCGATGAGCGGGCCATGGACGATCAGGCCTGGATAGCCTTCGACCTCGGTGACGTACTTGCGGTCGTAGTGGATGCGATGCCCGTTGAAGGTCAGCGCCGAGTAGCGGAACAGCAGGACGTCGTCGGGCACGATCACGCGCTGCCAGGGCGCATCAACCTGAGCCGCCTGCGGGGGCGGCGCGACGTCATCGGCGCGTTGGGCCTCGCGGTAGACGATGTCGTGGAACTCGACCAGCGCCGGCTCGGCCGCGCCGTTGCAGCGCAGCTCGTGCCTCACCTTGACGAAGACCAGCGGGCCCGTGCGCCCATTCTTCGTCTTCACGTCGGCGATGGTCGAGGTGCGGCTGACGCGATCCCCCACGCGGACCGGCGAATGGAACTCGAACTGGCTGCCCGCCCACATCCGCCGCGGCAGCGGCACCGGCGGCATGAAGCCGCCTCGCCTGGCATGGCCGTCGGCGCCGATCTCAGACTGGCGATGCAGCGACAGGAAGTACAGCCAATGCCAGAGCGCAGGCAGGGCGGCACCCGGTTCGACCGGCGCCGAGGGGTAGTCCAGGGTGGCGGCCAAGGCCGCGACGGGTGTCGGGGTGATCGTGTCGTCGGCGGTCGCGGTGCGGCCGATCCATGCGGCGAGGTCGTCCATGTCGAATCCTCCGGTCAGAAGTTGTGGCGCAGGCCGACCTCGAGGCCCTTGGACGTGCCGCCGCCGGCCATGCCGGACGCGCCACCGGGGACCACATAGGTAGCTGCGCCCTTGTTGTTGATCACGGACAAGGTCGTGTAGGCGGCACTGCGCTTAGAGAGGTCGTACACATAGCCGACCGCCAACTGCTGGGCGTCGTTGGCGTCGATGGACACCGTGCCGACCTTTCCGGACAGGTTGGCGCGGTTCAGCGAAATCTTGACGGTGCCGCTACCGACCGGGATCCACGCACCCAGCAACAGGTTGGTCTGCTTGGCCGTTGCCTGCTTGAACTGGCGCAGGGCCGCGCTCAGCTGCACGGGGCCGAAGTCATAGCTGCCCGCAACGACCTGGTCACGGAACGCGTTGCCTCCGGTCAGGTTGTTCGTGCTGCGCGACGCGGCGGCCGAGACGGTGAAGCCTTTGCCGGTGTATCCCAATCGGCCCCCGGTGAACTTGTTCTTTCCGTCAGCGGTGGTCCCGCCCTCGCCGGCGGCGAGCATCACGCCGCCTTCCAGGCCGCCGAGGTCGCCTGGAAGGATGTACTGCACGGAGTCGCTCGACCGGACGGTGGTGTTGAGCCCCGACCCAAACGCTGACCGGATCGGCCCGTTCGGCGTGGCCGAGATGAAGTTGTTGGCGCCGCCCGCTCCCACATAGGCGAACGGGTCGAAGCGGTTCCAGTTGAGGTAGTTCGGCACGTAGTCGCGCCCCATCCGGAGCTCGCCCCAGTCCTTGCTGATGAGATGCACGGTGGCGCGCCTGTCCCAGAACTGCGTGCTGGCGACTTGGGTGCCCGAATCGAGCTGGAAGCCATGCTCCAGGTGGAACCCTGCGGAGAGGTTTCCGCCGAGGCTCTCGACACCGCGAACGATGAGCTTGCTGGTCGAGTTCGATCCGCTGACCAGCGAGCTCACTGACCCTCGCCCCTCGTTGGACACATAACGCGCGGCGGCGTCGGCGACACCGGCAAGCGTCACGCCTTGCGACCAAGCGGTCGATGCCGAGCAGGCGACGAGGCCTGCGATCACGATTCTTGAATGCTTCATTTTCTGTCTCCGGTTTGTTCTGGTTGATAGGGGCGAGGGCTCAGTCGGCTTTCAACTTGGCCCGCTGCACGACGCTTTTCCACTTGGCGACTTCGCTCTTCACCAACGCACCGAAAGCCTCGGGCGTGCTGGTCTGGACATCGGCACCGTGGTCCTCGATGCGCTTGACGATTTCCTTGTCGGCCAGCACCTGGTTGAGCGCCTTGTTGATCTTGTCGACGACGGCCTTTGGCGTCTTGGCCGGGGCGAAGATGCCGTACCACTGCATGACATCGACGCCGTCAACGCCGGCCTCCTTGAGCGTCGGCACATCCGGCAAGGCGGCGACGCGCTTGGGACCGGCCACCGCCATGGCGCGCAGCTTTCCGTTCTTGACGAAGGGCAGCGCGGTGAACAGGCTCGGGAACATGAACTGGGTCTGTCCGGCGATGGTGTCCGTGATGGCCGGAGCTGAGCCCTTGTACGGGATGCCCGTCATGTGCACGCCGGCATTCAGCAGGAACAGCTCGGCCGCGAAATGCGGCGCCGTGCCATTGCCGGCGGAGGCATACGCGAAGGCGTCGGGCTTGGCCTTCAGCTGCGTGACCAGGTCCTTCACATCCTTGACCGGCGCGTCGACGGTCGAAACCATCAGCGTGGGTGAGTAGCCGACCAGACCGATGGGCTCGTAGTCGGCAACGGGGTCGTAACGCAGCTTCTGCAGCGCCGGATTCATCCCATGCGTGCCGATGTACCCGAACAGCAGCGTGTAGCCGTCGGGCGTTGCACGGGCGACGTACTCGCTGGCGATGGAGCCGGTGGCGCCGGCACGGTTGTCGATGATCATCGTCTGGCCGAGCAGCGGGCCCAGCTTTTGAGCGATGGTGCGGGCCATTGCATCGTTGCCGCCGCCGGCGGCCGTGGGCACGACGATCGTGATGGTTTTGGCAGGGTAGGGCGCGGCCGTCTGCGCCTGGCTGGCCGGTGTTGCGGCGACGAGAGCGCCGGCGATGAAAGGGGTGAGAAGCAGTTGCACTTCGTCGTCTCCGTTGTTGGATTCCAAGGGCTTCGAGAACACATAGCCAGGCACATGGAGGTCGCCCTGCATGATCTTTCTGGCGGTGCGGACCAATGCGGCGCGCGTCACGCGCGCGTCCTCACCGCAGCCGTCGATCTCAACGGCGACATTGATGCGACCCTGCGGATGCAGGACCACGACGTCATGGATTCGCGGTCGCATGGCAACGCCGCTGGCGACGGTGCCTGGCAGTGCGAACGCCGTGGCAACGCCGATGGCGCCGGTGACGGCGTGCGATGCATGGCAGCGCTTGGGCGTGAAGTAGCGCGAGGTGATGCTGTCCGGGCCATCGCCTGGGCTCACCAGAACCGGCTTCGGGATGACGCTGTTCGTCACGTCTCCCAGGCCCATGATTTCGCCCGCATGGCGGCGCAGCCGCTCGATGCGTTCCAGCAGGCCGGGATGCTCGTCAAGTTGAACCGGCGTCTCACGGCCGCTGACGCCGAGATCGGACGCCCGGATGATCATCAGCGGCATGGCGGCATCGATGCATGTCGCCGCGATGCCGTCGATGAGGTCGATGCGGCGCCCGGTCGGAAAGACCGCGCCCGTCACGGCGCCCCAGGCGTCCAGGAAGTTGAGATAGATCGGCGCCGCTGTGCCTGCAACGCCGTCGATGCGGGTATCGCCGTCGTAGCGAACGCAGCGCTCAGGGGTCTGGACGGTGACCTCGATGCGGGAGCGGGTGTTGACGTTGAACACACGGACGGTGGTCAGGCCGTCGTTTGCCGGAATCAAGCCCTGCTCGATGGCGAACGGGCCGACGCCCGACAGCATGTTTCCGCAGTTGGGACGGGTATCGACGGATTGCTGCCCGACGCCAACCTGCGCGAAGAGGTAGTCGACATCGCAGTCCGGTTGGGACGACCGCGACACGATCGCSACCTTGCTGGTCAGCGTGCTGCCGCCGCCSACGCCRTCSACCTGMARMAGATCGGATGCACCGATGGCACCGATCAGCGCCTGGTCACGCGCCAGGTCATCTTGTGGAAGCCACTCACGAAGGAAGAACGGACCGCGGGAGGTGCCGGCGCGCATGAGGACGCAAGGGAGGCGGATGGAAGACATGGCTGAATGATCTTCAGCAACAGATCGTCTGTGAATTGCATTGTTAGAATCGATTGATCCACAGGGCGCATCAATCTAGGGTGCCCGTTTCGGCCCGCCGAGAAGGAATTCCATGGCGCTGAACTTCGATCTGAACGATCTGCAGGCGTTTCGCGCCGTGGCCGAACTGGCCAACTTCCGCCAGGCGGCGGAGGCCGTGAACATCTCCCAGCCCGCCTTCAGCCGACGCATCGAGAAGCTGGAAGAAGCGCTGGGCGTCAAGCTCCTGGAGCGAACGACCCGGCGCGTCAGCCTGACCGCTGTGGGCCGGGACTTCGCGCGAAAGGTCCAGGTCATGCTCGATGACCTGGATGCCACGTTGCTCGGCATCAAAGGCATTGCCGCCACCCGCATGGGTGAGGTCACCATCGCCTGCGTTCCCTCGACGGTCTACTACTACCTCTCGCAAGTGATCCGGCGATACCGCGACCGCTATCCGAAGATTCGTGTGAAGGTGTTTGATGCGAGTGCGAACGAGGTGCTCGCGGCCGTGTCCCGCAACGAGGCTGACTTCGGGCTCAACTTCATCGGCAGCCAGGAACCAGAGATTGAGTTCCAACCCCTGCTTGAGGAGCGCTTTGTGGCGGCTTGCCGAAGAGACCATCCGCTGGCGAACAAACGCCGTGTGAGTTGGCTGGATCTTGCCGCGCACGACTTCATCACGGTGGGAAAGTCCTCGGGCAACCGGCTGCTGATTGATCAGGCGCTGGCCGGGGTTGTGGGCAGGCCCCAGAGCCTGTACGAGGCGCAACACGTGACCACGTTGCTGGGGTTGGTGGAGGCCGGGCTTGGTGTTGCTGCAGTGCCCTCGTTGGCGATGCCCGCGCGTGACCATCCCTTGCTGGTCAGCATCCCTCTCGATGGTCCAGAAGTGAAGCGCGTCGTCGGTCTTATCAAACGTCGGGGGCGAGGGCTGGCGCCCGCAGCACAGCAACTCTTCGACTTCTTTGCGGAGATCTCGCCGTCGACATCAGCTCCGTTGCTCAAGCGCAGACGTGCCAGGATTTGATGATTCAGGATGTTCGGTTGGCTCAGCGATTGTTGGACAGGCAGGTGTGCTGCGGCGGAACGGCATACGCAAGAGGCACACAACGCACAGCAGAGAGAAAACCGTTCCTGCAAGCAGCGTGTAGCGATAGTCGTGTTCGGACAGGTCGAGCATCGGCCCTTGGACGCTGCTGACCAGGATCGTGCCGAAGATCACCATCAGATCTTTGGTCGAGTTGAACTGCACGAATCTGTCGCGCGGGAAAAGCGCCATCGGCATTGATGCAGCAGCCGTGAACCATGCGCCGGAAATCACCACGTGGGCAAAGTAGAAGACGCGGAAGCTGGCGGCGTCCGACACCAAGGCGAAGCCGCCCGCCGAGATGGCGCAATACACCGTCATGATGGCTACCGAGACCCGCACCGCACCCAAGCGATCAGCCATCGATCCAATGGCAAAGGCCGACACGATGGACACCGCATAGCCGGCTGCCGTCAATGCGCCCAGCGTGGCCTTCTGGATACCGGCCGCGTGCGCGTAGTGCAGATAGAAGGTGTTGAAGGGACTGAAGGTGACGCTCGCCAGCACGAAGGCGGCGACGGCCCACCCATAGGAGCGATGGCGAAAGCAGGCCAGCACGTGGTCGAGGGGAAATCTCAGCCGGCGCTCCGTCTTGTCAGCGGGCGCGGTGTCGGGCGGCAAGGGTGTCTCCTTCAGCATCAACGCCATCGCGAGGATAGGCAGGCAGAAGAAGAGGCCGACGCCCATCAGAACCTCGCGCAGATGGTGGTCCGTGAGCGCGAAGATCCAGTTGTGATACGCGATGCCGATCGTCAGGCTGACGATTCGGAACACCGCAAAGAAGCGACCGAGCAGGCCCGCGGGTACAAGGTCATTGACGAGGCCGTTGAACAGCGAGAAAGCGCTGATGGCGGCGCAGTCGAATGCGGCCCAGAACAGGCTGAACAGCGCGAGTCGGCAGTTGTGCAGGCCGGGTGACCAGCCGCCCAGTGCAGCATCAAGCCAGCCCGCCAGCGTGGGTGAGGCTGCCAGGCCCGCCATGGCCACGAGGCCGGTGGGCGCTGCAACCATCAGAAAGGGCTTGCGCCTGCCAAGGCGGCTGCGGCAGCGGTCCGAGTGATAGCCGGCCAGGGGTACCAACAGCAAGCTCAAGGCGGCGGGCACCGTGGACAGCAGCAGCGAGATCGTCGTGTCAGACGCCGCGTGCCGGCGCAGCAGCTCCAGCGCGCTGGGCACGGCAGCGCGGTCGCGCATCGAGACGCCGAAATCGCCGCACAGCAGCCAGAGCAGCAGGGCGCCCAGCCCGACAAGGCTGAGCGGCACAGCCGCCCCAGCTCTCGCAGCCAGTGCGCGATTCATGTCAGCCGCGCTGCGCCACGGGGCCGGTCGATTTGCGGACGACCAGTTCCAGCGGGAGGGCGATCTTCTTCGCTGCGATGCCCTGGCCCTCGATCAGCGCCACAAGTTCCCGTACCGCGCAGGCGCTGAGTTCGACCAGCGGCTGGCGCATCGTCGTCAGGGGTGGGTGGATGTGGCTGGAGATGGCGATGTCGTCGAAACCCACGACCGAGATGTCTTCGGGGACGCGCAGGCCTTTGCTGTGGATGGCGTCGATGGCGCCGAACGCCATCTCGTCGTTGGCCGCGAAGATGGCGGTGGGCGGCTCCGGCAGGTCCAGCAGCTGCACGGTGGCCGCGTAGCCGCCGGTCTGGACGAAACGCCCCGGAACGATCAGCGCCGGGTCTGCGGCGATGCCGGCTTCGTTCAGGGCTTCGACATAGGCGGCCTGCCGCTCGGTGCTTTGGCCCGTGTAGTGGGAGCCGGCAATGAACGCGATGCGGCGGTGCCCCAGCGATAGCAAGTGCTCGACTGCCGTGCGGGCGCCCTTGCGGTTTTCGACCACGACGACGGGCAGCCCCATGGCGCGCGCATCGAAGTTGACGAACACACAGGGCAACTGGCGGTGTTCAAGGTCGCCGAGGTAGGCATCCTCGACGTTCGGCATGGGCAGGATGAGGCCGGCGCACAGATTGGCCAGCATGTCGCGCGTGTCTGCGCGGCCTGGGGCGTCGAAACGGTCGGCGTTGAACAGCAGGATGTCGTAGCCGCGGGCACGCGCTTCGTTGCTGATCTCCTTCGTGATCTCATGCAGCACCAGTGAGCCGAAGTTGTTCACGAAGATGCCGATGAGCCGGCTTTTCTCGCCGCGCATGCGTCGCGCCACCATGTCGGGCGAGTAGTTCAGCTTGGCCGCAGCCTCCATGACGCGTGCGCGTGCATCTTCCGAGACGTAGCCCGTGCCGCGGATTGCACGCGATGCGGTGATGGGCGCGACACCGGCCAACTTCGCTACTTCACTGAGCCTGCTGGGTTTTGGCATAGATCGACGCTGAGATGGAATACCAGAATGTGGTGACGATACCACATTCGTTGGCGCGGCCGGCAAAGCGTGCCGGTCACGCAAATTTCTTTGTGATTTCGACTTGATATGCTAACGTAACCATACTCTATGGCCGCAGCAGCCAACCGGCGGGCTGCGCCGACCAAGCCGACGCATTGGAATTGCTCCGTGCGTTCAACGGATCGATGCTGATGAAACTGAAGAATTGCGTGAGCGGCTTGTTATTGACGCTGGGCATTGCTCTGGGTGGATGTGCGGGCGCGCCCGCTCAGAACGGCAGCAATCGCGGTGAAGTGATTGCGGCGATCGACAAGATCAATTCCTACTGGCAAGCGCGCGCACCTGCTCAAGACAGCCCGTTCTGGAATGTGGCGGCCTATCACACCGGCAATATCGAAGCCTACCGGGTGACCGGCAATGAAGGTTATCGGCGCTATACCGAGACCTGGGCCGAATACAACCAATGGGCGGGCGCGCGGTCCAAGGATAAATCGACCTGGAAATACACCTACGGCGAAACGCCGGAGCACGTGCTATTCGGTGATTGGCAGATCTGCTTTCAGGTTTACGCGGATCTTTATCAACTGGAGAAGGACCCGCGCAAGATTGCCCGCGCCCGCGAGGTGATGGAATATCAGATGAGCACCCCCAACAAGGACTATTGGTGGTGGGTGGATGGGTTGTATATGGCCATGCCGGTCATGACAAAGATGTACAAGGCCACCGGCAATCGCCAGTATCTCGACAAGATGTACGAGTATTACAGCCACGCCAACAGCATCATGTACGACGCGCAGGAGAAGCTCTATTACCGGGACGCGAGATACGTGTTCCCGCAGCACAAGAGCGTCAACGGCAAGAAGGACTTCTGGTCCCGCGGCGATGKGTGGGCATTTGCGGCGCTTGCCAGGGTCCTGTCGGAATTGCCGCAGGACGATCCGCACCGCGGTGAGTACGTGCAGCGCCTTCAGGACATGGCTGCGGCGCTGCTGCCGCTGCAGCAGCCCGAGGGTTACTGGACGCGCAGCCTCATGGACCCGGCCCATGCGCCGGGCCCCGAGACCAGCGGGACCGCCTTCTTCACCTACGGGCTGTTGTGGGGCATCAACAATGGCCTGCTGCCGCGTGACCGGTACCTGCCTGCGGCGCAGCGCGGCTGGCATTACCTGACGACCGTGGCCCTACAGCCCGACGGCAAGCTGGGGTATGTGCAGCCGATCGGCGACCGCGCGATTCCGGGGCAGGTGGTAGACCAGAATTCCACGTCGCACTTCGGCGTCGGCGCCTTCCTGCTGGCAGGGGCTGAAATGGTCCGTCTGCTCGACAAATAACGGCGCAGCCAGGAGACAAAGTGCAACGTCGAAATTTCATGCGCGCTGCGGCCTTGGGGCCGACCGTGCCGGCCCTGTTGGCCACCAGCGAGGCGGCAGCTGCGGCGACTGCCTCAACTGCCGCTGCGCCTGGACAGGAGCGTGCCTACATGCTCAACCTGCTGCGCCAGATGGCGGAGCCGGTGCTGGGCCTGATGTCCAAAGGCGAGCTGAAGAAGAAGTTTGCGCTCGAGCTGAGCCCCACCTGGGATGGCCGCGACCCTTCCGTCGCCTACCTCGAATGTTTCGGTCGCTTGATTTCGGGCATCTCTCCGTGGCTCGCGCTGCCGGCGGATGACGCTGCCGAGGGCAAGCTGCGCCAGCGCCTGCAACAACAGGCGCTGCAGAGCTACGTCAACGCGGTCGACCCCAAGAGCCCGGACTACCTGACCTGGAAGGGGCATGGCCAGGCGCTGGTGGATTCCGCCTATTTCACCAACGCGCTGATGCGCGCACCCAAGGTGTTGTGGGAGCCGCTGGACACGGCCACGAAAGGCCGCATCGTGGCCGAGATCAAGGGCCTGCGCCGCATCGAGGTGCCCTACATCAACTGGCTGCTGTTCGCGGCGATGAACGAGGCCTGGCTGCTGTCCATCGGCGAGGAATCCGACCCGATGCGCATGAACGGGGCCATCCGCAAGATCAACGAGTGGTATGTCGGCGACGGCTGGATCAAGGACGGCCAGGACTTCCATTTCGACTACTACTGCTCCTACGTCATGTACCCCATGCTCCTTGAGATCCTCGAGGTGCTGGTGGCCAGGAAGGGGCCGTTCTGGAACGCCAAGCCCGAGGACCTGCTGGCGCAGGCCACGAAGCGCGCGCAGCGCTATTGCGAGCACCTGGAGCGCTTCGTGGGCCCGCAGGGCAGCTACCCGCCGATCGGCCGCTCGCTGACCTACCGCACCGCGGTGTTCCAGCCGCTGGCCTTGCTGGCCTGGCGCAAGCAGCTGCCGGCATCGTTGCCCGAGGGGCAGGTGCGCTCGGCCTTGCACGCCGCGCACGTGGCGATCTGGGACGGCCCCGGAAACTTCACGAAGGACGGTTTCCTGACCATCGGCTTTCGCGGCCATCAGCCTGAACTGGGGGACTGGTACTCCAACAACGGCAGCATGTACATCGCCGCGGCGGGCCTGCTCGCGCTGGGCCTGCCCGCGACCGACTCCTACTGGACGGCGCCGGCGCAGGACTGGACGCAGAAGAAGGCGTTCAGCAGCAACCGCTTTCCCAAAGACTACGCCGTGGGCTACTGATGAAGCGGGCGTTCCTCGCCGTTTGGCTGGCCTTGAACGCGCTGGGCGCCGGCGCGGCGGAGCGCCTGGTCGTCACTGTCCGGCACGAGCTGAAGGCCGCGCGGCCGGCCGAGACGATCGCGGTCCCCTGGTCCGAAGTGGCCCGGCGCCTGCCCGGGGCACTGCTGCATCAGCTCGCTGTGCGCGATGCCGGTGGCAACCTGCTGCCCTACCAAGTCACCAACGTGGCGCCGTTGGCGAAAGACCCGAAGAACGAAGGCATCGCCTACGGGGAGCTGATCTTCCAGCATGACTTCGCCATGGACGAGCAGAGCGCGCGCTTCACCGTCGAGAAGACGACGACGGTTGCGCCGCCGTTTCCCGTCAAGGCCTTCGCCCGCTATGTCCCCGAGCGCCTCGACGACTTCGCGTGGGAGAACGACAGGATCGGGCACCGCACCTACGGCCAGGCGCTGGCCGCGCCGGCGCCGCCCGGGAGCGACAAGGAAGTCCTCGTCACGAGCGGCGTCGACATCTGGTTCAAGCGGCCGTCCTACCTCATCGTCGACCGTTGGTACAACAAGGGCCACGACCACTATCACAAGGACGAGGGCGAAGGGCTCGACATGTACGCCGTCGGCCGCACCCGCGGCGCGGGCGGCACGGGCATCTGGAATGGCAGCCGGCTGTTCGTCAGCCGCAACTACTCGGCGTGGCGCGTCATCACGAACGGGCCCGTCCGTGCCGTTTTCGAGTTGACCTACGACAAGTGGGACGCGGGCGGTGTGGCGGTCAGCGAAGTGAAGCGGTTCACGGTCGACGCGGGCCATCTTTTCGACACGGTCGAAAGCACTTTCAGCACTGCCACGCCGCAGACGCTCACGGTCGCGCTGGGCCTCAACAAGAAGCCGGCCTATCCCGAGCAGGCGCCGACGGTCGCTGCTTACCGCGCCCCGGACACGCTGATGCAGTGGGTGCGCCAGCGCAGCGCGGGTGACTTCGGTGTCGCCATCCTGCTGCCCGGTGCAGACGGCTACGCGGCCGATCCCGACAACGAACTGATCCTCGTCAAGGCCAAGACCGGCCAGCCGCTGCGCTACTACCTTGGCGCCGCGGTCGACTGGTCTGGTGAGATCCCCACGGCGCAAGCCTGGCAGGGCTATGTGGAGGCCTACCGCAAGCGCGTCGCATCGCCGATCCGGGTCGAATTCGGCGCGGAGTAGCCATGTTTTCCCGGTGGCGTCCTGCGATGCGCTTTGACTCTGAAATTTTGTATATCTCGCGGCGCCTTATTCATAGCTCCTTTCGCGCCATGGAGACTAAGCTGAACGGGGCGAGGCCGTGACACCCCTAGTTTGATAGTCACCAAGATTGCCAAGCATCCCTGACTGTCTTCGAGAACATTGGTGATGATCCTGCAATGTCGCACCAAAGCAACTTTCAAGATCGATGAGGCAACGTTACCATACCGTAACTAAGGGTCGAGGAAGCGTGATCACATGCTGCGCTGTAAGCGTCTTGGAGGGTTTCATGAGCCCATTTTTTTTGGGCTCGCATGGTAACGTTGTCACATATTGCTGTTATCGAAATGAATCTGCGATGAGCAAGCTGATCCAGCCATCGTCGATATAAAAACAACTTGTAGTCACATTGATGACAAAAGCCCTTGAGGCATGGAGAGAGACATGAAACAAACCCTGATTTGCTCGGCCGTGTCGATGGCGCTTGCCGCCGCCTACGGCCACGCCGCGGCTCAGGCTGCGGCGCCCGCCCAAGCGGCCGAAAAAGCGCCCGACGCCGCAGACGCCGCCGCCAAGCCCGACGGCCAGAAACTCGAGACCGTGGTCGTGACCGGTTTCCGCGCCAGTCTCGAGAAGTCGATGGCGTTGAAGCAGCAGGCCATCGGCGTGCGCGATTCCATCGTCGCCGAGGACATCGGCAAGTTCCCCGAGGCCAACGTGGCCGAATCGCTGCAGCGCGTGCCGGGCATCATCCTGAACCGTGACGAGAGTTCGGGTGAGGGTCAGCGCATCTCCATCCGTGGTCTGCCGACCGAGTACACGGTCACCACGCTGAATGGCGCCCTCGTCAACACCGTGTCGACGGCCACCATCGGCTCGGCGGTGCGCGGTTTCAACTACGACGTGTTCGCGTCCGAACTGTTCGGCCGTGTGGACTTCTACAAGTCGCCGCTGGCGGAACTGAACGAAGGCGGCATGGGCGGCGTGGTGGACCTGCAGACGCCACGCCCCTTCGACAACCCCAAGCGCACCATCCGCTATGGCGTGACGGCGTCGTACAACACCACGTCCGGCAAGACGGACCCGATGGGCTTCGCGCTGTACTCCAACACCTGGGGCGACTGGGGCGCGCTGATTGGCGTGTCGCACGCCGCCGCCGTGAACAACCGCTCAGGCTTTGAGGCGACCGGTGGCTATAACAGCTCGGCCCGCGCCAGCCAGAGTCCCGTGAAGGGCAACTTCGCCTTCGCGCTGGACTACGACAGCCCGCGCGCCAACCTCGGCAGCTACACCCGCGCCCAAGTCGACAACGCACTGCTGCCCCGCATCTACCGCTTCTACGGTTCGGCCAATGACCGGACCCGCGACGGCCTGGTGGGCTCGCTGCAGTTCAAGACCCCGACGCTGAACTTCAGCCTGGACACGCTCTATTCCAAGCTGAAGAACACCCGCGACGAGATCTACTTCGGCCTGCTGATCCGCAACAGCCGTACCACCGACCGCACCAAGCCGGCGGGCCAGAGCGGCAACAACGGCTTCATTCCGCTGAACGTCAAGATCGACCCCGCGTCCAACCTGCTGACCGGCACCTTCGGCAATACGTCCTACAGCAGCGGAGCGACCTACAGCGAAGACGAAACCAAGTTCGGCTACGTGGCCGCCAATGCCCGCTGGAGCGTCAGCGACAAACTGGTGCTGACTGGCCAGCTGAGCACCAACAACAGCAAGGCGCTGAGCTACCAGGACACCCTGTCCGGCCAGATCTTCGGTGTCGACTCCACCATCGACTACGGCAGCGACCACGTCTACCCGTCGCTGTCCTCGCCGACCAGCTACACCGACCCCGCCAACTTCCAGGGTTTCGGCATCGGTACCGGCTGGACTCGTGAGACAGACAAGAGCAACCAGGGCCGCGTCGTCGCCGACTGGGACTACGCCCTCGCCGGCGACTGGACCGGCCACCTGAAGGCCGGCCTGGCCTATTCCGAGACCTCCAAGGAGATCAACAAGCGCAACGGCACATCCGCCGCGACCGCCAAGCTCAACACGCTGGGCACGGCAGGCCTGCGTTCGGGCATGACCTCCGTGCTGCCGATCGGCAACCTCGACATGGGTGCCGGCTGGCCGCACGCCTGGGGCACTTTCACTCGCGCCTACACCTACTCGACCTTCGACCCGCTGGCCCTCAACTCGGAGGCGACCTTCACGCCGGCGCAGAGCTTCAAGGCGCAGGAGAACGTGTCCACGGCTTTCGTGCAGTCCGACTTCCGGGGCCAGGTGTTCGACCGGGAACTGCGCCTGAACGCCGGCGTGCGCTTCGCGCGCACCGAGACGCTGATCGACAACTTCAAGCAGCAGGGTGCCAGCCTCACGTATGCACCGAACCAGGAGAAGGGCTCCTACACCAGCGTGCTGCCGGCCTTCAGCTCGGCCCTGGACCTGACCGACAACCTGACCTGGCGCGCCTCCTGGGGCAAGACGCTGAGCCGCCAGGCGCTGTCCATCATCGCGGCGCAGACGGTCATCCCCAACCCGTTCGACAACACCGCAACGGCCGGCAATCCCAGCCTGCGTCCGCAAAAGTCCAAGAACTTCGACACCAGCCTGGAGTGGTATTTCCAGAAGGGCAGCATGCTGTCGGCGGCCCTGTTCCGGAAGGAACTGACCGACGCCACCACGAGCAACAGCGTGCAAACCACCTTCGGCGCGCTGGGCCTGCCTGACACGGCGCTGGGCGCCATCTTCCAGGACGCCAACGGCAAGGTGGATCCCAAGCTGCCGATGACGCTGAAGACCTACAGCAACGCCGGCAAGCAGACGCTCAAGGGCTTCGAGCTGGCCTACCAGCAGGCCTTCACCTTTCTGCCCGAACCCTTCAAGGGCCTGGGCGCGCTGGCCAGCTACACGCACATCAACCCGTTCAACAGCGCGGTGTGGACGACCAATGGGGGCAGCGTCATCGACGTGAACTCCGTGCCCAAGTACGCATACAGCACCACGCTGTACTACGAGAACGGCCCGTTCGCATTCCGCACGTCCTACAACTACAAGGGCCGCTCGCTGCACAGCGACAACCCGAAGAACAACGGCGACGACCTGATCCGCTGGCGCGCCGGCCGCGGCTACCTGGACGCCAACGTCAGCTACAAGATCAACGACTCGCTGGAGATCCGCGTGGAGGGGTTGAACCTGTCCAACACGCTGGCCTACGACTACTTCGAAGATGCCACCGGCCAGTACGGCCTGGGCAACAAGACCCGCATGGACTATGCGAAGTACGACGGTCGCACCTTCAAGATCGGCCTGCGCGGCAGGTTCTGATGCCCCTCGTCCGGTCTCGCGCCGCTGAACGCGGGCGTGCCCAACCGGTCCCCCGTGGGGACGGCGATGCTTGCGGCGTTGAGCCGCAAGCACATCGCCCCAGGCGGGCCGGCTTGGGAGCGGCCCGGCGCTCGGCCCGCAAGTTCGACGCGCTGTCCGTTCTCATGGCCGCGGCGTGTGCCGTAAGCTGCGCCGCGCCACCACCGCGCGCCGCTGATATCCACGCCGGCGATGTGCGTGTGGTCGACGTCGGTGAGGGTTGGGCGCGCAACTCCGTCAACGCCGTGGTGTTCCGCAAGAACTCCCTCGTCACCCACGGCGACATGCAGTACATCGCCTTCTACGACCCGCAGGCCCGGGTGGTGCTGGGCAAGCGCCGGCTCGGCAGCGGCGCCTGGGAGCTGAAGGCCACGCCCTACCAGGGCAACGCGCTGGATGCCCACAACAGCATCAGCATCATGGTCGATGGCGCGGGCTATCTGCATCTCGCCTGGGACCACCACAACAGTGCGCTGCGCTATGCGCGCAGCCTGCGGCCCGGTGCGCTGGAAATGACGGCCGAGATGCCGATGACGGGGCAGGACGAAGCCTCCGTGTCCTATCCCGAGTTCCACCGCCAGCCGGACGGTAATCTGCTGTTCTTCTACCGGGACGGCGGTTCGGGCCGCGGCAACCTGGTGCTCAACCGCTACGACGTCGCCACGCAAAAGTGGACACGGCTGCACGCCAACCTGATCAGCGGGGAAGGCCAGCGCAACGCCTACTGGCAAGCCTTCCTCGACCACCGCGGCACCCTGCATCTGTCCTGGGTCTGGCGCGAATCGCCGGACGTCGCCAGCAACCACGACCTGGCCTATGCCCGCTCGCGCGACGGTGGCCGCAGCTGGGAGACCTCCGACGGCCGGCCGTGCGCGCTGCCCATCACGCTGTCCAGCGCCGAGGTCGCCGCGCACATCCCGCAGAACAGCGAACTGATTAACCAGACCTCGATGTCGGCCGACCAGGACGGCAACCCCTACATCGCCAGCTACTGGCGGCGCGCGGGCCGCACGGTGCCGCAGTACCAGGTGGTCTACCGCCGCGGTGGTGCCTGGCGGGAACTGGAGCTGGACTTTCGGCGCACGCCGTTCTCGCTCAGCGGCGTGGGGACCAAGGCGATCCCCGTGTCACGCCCGCAAATCATGGTGAGCCTGGGAGGTGGTGAGCCCACGGCGCTGCTGGTGTTTCGCGACGAGGAGCGGGGCAGTCGGGTGTCGGTCGCCCGCATAGCCGATTTCAGTGCCCGGCGTTGGACCGTGCACAACCTGACGGCGGATTCCGCCGGCGCCTGGGAACCCAGTTTTGACACGGAGTTGTGGCGCGAGCGAGGCGAATTGAACCTGTTCCTGCAAACCGTGCAGCAGGTGGACGGGGAGGGCACCGCTGACATTCCGACCAGCAAGGTGCGAGTGCTGCAGTGGCGTCCGAAACCCTGAGCGACGGGAAAGCCTGTGCCCTAAAGCGCCGCTCCGTAACTATATGTTTATTGCCAGCTATACGAACTTTTGATGGGGCAAAGGCGAAACAGCATACGAATTGAATATTCAACGGTGCTAGCCTTTCGACATTACCTGTTCAGGTGTAATCCACTGCGAGCGGTGTAATGATTGGTATCAATAAATCGGCAGACGAACGCATTTTATTTCGCCTGCCAAACATACCCACCTCACGGAGACAACCATGCGGTCAAAGAATTTCGCTAAAACCGTCATTGCCGGTTTGATCAGCCAGTTTTGGCTGGCATCCCCGGTGCATGCGCAAGATACGGCAAAGCCCGACCTGGAACGGGTCGTCGTCACTGGTATCCGGGCCTCGCTGGAATCGTCAGTCGCGACCAAGCGCATGCAGGACGGCGTCGTCGACGCGGTGTCCGCGGAAGACGCCGGTAAATTCCCCGACACGAATATCGCCGAATCGCTGCAGCGCGTCACTGGCGTGCAGATCCAGCGCAACAACGGCGAGGGCCGGTATATTTCCGTGCGCGGGCTGGGGCCGGAATTCAACAATGTGCTCGTCAACGGCCGAACCATGACCAGCGATACCGGCGGCCGTGAGTTCTCGTTCGACCTGCTGTCGCCGGATCTCATTTCGAAGGCGCTGGTTTACAAGACGGCCCAGCCCTTCCTGCCCGAGGGCGGCATTGGCTCCACGGTCGATATTCAAACGGCGCGGCCGCTATTGGGCCGCAAGGGCCACAGCGCGGTGGTGAACCTGTCCGGGTCCTACGATTCGAACTCCAAGAAAAAGACGCCCAATGCGAGCGCGATGTACTCGTTCGCGAACGACGACCGCAGCTTCGGCGTCAGCGGTTCCCTGTCGTACACCGACCGTGCCTCGAAGCAGACCAAGGCCGTCAATGACGCGTGGAACTACAAGGACGTGTCCGTCATCAATGGCGACCTCAATTCCAAGAACCTGACCATGGCCGACGTGACGGTCAAGAAGCTCTACATCCCGCAGAGCTTCGGGTTCCAGGAGGAGAACGAGCGCCGCAAGCGCCTGGTGGCCGCGGGCACCGTCCAGTTCAACCCGAGCTCGGCGCTCAAGCTCACGGCCGATGCGCTGTACTCGCGGCTGGACCAGAAGAACGACGTCATCGCGGTCAGCGACTGGAACAACCCCACCCAGCTCGGCGTCAAGTTCAACGCCGACAACCAGATCACCAGCTTCCTGCGGCCGGGCTCGACCTTCTTCGCCAACAACCCGGAGATTGCCGGCCCCGGCAAGCTGCTCGGCGAGGCGAACTCCAACGACATGATCGTCAAGGCCGGCGACCGGCTGTCGACGACCAAGGCCTTCGGTGGCAATGCCAAGTGGGCGCTGGCGCCGGAGTGGAACCTGGAAGCCGACCTGTCCTCGTCGCGCACGACCTCGGGGACGCCCGACATGTGGATCGTCGCCGGCATGGTGCCCAAGAACGGCGACACGCTGACCTTTGACGGCACGCCCACCATCCACTTCGGCGACAGCCTCTCCGACCCCGCCGCCGTGCGTGCCCACGCTGTTGCCTACGGCCAGATCCGCAACGGCGACGACCTGAAGGAAGGCCGCGTCAACCTGGGCTGGGATCACGAGATCGGCTACTTCAAGGGGCTGCAGTTCGGCCTCGCGGCCTCGCGCCGCAAGGTGGACCGCACCCAATGGAACAGCGATTCGTGGAACGCGTTCAGCGGCTATCACGTGTCGCTGCCGGCCTCGCTGTTCACGGTGAGCAAGCTCGACAACATCCTGGGCGCGGAAGGCGCGATGCCGTCGACCTTCCTGAGGTTCGACCCCTACGCCTACATGGCCTACCTGAACCAGCCGTCGCTGATCGCGCAGTCCAACGATCCGGCGCTCTACGGCGACAAGACCAAGTACCCCAACGGCCCGATGGCCATCGACTACACCAGGCCGTCGATGTGGGCCGTCAAGGAGAAGGTGTCCAGCCTGTTCGTGGACAGCAAGTGGGAGGGCGACGGCTGGTCGGGCAATGTGGGCGCGCGGTATGTGCACGTGAACTCCACGTCGATCGGCATCAGCCGCGTGCTGCTGTCTGCCGTCAAGAGCCCCAACGACACGACCTACATCCTGAACTACGGCCCCGACAGCGTGAACTCGGTCGAGAACAGCTACAACAACCTGCTGCCCTCTGCCAATCTCAAACTCGACCTGACGCGCGACGTCGTACTGCGCCTGGCGGCCTCCAAGACGCTGACGCGCCCGACGCTGAACCAGATGGGCGTGAGCAACTGGTACGGTGGCCGTTTTGGAGACGTGCAGACCGGCGGCGGCAACCCCTACCTCAAGCCGATGCGCTCGACCAACCTGGACGCGTCGCTGGAGTGGTATCTGTCCAAGACCAACTACGTCAGCGCGGCGGTCTTCCAAAAGAAGGTCACCGACTTTCTTGAATCCCGGCTGGTCGACATCCAGTTGCCGCAGTTCCCCGAGATCGCGCACGACACCCGCATCCGCAACGGGCAGCAAGGCAAGATCAAGGGCCTGGAGTTGGCCGGGCAATATGCCTTCGACGCCAACAACGGGCTGCTGCAGGGCTTCGGCGTGGCGGCCAACTTCACCTATGTGGACGCGAACGCCACGCGGGAAGGCGGCGTCGCCAGCTGTGGCTATCCGGGCCTGTCCAAGCAGTCGTACAACGGCTCGGTGTTCTACGAGGACAGCCGCTTCCAGGCGCGCCTGAGCTACAACTGGCGCAACCACTTCTCCGTCGACTGCGGCGGCGGCAGCACCTTGCCGCGCACGCGCGCGGCCTACGGGCAGGCCGATGCCAGCGTGCGCTACAACGTCACGCCGACGATTTCGCTGTATGCCGACGCGATCAACCTGAACAACGAACGCATGCACGAATACGCGAACAACGAGTCGCAGTTCCTGACCTTGGAAGACGTCGGCCGCCGCTTCAACGTGGGTGTGCGGGTGGCGTTCTAGCAAGCCAGCAGAGTTCTCCAGGTGGTGCCCGGGCGCACGCCTTTCACCCTGTCTCCGTGAGGCAGGGTTTTTTTGTTCAGGCCGGCCGTACAAGAAATCAGGACCCCTCATGACTGTTCTTCTTCCCCGTCGTCGACTGCTCGGCGCTGCCGCCTCTGGTGCGACGCTGCTGCTGAACGCTTCGCCTGCCAGCGCGGCCAAGGCAGAAGCACCGCGCTTTGCCATCGGCGAGAGTGACTTCCTGCTCGACGGCAAGCCGCTGCAGATCCGCTGCGGCGAGATGCACTTCGCCCGCGTGCCGCGCGAGTACTGGAAGCACCGCCTGCAGGCCATCAAGGCCATGGGCATGAACGCGGTGTGCGCCTACCTGTTCTGGAACTTCCACGAATGGCGCGAAGGCCAGTACCAATGGGAAGGCCAGCGCGACGCGGCGGAGTTCTGCCGGCAGGCACAGGCCGAGGGCCTGTGGGTCATCCTGCGCCCCGGCCCCTACGCCTGCGCCGAATGGGAGATGGGCGGCCTGCCGTGGTGGCTGCTGAAGCACCCCGGTGACGCCTTCCTGCGCAGCCGCGACGACGCCTTCGTGCAACCGGTGCGGCGCTGGTTCAGGGAGGTCGGCCGGGTGCTGGCCCCGATGCAGGTCAGCCAGGGCGGCCCCATCCTGATGGTGCAGGTGGAGAACGAGTACGGCTTCCTCAGCGACGACAAGGACTACATGCGCGTGATGCGGCAGGCCGTGCTGGACGGCGGCTTTGACGTGCCGCTGTTCCAGTGCAACCCGACCAACGCGCTCGGCAAGACGCACATCCCGGAGCTGTTCAACGTGGCCAACTTCGGCAGCGACCCAGTGACCGGCTTCAAGGCGCTGGCGGCGCTGCAGAAGGGGCCGCTGATGTGCGGCGAGTACTACTCCGGCTGGTTCGACACCTGGGGCTCGCCGCACAAGCGCGGCGACAACGCCCGCGCCATCCAGGACATCGACACCATGCTGAAGGCCAACGGCTCGTTCAGCCTCTACATGGCCCATGGCGGCACGACGTTTGGCCTCTGGGGTGGCTGTGACCGGCCCTTCCGCCCCGACACGACGAGCTATGACTACGACGCGCCCATCGGCGAGGCGGGCTGGGTGGGCGACAAGTTCCGCACTTACCGCGACTGCCTGGCCAAGCACCTGAAGCCGGGCGAGGTGCTGCCCGATCCGCCGGCCCGGCTGCCGGTGATGGCGATCCCTCCGTTCACCCTCACCGAGTCGGCGCCGGTGTTCGCCAACCTGCCCGCGCAGGCGATTGCCGCCGAGTCGCCCAGGAACATCGAGCACTACGACATCAGCCGCGGGCTGGTCGCCTATCGCGTCACGCTGCCGGCCGGCCCCGCCGGCAAGCTGGAGGCCGCGAACGCGCGCGACCTGGCCTGGGTCTTCGTCGGCGGCCGCCTGGCCGGCACGATGGACACGCGCTACCGCCGCTTCAGCGTCGACATCCCCGCGCGCAGCCGCGACACCGTGGTCGAGATCCTGCTGTACACGATTGCCCGCGTGAACTTCGGCATGGAAGTCCACGACCGCAAGGGCCTGCAGGGCCCGGTCATGTTGCGCACGTCGAAGACCGAGACGCAGGAGCTTAAGGGCTGGGAGATCCGCGCCATCGACTTTGGTGCCGAGGGCGACCTGCCGCCGCTGCGTTGGCAGTCCAAGAAAACTGCCGGACCGGCCTTCTGGCGCGGCAGCTTCGACGCGGCGGCGCCGGCCGACACCTTCCTCGACGTGTCGAGCTGGGGCCAGGGCATCGTCTGGATCAACGGCCGCTGCCTGGGGCGCTACTGGAGCATCGGCCCGACGCAGACGATGTATCTGCCGGGGCCTTGGATCAAGGCCGGCCGCAACGAGGTCGTGGTGCTGGACCTGACCGGGCCGCGTGTCAATCGCATCGAAGGCAAGACCGCGCCCGTGCTCGACAAACTGCGGCCGGAGCTCGACCTGGCGCGGCCGCCCAGCAAGGCGCGCCCGCGCTTGGCTGGGTTGACGCCGGTGCATGCCGGGCAGTTCGCCAGCGGCCCGGCCACGCAGGACGTGCGTTTTGCTGAGCCCGCACGCGGCCGCCAGCTCTGCATCGAGGTGCTCGACAGCTTCGACGGCAAGCCCCATGCGGCAATAGCCGAACTCGCGCTGCTCGACGCACAGGGCAAGCCGCTAAACCAGACGGCTTGGACCATCGCCTACGCCAGCAGCGAGGAGGTGCGCAAGGAAGACGGCGGCGCGCTGAATGCCATCAACGGTCAGGCGACTGACTATTGGCACACGGCCTACAGCGGTACCGTCCGTCCCTCCGGTCCGCCGCGCCTCATCATCGACCTCGGCGCGCCGGCCGACATCGCCGGCCTGCGCTACACACCGCGCCAGGGGCCGGATGGCGTCACCGGCCGAATCCGCCGCTACCGCGTGTTCGTCGGTGACAAACTGGTTGCTGAGTGAACAGAGGACTGAACATGAACCCGCAAGTCATCGGCAAGTACAGATGGACCATCTGTGCGCTGCTGTTCTTCGCCACCACCGTCAACTACCTGGACCGCCAGGTCCTGAGCCTGCTGGCGCCGGCCCTGTCCAAGGAGTTCGGCTGGTCCAACACGGACTACGCCAACATCACCGCGGTGTTCCAGTTCGGCTACGCGATCTCGATGCTTTTCGCGGGCCGGTTCATCGACGCGATCGGCACCCAGCGCGCCTTCGCCATCGCCGTGGTCGTCTGGTCGCTCGGCGCCATGATGCATGCCCTCTCCGTGCCCATTGGCGGCATGCTGGTGGCCCTTGGTGTCGGGCTGCCGGTGTCGGTGGCGGGCTTCATGGTGTCGCGCGCCGTGCTGGCCCTTGGTGAGGCCGGGAACTTCCCTGCGGCCATCAAGGCGACCGCCGAATACTTCCCCAAGAAGGAGCGGTCATTCGCCACCGGCATCTTCAATTCGGGAGCCAACGTCGGCGCCATCCTGGCGCCGCTGACCGTGCCGTGGATCGCCGTCACCTGGGGCTGGCAGATGGCCTTCATCGCCATCGGCGCCATCGGCTTCCTGTGGGTCGCGTTGTGGCTCACCTTCTACGACGCGCCGTCCCGTCAGCGCCGGCTGGGTGCGGCCGAGCTGGCCTACATCAACAGCGACCGTGAGGCCACCGCGCCTGCCGTGGAGGGCGCCAAGGTGCCGTGGTTCCGGCTGCTCGCGCACCGCCAGACCTGGGCCTTCGTCGTCGGCAAATTCCTGACCGACGGCGTCTGGTGGTTCTACCTGTTCTGGCTGCCCAAATACCTCACCGGCCAGTACGGCATGAGCACGACGGACATCGCGCTGCCGCTCACCGTCCTCTACAGCATGACCATGATCGGCAGCATCGGCGGCGGCTGGTTCCCGACCTACTTCATGGAGCGTGGCTACAAGCCCTATGACGGCCGCATGCGGGCGATGCTGGTGATCGCCTTCTTCCCGCTGGTGGTGCTGCTGGCCCAGCCGCTGGGCTCCATCAGCTACTGGCTTCCCGTGCTGCTGATCGGCATCGGCGCGTCGGCCCACCAGGCCTGGTCGGCCAACCTCTTCACCACCGTCTCGGACATGTTCCCCAAGCGGGCCATCGGCTCGGTCGTCGGCATCGGCGGCATGGCCGGCGGCCTGGGCGGCGTGGCCGTGTCCAAGCTCGGCGGCTGGATCTTCGACGCCTACGGCGCGCGCGGCGACCTGTCCACCGGCTACATGATCATGTTCTCCATCTGCGCGCTGGCCTACCTGGCCGCCTGGGCCGCCATGAAGGCGCTGGTGCCGCGCCACAAGGAAATCAACGAGCTTTGATGATGGAAATACACATGCAGCTGAGACTGATCGCCGGCGTGAGCGTGGCGTTGCTGGGCGTCACGTTGGGCGGTGCGGCGCGCGCCCAGGCACCGCAGGTGCAGGCAGTGCAGGTCGACGCGTCGCGGCCGGACTGGGAGAATCCGGCGGTCTACGCGCGCGGCAAGCTGCCGGCCGCGGCGACCCACTTCCCGTTCGAGAGCCGCGAAGCGGCGCTGGCCGGCAACCCCGCGCGGTCGACCCGCTACCAGACGCTGGACGGCCTCTGGTCGTTCAGCTTCTCGCCGTCGTCCGACGACGTGCCCAGCGGCTTCGAGAAGCCCGGCTACGACATCTCGGGCTGGAAGACCATCAAGGTGCCGGCCATGTGGCAGGCCGAGGGCTACGACCAGGCCCGCTACAACAACATCACCTATCCCTTCCCGGCCAACCGGCCGCTGATCCCGCATGCCACCAACCCGGTGGGCTCGTATCGGCGCAGCTTCGAGGTGCCGGCGAACTGGTCGGCGCAGGACGTCATCCTGCATATCGGTGCGGCCGGCTCGGCCTACCGGGTCTGGGTGAACGGCATGGAGGCGGGCTACTCCGAAGACTCCAAGCTGCCCAGCGAGTTCGACATCACAGCGCTGCTGAAGCCGGGGCAGAAGAACGTTGTCGCCATGCAGATCCATCGCTGGTCCGACGGGTCCTACCTGGAAGACCAGGACTTCTGGCGGGTCTCGGGCATCGAGCGCTCGGTCTACCTGAAGGCCGTGCCGAGGACACGGCTGACCGACCTGTTCGTCCATGCCGGCCTGGACAAGGACTACCGCGACGGCGCGCTGTCGGTCGACGTGGCACTGACCGCGCGCACCCAGCCGCTGACGCTGCGCATGAGCTTGCTGGAGGGCGACAAGGTCGTGCTGACGCGGACCGCGTCCGTCGCGGCCGGTGCGGCCCGCACCGAGACGCTGTCCGCCCCCGTGCCGGGCGTTCGCCCCTGGACGGCCGAGACGCCCAACCTCTACACGCTGCTGGTCGAGGTGCTCGACGCCGACGGCCGGCTGATCCAGGCGACGCCGCAGCGCATCGGCTTTCGCACGGTCGAGATCAGCAAGGGCCTGGTCATGGTCAACGGCCGGCCCATCGTCATCCGCGGCGTCAATCGCCACGAGCACGATCCCGAGACCTTCCACGTGATGTCGGAAGCGTCGATGCGCCGCGACATCGAGCTGATGAAGCGCAACAACATCAACGCGGTGCGGACGTCTCATTACCCGAATGCCGAGCTCTGGTACGCGCTGGCCGACGAATACGGCCTCTACGTCATGGACGAGGCCAACATCGAGAGCCATGCCTACATGGGCTACGGGCACCAGCATCCGGAACTGAGGGCCAAGATCCAGCTCGGCTTCGACCCGGCCTGGGAAGGCGCGCACGTCAGCCGTGTGCTGAACATGGTGGAACGCGACAAGAACCACCCGTCGGTGATCTTCTGGTCCCTCGGCAACGAGGCAGGCCTCGGCCCCAACTTCGAGAAGGCGGCGGCGCAGGCGCGCCAGCGTGACCCCTCGCGGCTGATCTCCTACCTGGGTTGGGGCACGGTGGACTGGCGCCATGAGCCCAACGCCTATGTCGACATCTACGCGCCGATGTACGACGACATCGAGAAGATGGTGGACTGGGCGACCGACCCCACCCGCACCCAGCCCATGATCCAGTGCGAGTACGCCCACATGCAAGGCAACTCGGGCGGCAATTTCAAGGACTACTGGGACACGATCTACAAGTACGAGAAGCTGCAGGGCGGCTTCATCTGGGACTGGGTGGACCAGTCGATGTATCGCACCACGAAGGATGGACGACGCTACTGGGGCGATGGCGGCGAGTACGGCCCCAACCCGGGCGGCGACATCGAGTTCGGCGACGGCCTGATCCAGCCCGACCGCACGCCCAACCCGCATGTCTACGAAGTGCAGAAGGTCTACTCGCCCATCCAGTTCGAGGCCTTCGATGCCAAGGCAGGCACGGTCGTCGTGCGCAACCGCCACGACTTCCGCGATCTGTCGGGCTTTGCCTTCGAATGGGCGCTGCTGGAGAACGGCGTGGCCGTCGCCTCGGGGCCGCTGCCCGGGCTGTCGACCGCGGCGCGGGCCACGCAGAAGTTGCAGTTGCCGCTGTCCAACGTCCGGCGCAAGCCGGGCGCGGAATACCTCGTCACGGTGCGCGCGAGGGCCAGGGCGGGTGCCGTGCCGCTGACGCCGGAAGGTTACGTCGTCGGCTGGGAGCAGTTCGCGCTGACGCCTCCCGTGATCGCATCGGCCCCGCCGGCCAAGGGCACGGTCGAGCTGAAGGAGAGTGCCGACGCCGTGGTCCTGTCGGCCGCGGGTGCGACGCTGTCACTCGATCGCCAGACCGGCCTGCTGACCGGCTACGGCAAGGCAGGAACGCCGCTGTTGACTGGCGGCCAGCCCAACTTCGTTCGTGCCGAGACCGACAACGACACGCTGACCGGCACGGTCGCGCAGCAGGCGCCGTGGAAGGTGATGACCCGTGAGCGCCAGGTCCGGTCCATCGCCAGCCGCCGCCTGCCGGGCGGTGGAGCGGAGATTGTGGTCGACCATCGCCTGGGCGCCGGCGCGGCGCGCTTCGTCACCACCTACACCATGCGCGGCGACGGCTCCGTTGACGTGGCGGGCGTGCTGACGCCGCTCAAAAGCGACCTGCCGCCGCCCGTGCGGGTCGGCCTGTGGTTCGACATGCCGCTGGACCTGACCACGGTCACCTGGTACGGCCGCGGTCCCCACGAAAGCTACGTCGACCGCAAGACGGGCGCTGCGGTCGGCCTCTGGCACGGCGCCATCGCCGAGCAGAACCACGACTACATGCGGCCGCAGGACACCGGCAACAAGGTCGACGTGCGCTGGCTCGAAGTCTCCGGCGGTGGCCGCGGCCTGCGCGTGGAGGGCCAGCAGCTGCTGATGGCCAACGCGCTCGCGTTTCCCTACACCGACCTCTACCGCCGCGCCCCCGGCACCTGGAAGAGCAGTGACATCGTCGCCCACGACCACGGCACGCTGCTGATCGACGGCGCGCAGTGGGGCGTGGGCGGCGACAACTCCTGGAGCTTCGTCGGCCAGCCTCATGCGCAGTACCGCACCCGGCTGGAACCGGTTCGCGTGGCGTTTCGCCTTCGGCCATTCGAAGGGGAGGGCGGCACACCTGGGAAGGCCATGCCCGCGCAGGCGACGATGCCGCAATAGGGCGGCTCGCGCGCAAGGGACTTCGCTCAACAGCTTGCTCGTTGTGCGCCAGGGCCGACATTCTCTGGGCAAGAACGGATAGCCTGCGGCAGCCTTCGAGCCCTCTTTCCAGGAATGCGCCATGACCCTAAGCCGCCGCACGCTGACGCTTGCCGTTTCCGCAGCCGCCTTCTGCCTTGCCGCACAGGGCGCGCTGGCCGCTGACAAGATCGCCCTTGTCGCCAAAAGCTCGGGCAACGGCTTCTTCATTGCCGCCCATCAGGGTGCGCAGGAAGCCGCCAAGGTGCTCGGCGGCGTGGAGATCGTGCTGGCCAGCCCCGCCAAGGCCACGGCCGAGGGGCAGATCGAGGTCATCAACACGCTGATTGCGCAGAACGTCAAGGCCATCGTGGTGTCTGCCAACGACCCCGACGCGCTGGTGCCGGTGCTCAAGAAGGCCATGGCGCGCGGCATCAAGGTGGTGTCCTTCGATTCGGCGGTGCGCAAGGATGGGCGGCTCGTGCATCTCGCGCCCTCGTCCAATGCGCTGATCGGCCAGAAGCTCGTGAGCCTCACGACCGACGCCATCGGCAGCAGCGGCGAGATCGCGGTGCTGTCGGCTACCGCGCAGGCCACCAACCAGAACCTCTGGATCGCCGAGATGAAGAAGGCGCTGGCCCAGCCCACGGCCAAGGGCCTGAAGCTGGTCAGCGTGGTCTATGGCGACGACCAGACCGACAAGAGCTATCGCGAGGCGCAGGGCTTGCTGAAGAGCTACCCCAACCTGAAGGCCATCGTCGCGCCGACGACGGTCGGCGTCGCGGCCGCCGCCAAGGCCGTACAGGACGAGAAGAGGGTGGGCCAGGTCTTCGTCACCGGCCTCGGCCTGCCATCGGAAATGGCCGGCCACGTTCGCAGCGGCGCGGTGAAGAGTTTTGCGATCTGGAACCCCATCGACCTGGGCTACTCGGCCATCTACATCGCCCACGGCCTGGTCACCGGCAAAGCGACAGCGACTGCGGGCGCCAAGATCAGCGTCGGCCGGGTCGGCACCGTCACGCTGGACGCGAATACCGAAGCAGTGATGGCCGAGCCGTTCACCTACGACGCCGGCAATGTCGACAAGTTCGCCAAGTTCTTCTGACCCGGCCGGGGTGCTCTGCCTGCGGGGCATCCACAAGCGCTTCGGGCCGACGCATGCATTGCGCGGCGTGGACCTCGAACTGAGGCCGGGCCAGGCGTTGGCCGTGATCGGCGAGAACGGCGCGGGCAAGTCGACGCTGGTCAAGATCCTCACTGGCGTGCATCAGCCCGACGACGGCGAGCTGTGGCTGGACGGTCAGCCACTGCACCTGCACGACACGCACGCGGCCCAGGCCGCCGGCATCGTCGCCGTGCACCAGGAAACGGTGATGTTCGACGAGCTGACGGCGGCCGAGAACATCTTCATCGGCCGTCAGCCCATGCGCGGGCCAGCGGCCTTGCGCGTCGTGGACTGGGCGACGATGAACCGCCTGGCCCAGCAGGTGCTGGACGAGGTGGGCGCGGGCTTTGACGCCACGACGCCGGTCCGGCAACTGAGCCTGGCGCAGCGGCACCTGATCGAGGTCGCGCGGGCCTTGTCGCACCAGGCCCGCGTCGTCATCCTGGACGAACCCACCGCCGCGCTGTCGCAGGCCGAGATCCGCGATTTCTACGGCCTCGTGCGCGGGCTGCTGGCTCGCGGCGTGGCGGTGCTGTTCATCTCGCACAAGTTCGATGAGCTGTTCGCCGTCTGCGACAACTACGTGGTGCTGCGGGATGGCGCCTCGGTCGGCAGTGGCCGCATGAAAGAGGCCAGCGAGCCGGAGCTGCTGCGCCTGATGGCCGGCCGCAGCATCGAGCAGGTGTACCCGCGCGTGGACACGCAACCCGGTGCGGTCGTGCTGGAGGCGCGCGATCTCAGCCACCCGACCGAATTCGACGGCATCAGCTTTGCGCTGCGGCGTGGCGAGATTTTGGGCTTCTACGGCCTGGTCGGCGCAGGGCGCAGCGAGATCATGATGGCGCTGATGGGCCTCAAGCCGCTCGCTCGCGGCAGCATCTTGATTGACAGCAAGGAGCAGCGCATCCGTGACGCGGCCGATGCCATCTCGCTGGGCCTGGCCTATGTGCCCGAGGAGCGCCAGCGCCAGGGCGGCATTCTCGATTTCTCGGTGCGGCACAACCTCAGCCTGGCCGCCTTGGCCGGGCCTCGTCACGCCGTGAAGGGCCAGGTCTCGCGCGGGCCCTGGCTGTCCGCCTTGCGCGAAAGCGCCTGGGCGCAGCGGCTGATCGAACGGCTGAACATCAAGACCGCCAGCCAGGACACGCCGCTGTCCGGCCTCTCCGGTGGCAACCAGCAGAAGGTCGTCATCGGCAAGTGGTTGGGGCTGGCCCCGCGCATCGTCATCCTGGACGAACCCACCAAGGGCATCGACGTCGGCGCCAAGCAGGCGGTTTATCAACTGGTCGCGGAGATGGTGGCGCAGGGGCTGGCGGTCATCCTGGTGTCGTCCGAACTGCCCGAGGTGATGCACCTGGCCCACCGCGTGGTCGTCATGAAGCGTGGCCGGCAAGTCGCCGAGTTCCGGCGTGGCGAGGTGGATGCAGAAACTGTCGTGGCTGCGGCTTCGGGCCTGAGCAGGAACGCCGCATGACGCGTCGCATGAATTGGCGCGATTTGGCGCTGGCCGCCGTCATCGTGGCCATCACCCTGGCGGTTGGCCTGCGATCTCCCGTGTTTCTCACGCCGCGCAATGCACTGGATATCGCCAACGATTCGGCCCTGCTGGCCATCCTCGTCATCGGCCAAATGCCGGTTCTGCTCACGCGCGGCATCGACTTGTCCGTGGCGTCCAACCTGGCCTTGACGGGCATGCTGGTGGCGCTGTTCGGCAAGCTCTTTCCGGGTGCCGGCGCGCCGGTGTTGATCCTGCTTGCGCTGGCGCTGGGCGCGGCGCAGGGCGCCCTCAATGGCTGGCTGATCACGCGCTTCGAGCTGCCGCCCATCGTCGTCACCTTGGGCACCATGTCGGTCTATCGCGGCGCCATCTTCCTGGTCAGCGGCGGCGCCTGGGTCAACGACCAGGACATCCATGCGTCCATCAAGGCCCTGCCTCGTTCGGAGCTGCTGGGCCTGCCGCTGCTGGTGTGGATTGCAGCCGCCGTCGCAGCGCTGGGATGGTGGTTGCTGCGCTGGCGACGGGAAGGCCGTGATCTCTACGCCTGCGGCGGCAACCCCGCTGCGGCGCGGATCGTGGGCATCCCGGTGTCGCAGCGCATTCGCATGGCCTACACCTTGTCGGGCGCTTGTGCCGGGCTTGCCGGCCTGCTCTGGGTCGGCCGCTATGCCATTGCTTTCACCGAACTGGCCGCCGGCTTCGAGCTGACCGTGATTGCGGCCTGCGTCATCGGCGGTGTCAGCATCGCGGGTGGCGTCGGCACGGTTGGCGGCGCGTTGCTGGGCGTGCTGTTCATCGGCGTCATCAATGCGGCCCTGCCGGTCATCCACGTCTCGCCGTTCTGGCAGCAGGCGATTGCCGGCGCTGTCATCCTGGTTTCGGTGATGCTGAACTCGCGAGCACAGCGCCGGTCGGGGCAGCAGATCCTGGAAAGGCGAGCGGCATGAAGGCCTGGGGTTCCTGGGAATGGGTGCTGACGGCGCTGATCGTCGCCGTCTACGTCGGCTTCGGCCTGTGCATCGACGGTTTTGCCTCGCCCTATGCGATCGCCGACAGCACGACCAATATGTCGGAAAAGGCCTTGATCGCGATGGCCATGGCTCTGCTGATCATTGCGGGCGAGATCGATCTCTCCATCGCCGCGACGATGGCGCTGTGCTCCCTGGCCATGGGCTACGCGATGCAGGCCGGCGCAGGCCCGGCCGGCATGATCGCCGCCGCTCTGGGTTGCGGCATCGTGTGTGGCGCATTCAACGGCTGGCTGGTCACGCGCTGGCAGCTGCCCTCCATCGTCGTCACCATCGGCACGCTGTCGCTCTACCGCGGCCTGGCCCTGGTGCTGCTGGGCGACCAGGCCATCACGGGCTACCCGGAATGGTTGAGCCAGTGGGGCAACGGTACGCTGGGGGATCTTGCGGGTTGGCCGTGGCTGATCGTGCCGATCGAGTTCGGCGTCATGCTGGCCGTGGCGGTGGTGTTCATCCTGCTGCAACACCGCACGGTCTATGGCCGCCGCATCTACGCCATTGGCGCCAACCCCGTGGCTGCGCGCTTCTCGGGCATCGCGGTGCAGCGCTACCGGCTGCTGCTGTTCACCGCTGCGGGACTGATGGCGGCGCTGGCGGCCGTGCAGCTGACCGGCCGCATTGGCAGCACGCGGCCCAACCTCGCGCTGGGCTGGGAGCTCGACGCCGTCACCATCGTCATCCTTGGCGGCGTGGCGATCCAAGGTGGCCGCGGCAGCATCGTGGGCGTGCTGCTGGCTGCGGTGCTGCTGGGCGGCTTCACCTTCGCACTCGGCATGCTGAACGTCTCCGGGATGGTGATGACGACAGTCGTTGGCGGATTGCTCATCTGCGTCATGGTGCTACCGCACGGCTATCGATACGAAAGCACCAGCCCGTGAATCAAGCGGGCCCACCCGTCGAGCATGACGAACAGCAGCAATTTGAACGGCAGCGAAATGGTGGTCGGCGAGATCATCGACATGCCCAGCGCCAGCAGCACCGTCGCCACGATCAGATCGACCACGACGAACACCAGGTAGAGCACAAAACCGATCTGGAATGCCCGGGTCAGCTCGCTGAGCGTGAAGCTGGGAACCATCACCAGAAAGTCGTCGGCCTGCAGCCTGTCGGCCTGCTCCTTGGGCCAGATGGCGGCGGCCGACTTCAGGAAGAACTGGCGTTCGCGCTCATGGGTGTGCTTTTGCAGGAAGGCCTTGAGCGGCGCCTTGCCGGCGTCCAGCACCATCACGACGTCAGTCCAGCCCTCGCTCCTGGCACCGGCCTGGCGGTGACGCAGCGCGTCGGCCACCTCCATGCCGACCGGCGCCATGATGTAGACCGACAGGATGATGGCGATGCCGTTGAGCACCATGTTCGGCGGCGTCTGCTGCAGGCCGAGCGCGGTGCGCAGCAGGCCAAAGACGATGACCAGCTTGGTGTAGCTGGTCACCATCATCGCGACGAAGGGCGCCACCCCGAAGGCGAGGATCAGCGCCACGAGCGTCATGGGCTCGGGCATGCCGGTGGTGTTCATCGTCAGGTCTTCAGCTCGGTCGGCGCGAATTCCGAGACGCGCACGCCCAGGCGTTCACCGACCGCCACCAGGAAGCCTTTGCCCAGCACGTTGCCATGGGCCAGGATGCGCACCGGGCTGCGGTTCAGCGGCTGTGTCAGATCGAACACGTGGCCGGGGCCGATATTCCGCAACTCGCCGAGTGACAGGCTCAGATGACCCACCTCGAAGCGCAGCGCCACTTCCAGCGCATCGAGTCGGTCCAGCGGCAGGCCCGTCGCGTCGTCGCCCTCAGTGGCGGGGGCAAGCTCATCTCGTTTCATCGAAGGGTTTCTCCATTGCGTGACGGTGATGCGCGAGCCCTCGGCACGCGCGATGAGTTGCCGGCCCGTAGGGCCACCCAGCTCGGCCTGCACGACCAGGCCCGTGCCGGCGGCGGTCCAGTGTTCGACGCTGACGATGTCGCCCGGCCGGATGCCGCGCACCTCGGCCAGGCTCAGCACGCTGTCGCCGATGCGGAATGCCAATGGCACACGCAGTCCGTCGAAGCTTTTGCTCATGGGGCCAGCTGAGGCAGCGGGCGGGGCGGGGACCAGCTTGTCGAGCGCCGAGGGGTCCTGGAACAGCACGAAGCCCTGCCAGGGCCAGGCCTGGCCATCGGTCGCCACGGTGAAGCAGGCGGCGGCCTCCAGTGGCGCCGGTGAGTCGGCCTCCTCATCAGGCTCACCCGGCGACCATTCGAAATGCAGACGCAGGGCCGCTTCCAGTGCGGTGGCCAACGGCTGCAGCGCATCGGCCAGCAGCACGTAGCGCAACTCGGCTGGCAGCAGGGCATGGCTGCGCTCCTGCAGCAGTGCGGCCTGCGCGGGGGAATCCAGCATCAGCCAGCCCGTGTGAGGGCCGAGGCGGAATCGATAACGGCCAAATCCAGTGAAATCCTGGATGCTGCCGAAATGCCACTGCAGGCGATGCCTCGCGCCCCGCAGCGTCAGCTCGATGGGCGGTGCGCGGCGGTCGTAGAGGCGGTTGAGAGCCAGGCAGGCGGGCGCCGGCAAGCGCGTCAACGCGCTCACTTCGCTCAGATCGATCACGGCGGTAGGCATCAGCACGCGGCGAGCGTAGCCATCCGCGGGGCTGGGAGGAACTACGTGAATTCGTAGCACCGCGAGCTGCGGCGAGGCGCTACGGGGACTCGTAGTGGTGCGTAAAAAAGTCACGCCATAGAGTGCTTCGCATGGCCGACCCCGCACCGAACGCACTGCAAAGACACCTGCCGCGACGCAGCGGCATGAAGGACCTGATCGCCAGCGCGGGCCGCCACAACGACCTCTTGCTGGCCGGCATGCTGGTGGCCATCGTCGCGCTGTTCGTGCTGCCGTTGCCGACGCCGCTGCTGGATTTTCTGATCGCAGCCAACTTGTCGATGAGCCTGACCCTGCTCATCGTGGCGATGTATGTGCCGTCGGCGCTGTCGCTGTCCACCTTCCCGTCGCTGCTGCTGTTCACGACGCTGTTCCGGCTGGCGCTGAACATCGCATCGACCAAGCTCATCCTGCTGCACGCCAATGCGGGTCACATCATCGACACCTTTGGCAAGCTGATCGTCGGCAACAACGTCGTGGTCGGCGGCGTGGTGTTCCTGATCATCGCCATCGTGCAGTTCATCGTCGTCGCCAAGGGCTCGGAGCGGGTGGCCGAGGTGGCGGCGCGCTTCGCACTGGACGCCATGCCCGGCAAGCAGATGAGCATCGACGCCGATGTGCGCGCCGGCGTGCTGTCGTCGGTGCAGGCGCAAAAGCGCCGCCAGCAGCTGGAGCAGGAATGCTCGCTGCACGGCGCGATGGACGGCGCGATGAAGTTCGTCAAGGGCGATGCCATCGCCGGCATCGTCATCGCGCTGGTCAACATCCTTGCGGGCCTGGCCATCGGCACGCTGATGCACGACATGAGCATCGGCGGCGCGCTGCAGCGCTACGCCATCCTCACGGTGGGCGACGGCATGGTGTCGCAGATCCCGTCGCTGCTGGTGTCCATCGCCTCGGGCGTGGTCATCACCCGCGTGTCGGCCGATGGCGAACCGCACGGGGGCCAGCTGGCCAACCAGATCAGCCGCCAGTTGATGGCCCATCCCCGTGCGTTGGTGATTGCTGGCCTGGCCACCGCCAGCTTCCTGCTGGTGCCCGGCTTTCCGAAGTGGGTCTTCGGCACGCTGGCGCTGGTGGTGCTGGGCGCCGGGCTGCTGACGCGCCGGTTGCTCGACAGCCGCCGCACGCCGGCCTGGATGTCCTATAGCGACGCGGACGACGATGGTGGCGAGGTGGTGCAGGGCGCCATCGCCGCACCGCTGGAGCTGCGCCTGTCCACTGGCCTGCGCGGGCGCCTGGACCGCCCCGCGCTGGACCTGCGCATGGCCGCGGCCAAGGCCCGCGTCGAGAGCGACCTGGGGCCGGTGTTCCCGCGCGTGCAGGTCGGCTGGGGCAGCGGCCTGGGCGAGAACCAGTACCAGGTGCTGGTGCAGGACGTGGTGGTCTCGCAAGGCACGCTGCGGCCGGGCAGCTGGCTGCTCGACGCGGCCGAGGCCGCCACGCCGCCGGCGGGTGCCGAGGTGGCGGAGCCCTTCGGTCCTTTCTCGCGGGTCGTATGGGTCGATGCCGCACCGACAGCGGTCCGTGCCTGGACCTGCGAAGACGTGCTGGGCCTGCATGTGGACCATGCAGTGCGTCGCCACATCGCCCAGCTGATCGGCCTGCAGGAGGTGCAGCGTCTGCTGCACGCGGCACAGCGCGAGGTGCCCGAGCTGGCGGCGGAAGTGGCACGCGCCGTCCCGCTGCAGCGCCTGGCCGAGGTGCTGCGCCGGCTGCTGCAGGAGAACGTGCCCATCCGCAACCTGCACGCCATCTTCGAGAGCCTGGCGATCTGGGCGCCCACCGAGCCCGACGTCGTGGCGTTGACGGAGCTGGTGCGCATCGATCTCGGCCGCTTCATCACCAGCCGCCATGTCGGCGCGCGGCGCGAGTTGCACGCCATCCTGTTCGAGTCCAGCCTGATCGACCGCGTGCAGGCCGCCGTCGAGCGCTCGCCGCGCGGCAACCTGCTGCTGCTCGATCCCGCGGTGGCGCAGGACGTGCGCGAACAGGTGCGCCGCATCCTCGGTGGCGCCCAGCAGCGCGTGGTGGCCATCGTGTCGTCCGACACGCGGCGCTACATCAAGACGCTGATCGAGCCGGTGGCGCCCCAGCTGGCGGTGCTGTCCTACCAGGAGGTCGACGAGGACGTCGCGCTGCAGCCGGTCGGCTGGGTCAGCAACCCGCAGCCGCAGGCCTTCACCCCGATCGCGGAGGCGGCATGAACGCCGCGCCGGGCCGCCCCAAGCAAGTTCGCTCCCGCTCGGCGGGAGTGAGCCCGGACTTGGGATGCCCGATGGGCATTCCAAGCCTGGCGAACGCCTGGCCGATGCAGCGGCCAGGCAAGGCCGCAGGCCGAAGGGTGCACCAATGACCCCTCAGAGCATCCTCGACATCACGCGCGAAGGACTGCTGATCGTGCTGATGGTCTCGCTGCCCATGGTGCTGGTGTCCACGCTGACCTCGCTGGTCGTGGCCGTGCTGCAGGCGGTCACGCAGATCCAGGACCAGAGCATCGGCCAGTCGGTGCGCCTGATTGCGGTGCTGATCGCCCTCGTGGTGACGGCCGGCTGGCTCGGCCGCGATGTGCTGCGCTTCGCCGAGCGCGCTTTCCAAACCCTGACTTCGCTGAGCTGATGCTGCGCTTCGTCTACCTCCTGTTTTGCGCCGGCCTGGTCGCGGCATTGCTGGCCAGCCCCGCCAGGGCGGCCGACCTGCCGCGCAACGGCCGGCCCTTCCGCATGGAAGCCAACGAGAAGCCGGTAGGCGACTTCCTGCGCGAGCTGGCGGCGTCGCAGGGCGTCACGGCGGTCATCGACGGCAAGGTCGGCGGCACCATCAGCGGCCGCTTCGCCATCACCGGCAGCCAGCCCGGTGCGGTGCAGATGGTGCTGAGCAATATCTGCGCGGCCAACGGGCTGACCTGGTATTACGACGGCGCCTTCCTGTTCGTCGATCCGGCCGCCGACACGCGCAGCGAGGTGTTCACCATCGCCGGCAAGAACGCGCAGCGCATCGCCGACACGCTGGCCCGGCTCAAGATCGCCGACGCCCGCTATCCGCTGCAGATCAGCGAGGCGGATGGCAACGTCTACGTCTCCGGTCCCAAGCGCTATGTGGAGCTGGTGCGCCAGACCGTGCGGCTGATCGACCAGCGCGCGGCGCGCGACGACCGTGCCGAGGTGCAGGTGTTCCCGTTGCGCTATGCGTGGGCCGCCGATTTCAAGATCAACCGCGCCGGCAAGCAGGTGTCCATTCCTGGCGTGGCGACCGTGCTGCGCAATCTGTATGGCCGCACCGGGGCGGCGCGCGGAGCGGCACCCTCGGCCGTGACCGGGCCGGTGCGGCGCACCAAGCTCGGCGTCAGCGCCGACGCCGGCGTGGCCAAGCTGTCCAGCGAGGGCAGCGGTGCCGCCGAGGACGAGAGTGACGGCGGCGGCCCCGAGTTCTCCAGCGGCGAACTGCCGCAGTTCCAGCCCGACACGCGACTCAATGCGGTGCTGGTGCGCGACACGCCCGAGCGCATGGCACGCTACGAGAAGCTGATCCAGACCATGGACGTGCGGCCGCGCCTGATCGAGATCGAGGTCACGATCATGGACATCAGCACCAACACGCTGGACAGCCTGGGCGTGGACTGGCGGCTGCATGCCCGCCACGGCGACCTGCAGATCGGCCGCGGCAACCTGCCGCCGCTGACCTTCGGCAACGCCAACTCCGAGGCCGGCCAGGTCGTCACCGTCAACCCGCAGGGCAACCCCAGCACGCCGCTGGGCGCGCTGTTCACCGCCTCCATCGGCAACGACCTGCGCAACTACCTGCTGACCCGCGTCAGCGCGCTGGCCCAGAAGGGCAATGCCAACTTCATCGCGCGGCCCAAGGTCCTGACGCTGGACAACAACGAGGCGGTGCTGGAGAACCTCAGCGAGTTCTATGTGCGGGTCGACGGCTTCCAGGATTCGAGCCTTTACAGCGTCACGGCCGGCACCGCGGTGCGCGTGACTCCCTTGATCGTCGACGACAAGGAAGGCCGCGGCGTGCTGATGTCCATCGACATCGAGGATGGCGACGTCAGCAGCACCACCGTCGACCGCATCCCGGTCGTGCGGCGGCGCACCGTCAACACCCAGGCACTGGTGGACGAAGGCACGAGCCTGCTGATCGCCGGCTACACCTCCGAGGAGAAGGCCAACGCGACCTCGGGCGTGCCGCTGCTGTCCAGCATCCCGGTGCTGGGCAAGCTGTTCCAGTACAGCGAGAAGAAGCAGAACAACATGGAGCGCTTCTACCTGCTGACGCCGCGCCTCGTCACGCCCGGCAGCAAGCCGCCGCTGCCGGTGCAACAGGAGCCCACGCAATGAACGCGCGGGCCCACACCACCACCACGGCCGCCGTGCCGGGCTGGTGCCTGCGCTTTCTCAGTGGCGCGGTCAAGGGCCGCACCATCGCGCTCAAGCCGGGCGTCAACACGCTGGGCGCTTCGGGTGAGTGCGAGGTCATGCTGCCCGGCAGCGACGTGCTGCCACGCCACCTGGTGTTCACGGTGGGCGAACTGGCGATGTCGCTGCAGAAGGTCGGCGCGGCCGCCGTGAGGCTCAACGGCCAGGACGTGCAGGCCCAGCGCAAGGGCGTGGTGGCAGGCGACGTGGTGTCGGTCGGCAGCATCGACTTCCAGGTCGACCGCAGCTATCCCGCGCCCGAGCACGACGACCCGGCGTCCGAGTGGGCCGAAAGCATCATGCCCGGCGACGCGCCTCCGGCCGCTCTGCTCCAAGCGCCCGCGCGCCGTGGCTCGCCCTGGCTGAGCGTGGCGGTGGTGGTGCTGGCGGTCGGCGGGGCGGCCGGCGTGCTGGCCTGGGCCGGCAGTGCGGGCAGTTCGACCCGAGCCGCCACGGTCGACCTGGCCGAGGTGGAGAAGGCCCTGAAACCCTTCCCCGAGGTCGAAGTGGTCGCGGTGGCTGGTGGCCGCTTCAACGTGCGCGGCTACGTCGAGTCGCGCCAGCGCAAGCAGGCGTTGGCCGAGGCGATGGCGCCTTTCGGCCGGCAGGTCAGCACCAGCGTGCACGCGGCCGAGGACATCGTCGAGCAGGCGCGCCGCTACGTGAGCGACCCCGGCATCTCGATGAGCTACGCGGGCCAGGGCCGGCTGGTGGTGGCCGGCGCTACCGAGGACGAATCAGTGCGCCAGAAGATCCGTCGCCTGGCCGACGACCTGCATCCCGCGGTGCTGGTGTCCGACCAGGTGAAGCTGCGGCCGCGGCCCCAGGTCGACCGCGCGGGCGAGCAGCAGCGCGCGCAGTGGGACGCGTGGCAGAACGTGCTGCCGTCGCGCATGGTCAGCATCACGCAGGACGCCAGTGGCATGAGCTACATCCAGCTCGCCAATGGCAACCGCTACTACGAGGGGGCGGTGCTCAAGTCGGGCGCCGAACTCAAGCGCATCGAGGCCGATGGCCTGGTGGTGTCACCAGGCAGGGAGGGCGCGCGATGAGCACCAAGGGATTTCGCACCGGAGGCCTGGCCTTCGTGCGGAATGCCCCCGTCCACGAGGGCGGGGGCGATTTTTGTCATGTCATCAACCTTTGACGTTAGGAGTCAAACCATGGCCGTAGCCGCACCCGAGTCCGGACTGGACAGCAAGGCAATCCTGGAACAGAACAAGCAGCTGACCATCTTCAGCACCGTGACGTCGCAGAGCGCCCAGCGCACCGCGGCCATCACGTCGGCCAACGCCCAGCAGACCAACACGGTCCTGCAGGCGGCCAGCGACGTTCGCCAGCAGTCGCAGAAGGTCTGACCTTCCGCTTGTCGCCGCCCCGGCGCCGGGGCGGCATTTCATCTCTGCCCCGGCGCCGGGGCGGCACTTCTTCTTCATCCCTTTCACCCCAGCGAGGTCATCATGGTCCAACCCGTTGATGCCATGGCCGTTGCGGTCCAGTCCAGCGCCACGGCGCCGGCCGCGATCGATCCGGCCGAAGCCCAGCATTTCGCCGGCTACATGGTCCGCCCCCAGGCCGGCGGCACCGGCTCGCTGCAATCGCTGTCCAGCGCTGCCGACCAGTTCTTCGGCCAGCGCCCCGGGGCCAGCGAGCTGATAGCCCACCGCATGGTGCCGGCGGCCGACCTGGGCGATCCGCAGACCGCCGCCGTCGAATTCGGTCGCGCGCAGATGGAGATCGTCAGGTTCAGCAACGACTCCATGACCTACTTCAGCAAGATGCATATGTGCACGGCCCTGGCCAGCGCCTGCAGCAACCAGTTCAACTCGTTGCTGAAGAACAATGGCTAGGCAACTCTGCACCGCCGCGGCCCTGGTCGTGTGCCTCGCCCTTGCCGCCTGCAAGGTCGACCTCTATTCCAACCTCAACGAGCGCGAGGCCAACGAGATGCTGGCCGCGCTGACCTCGGAGAGCATCCCCGCCGAGAAGGAGGCGGCCGAGGGCGGCCTCTGGCAGCTCAAGGTCGAGGAAAGCCGCCTGCCCGCGGCCCTGGACGTGCTGCGCTCGCAGGGGCTGCCGCACGACCGCTACGCCAGCATTGGCGACGTCTTCCAGAAGCAGGGCCTGGTGTCCACGCCGTCGGAAGAGCGCATGCGCTATATCTATGCGGTTTCGCAGGAACTGTCGCAGACGCTGCGCACCATCGACGGCGTGGTGGCCGCGCGCGTGCATGTGGTGATCCCGGCCAACGACCCGCTGAGCGACAAGCTCAAGCCTTCGTCGGCAGCGGTCTTCATCAAATACCGCCCCGACGTGGACCTGCGGCTGCTGGCGCCCACCGTCAAGGACATGGTGGCGCACAGCATCGAGGGCTTGTCCCACGACCAGGTTTCGCTGTCGCTGGTGGAGGCCCGGCGTGCAAGCGGCGTGGCGGCGGTCGCCGATCTGCCAGTGCGCTACGAAGTGGCCGGCCTGTCGCTCGACCGCACGGTGATCACGCTCGGCGTGCTGCTGCTGGCCGCGGTGGCCTGCCTGATCGCGCTGCCCGGTTTGCTGCGCCGCCAGGGTCTTGACTGGCGCACCTGGGCGCGGCGCCAACTGTTGAAGCGCTGATGCGAACCGTACAGCCCCCCGTCGAAGCGGCACCGCCGGCATCCGAGCATGGCCCGTTGGACATGCTGCGCATGGCGTTGCGCCAGGGTCTGCACCCTGAGGACGGCTTGCACCCCAGCTGGCTGCCACCGGACTGGCCAGTGCGCCACCGCAGGACTGCACACCTCGGGCCCGCGGGTCGCGCGGTGCTGGGCCAACTGCTGCGCGCCYGCGGCCTGGCCGACGAGGGACTGGACCTGCAGTTCGACTCCCAGCTCAAGCGCGTGGACCTGATGGATGCCGCCTCGCTGCGGCTGCTCGCCATCTACTGTGGCTTTGCGGCGCACAAGCCGCTGTTCGGTCTGCGGGGTGGCCTGGGCAGCCAGGTACGGCGGCAGGCGCTGCGCGTGGCCGACGACGCGGTCGACTTCGTGCTCGACCGCGTGCCCCAGCTCACCCACATCCGCGTCGACATGCAGCGGCTGCAGCAACACCCGCACGCGGCCGGCCATGTGATGGTGCAGCGCGGCTACCGACTGCTGACGGGCGCGCTGCTGCCCGAGGGGCCCGCGGTGCTGCAGCGCATCCGGCTCAAGTTGCCGCAGCGCGTGAGCCTTTTGCGCGTGCCACCGCTGCAGCCGCGCCAGTTCGAACAACTCAGGGAGCTGATGCTGCTGTGCATCGTCCCGGAAAGACTGCCGCAATGGGACTGGCTTTTCTGATCACGACCGACAACCTGCAGCTGCTCAGCGAGCGCAAGGTGCTGAAGGAGGCCGAGTACGCCGCGCTGCTGGACGCCTCGGCGGTGGTGGAGGCCGCGCGTCAGGAGGCGCGCCGCATCGAGCAGCAGGCCCGGCAGCAGGCCGAGGACAGCCGCCGCCAGGGTCACGAGCAGGGGCTGGAGGCCGCGCGGGCCGAGTACGCCCAGCAGCTGGTGGGCGAGGCCCTGGCCGCGCAGCGCCAGCTGCAGGCACTGCGCGCGGCGATGGCGCAGATCGTCGCCCAGGCCGTGCGGCAGTTCCTGAGCGAGGCCGATCCGGCGGCGCTGCTGGAGACTGCGCTGCGCCGCGTCGACACCCTGGTACGCCACGAGCCCTTCGTCATGCTGCGCGTGGCGCCTGCGCAGGAGGAGCACGTGCGCACGGCGCTGCGGCAGATCGGCGGCGAGCTGCCCTGGGCCCACGCGCTGGCCGTGGTGGCCGACCCGGCCCTGCCGGCCCAGGCCTGCGTGCTGCAGACGCCCTCGGGCACGCTGCAGATTGGTGTTGACGCGCAGCTCGAAGCCTTTCGAGCCGCGGTGGAGCGCAGCGGGTTGCTGCAGCCAGCGGAGCAGGGCTGATGGACGAGCTGGCCACGCAAAGCATCGTCGACGACCTGTCGCGCGCCTTCGGCCACCTGCCCACCGTGGGCGTGCGCGGCCGCGTCAGCAAGGCGGTGGGCATGCTGATCGATGCCACGGGCATCCAGGCCCATGTGGGCGAACTCTGCGAGCTGCGCACGCCGGGCGAGCCGCCGCTGCTGGCGGAGGTGGTGGGCTTCCAGAAGCAGGTGGCCATCCTGACGCCGCTGGGGCCGACCACCGGCATCTCCGCGTTGACCGAGGTGGTGCCTTCAGGCCGTGGCCATGTCTGCCCCGTCGGGCCCGGGCTGCTCGGGCGGGTGCTCGACGCCATGGGTGAGCCGATGGACGGCAAGGGCCCGCTGAAGGCGCTGGCGCGCATGCCGGTGCAGCGTCAACCGGTGAATCCGCTGGCGCGCCGCATGGTGGCCGAGCCGCTGGTCACAGGCATCCGTGCCATCGACGGCCTGCTGACGCTCGGCGAGGGCCAGCGCGTGGGCGTGTTCTCGCCGCCCGGCGTGGGCAAGAGCACGCTGCTGGGCATGCTGGCACGCGGCTCCACGGCTGACGTCAACGTGGTGGCGCTGATCGGCGAGCGCGGCCGGGAAGTGAAGGAGTTCATCGAGCGCAGCTTGGGCGCCGAAGGCATGGCCCGCACGGTGATGGTGGTCTCCACCTCCGACCGGCCGCCGATGGAGCGCATCAAGTCGGCCTATGTGGCCACCACCATCGCCGAGCATTTCCGCGACCAGGGGCAGAAGGTGCTGCTGCTGGTGGACTCGCTGACGCGCTTTGCGCGCGCCCAGCGCGAGATCGGCCTGGCCAGCGGCGAGCCGCCGACGCGTCGCAGCTACCCGCCGTCGATCTTCTCCATGCTGCCGCAATTGCTGGAGCGCGCGGGGCAGGGCGAGCGAGGCTCCATCACTGCGGTGTATTCGGTACTGACCGAGGGCGAGGACGACAGCGACCCCATCGCCGAGGAGGTGCGCTCCATCTTGGACGGTCACATCGTGCTGTCGCGCAAGCTCGCCGCGGCCAACCACTACCCCGCCATCGATGTGCTGGCCAGCGTCAGCCGCGTGATGTCGGCCGTGGCGTCGCCCGAGCATGCGCAGGCGGCCGGGCGCCTGCGCTCCCTGATGGCCAAGTACCAGGAGCTGGAGCTGCTGATCCAGATCGGCGAGTACCGCCAGGGCGCCGAAGCGCTGGCCGACCTGGCGGTGCAACGCCGGGCTGCGACGCAGCAGTTCCTCGCGCAGAAGCCCGGCGACCGCCAAGCCTTCGAGCAGACACTGGCGGCGCTGCGGCGGCTCGCCGAGGGCGTGTGACATGGCCATCGCCTGGAAGCTGCTGGCCGATGTGCGCGAGCGCCACCAGCGCAGCGCACTGCAGGTGGTGGGGCGTGACCAGCGGGCGCTGCAGGCCTGCGAGGCGCAGGCGCTTGAGGCCGAGCAGCAATGGCTGCAGCAGCACCAGGCCAAGGCGCAGCACTGGCAGTCCACCGTGGCGGCCGTGGGCGAGGGCGGCTGCAGCGTGGCGCAGATGCGCCAGGCGGGAGCCTGGAGCCGTGCGCTCGATGGACGCATCGTGACGGCCGGCGCGGCCGCAGTGCAGGCGCAGGTCGTGGTGGCGCAGGCTGCAGGGCTGCTCGACGCGAGCCGCGCGCAGCTGCGCCGCGCCAGCGCCGAGCTGGAGAAGGCCAGGCAGATGCAGCAGCGCGCCTTGGCCGAGCAACGTGCGCAGCAGGAGCGCCGGCAGGACGAGGCGACCGAGGAAGCCTCGGTGCAGATGTGGTCGGCGGCGCGGCGGGCCTGATGGACGAGTCCGCCTTCCTCCATCCCGAGCAGCTGCTCGCTTCCATCGCGCTGACGATGCCGCGGCTGTTCGCCGTGTTCGCGGTCACGCCCTTCCTGTCGCCCCATGTCATTACCGGCATGTCGCGCAACTCGCTGATGCTGATGCTGGCGCTGTTCATGTCGCCGCTGGCGGGCGACATGCCGGCGCTGTCGGTGACGATGTGGGTCGCCATCGCCGCCAAGGAGGCGCTGATCGGCGTGATGCTGGGCCTGGGCTTCGGCATCTTCTTCTGGGCCATCCAGAGCGTGGGCGACCTGATCGACTTCCAGACCGGCAGCGGCAACGCCGCCTTCTTCGACCCCGTGGCAGGGCATGACAACGGCCCCACCGGCGAATTCCTCGGCTGGGTCGTTATCAACCTGTTCGTGTCGGCCGGCGGCATGCTGGCGCTGGTGGGTGCGGTGGTGGACTCCTACCGGCTGTGGCCGGTGGCCGATTTCTTTCCGGACCTGAGCCGCGTGATCGAGGCCTTCGCCATCCGCCAGGGCGACACCCTCTTCACCTGGATCGTCAAGCTGGCCGCGCCGGTCATCCTGGTGCTGATGCTGGTGGAGCTGGGCGCCGGCCTGCTGCAGCGCGTGGCACCGCAGCTCAACGTGTTCCAGAGCACACAGTCGCTCAAGGGCCTGCTGGCCGCGCTGATGATGATGCTGTTCATGTACGTGCTGTGGGATTCCCTGCAGCAGTTCCTGCGGCCCGACAACGGCGTGCTCGAATTCCTGCGCTCTTCCATGAGGCCAAGGTGAGGCCCCGCAGTGGCTGAGAAGGATCAGGCTCCGACGTCCAAGAAGCTGCGCGACGCACGCAAGCGGGGCGAGGTGGTGTTCAGCCACGACGTGGCGTCCAGCGCCGTCTTCCTGTTCGCCGTGCTGGCCTTGTGGCTGGCCGGCGCCACGATCTTCGGCCTGTGGCGCGAGTTGTGGCTGCACGCCACCAGCGAGCGCCTGTTCATCGCACCGGACGACGGCGTGCCGGCGCTGCTGCTGCACGCCGGGCGCGTGCTGGTGGCCACCATGCTGGGCCTGGGCGCGATGGCGGCGGCGGGCGGCTTCGTCGGCTCATTCGCGCAGGTGGGCGGGCTGCTGGCCTGGGAGCGCATCAAGCCCGACGTCAACCGGCTCAACCCGGCGCAGGGTTTCCAGAAGATCTTCTCGACGCGCAACCTCATCAACCTGCTGAAGATGATGGTCAAGACGGCGCTGCTCGCGTCGGTGATGTGGCTGGTGATCCGCGGTTGCCTCGATACCGCGCTGAAGCTCGGCTATGCGACGCCGTCGGCCGCGATGAGCGTCGGCGCCAGCCTCGTGCTGCAGAGCTTCGCCTGGGCGGGGCTCGTCTATGCGCTGATGGCGGGCGTGGACTACGCGCACACGCGCTACGAGTTCATCAAGGGCCTGCGCATGTCCATCGACGAGGTGAGGCGCGAGCACAAGGACGCCGAGGGCGATCCGCTGAACCGCTCGCGCCGCCGCAGCGCCCACTTCGAGGCGGTGTACGCCAGCCTGGCAGACCGCGTGCGCATGGCCTCGGCCGTCATCCATTCGCAGCGCGTGGCGGTGGCCCTGCAGTACCTCGGCGAGCACGACCTGCCGCGCGTGCTGGTGCGCGGCGAGGCCGAGCTGGCCGCACAGATCCGCCGCGTGGCCAGCGAGGCGCTGATTCCGATGGCCTTCGACCCGCAACTGGCCGAGCTGCTGTACGACGAGGTGCCGCAGGACCAGCCGATTCCGCGCTCGCTGTATGCGCCGGTGGCCCGGCTGCTGCAGTGGGCCCAGGGGGATAACTAGGGCCTGTTAACGCTATGGCAATGGGTCGCGTTGTCGCCAAAAAGGGCGCAAAGCGGAGCCGGGTTGGGCACCCGGCGAGCATTGGCAACGCCGCACGCGGCCTTTTTGGCGACAACCCTTCGGGAAGGCCCGCCACAAGGGGCCACTCTGCGTTGCATCGCTTGCCGGCACACGAGTGCGGACGGCGCGCCGCGCCTTGATTGGCCCCTTGTGGCGGGCCTTCGCGGCCCATTGCCATAGCGTTAACAGGCCCGCGCTACGTGGACTCGTAGTTGCGAGGGCGACACCCCTGCAACTACTGTTGATCGCCGGGCAGGAATGCACATCAGGCCCATCCGCCATAGACAAGGAGAGAGTGAATGCTTGACGCCGTAGGGTCCAGTTCTTTCGTCGGCCGGGACGACGCCGCACAGGCCGAAGAAGCGCGTCGCCGTGCCGAGGAGGCCGCACGCCGCGCCGCCGAGGAAGCGCGTCGGCGCGCCGAGGAAGCCCGTCGCCGCGCCGAAGAAGCCAAGCGCCAGGCCGAAGCCGCGCGCAAGGCCGCGGAGGAAGCCGAGGCCAAGGCGCAGCAGACCCAGGCCCAGCAGGACAAGGACAAGGCCGCCGAGGCCAAGGCCGACCTCAAGGCCAAGCGGGCCGATGCGCTCAAGGCCGAAGCCCAGGCCGTGTTCAAGGAGAAGGAACACGGCCTCGCCAAGGCCAGGCTGAAGGATGCGCAGGACAACCGCGCGCCGGCCGCGCCGTCGGCCGCCACCCAGGATGCGCAGAAGCAGGTCGACAAGGCGCGGGCGACCTACGCCTTCTACGATCCATTGGCAGCCGCGCCCCTATTCAACAGCGGTTCGCCCTTCGTCAACGGCCTGGGGCCGCTGCGCGCCACGCCTCCGCTCGGTGGCAACAACCCGCTGTCGCCCGGGCTGGGGCCCTTGCAGCCAAAGCCACCCCTGGGCGGCAATCCGCCACCGTTCCTGCAGCCCATGCAGGGCGTGCCCGTCGCCAAGCATGACGTCGACGGCTATGCCCAGCAGATCCAGGACGTCTACGCCCAGTCGGGCGCCGCCACCGCTGCCCAACAGCTCGCGCAGGCGATGGGCGACACGAGCCTGAGCCCCGAGCAGCGCAAGCAGCTGATGGCCAAGGCCCAGCCGGTGGTCAGCAAGCTTGCCGAGACGGCGGGCCAGGAGGCGCGCCACACCGACCTGCCGGCCGACGGCCAGGCCGGCAAGACCACGGGCATCGACGACAAGGCGGAGTACCACGCGTTGGTCGACGACCTGGCCACGGCGGCCGATGCCGCTGGCGACCCGGCGCAGGCGCGGCAACTCGCGCGCACGTTGCTGGATCACCTCGCCGCACCAGCCAAGCCAGGCGGTGGTGCCGACGGGCTCGACCTGTTCGGCGATGCCCTGCGCGCGCACAACGTCGGCAAGGGAGCGCTGCACGACGCGGTGCTGTTTGCCTTGCAATCGCCGCAGAACGCGCCGGCGGGCTCGGTGCTGGCGGCATCGCCCGACACGCTCGCGTCCACGGTGCGGCTGATCGCTGGCGTGCCGGAGCCGGCGGGCGTGGCAGGTGCGTCGCCCACCGACCTGGCGGCGATGAAGACCTACACGGACGACGAGATCGACCTGTCCCACGAGCTGCTGCTGGACGCGCGCAAGAAGGAAGCGGAACTCGCCAAGTACAAGCCCGGCAGCGAGGACTACGAGAAGGCGGCCCAGGCCTACCGCAGCGCCGCCAACCTGACGATCCGGGAACGCGCCAAGAGCGAGCAGGCCATCGCGGCGGAGCTGCGCCAGACCTACAAGGCCGACGCGAAGAACGCGGTGGCCACCGAGGATGCGGCGCACGAGATCGCCAAGCGCTTCCGCGACGACCCCGAGGCGCAGATGGTGGTCGACGCTGCATTGAAGACGGTCAAGACCGAGAACGCCCAGCAGCGCGACACCGGCAACAAGCTCTACGAGTTCCACCGCGCGACCGACCAGGTCACGACGCTGCAGGCGCAGCTCAACGCGACCGGCCACACCGACGAGGGCGCCTACAAGACGGCCCTGGCTGACTACGAGACCAAGCGCAATGCCGTGATGGAGGCCTTGGGCCACGAGATCTCGTTGGCCACGGCCGGGGAGCCGGACGGCGCCGCGCGCGACAAGGCGATCGACGATGCCGCGATGGGCCTGGTCGACCGCTACCTGGGTGACGAAGACCTGACCCGCATGGCCGCAGCGGCGCGCATCATCAGCCACACCGAGAGCGCCAGCGGCACGACCAACCAGATGCTCGCCCTCGGCAAGGCGATGCCGGCCGACACCAGCCTGCAGATCCGCGAGCTGGTGATGTCGGACCCGGGCGTGAAGAAGCTCGTCGACAGCTATGTGAACGAATCGGCCCAGGCCGTCACCGACGCCTACGACAAGGGCGTCAAGGACTACAAGGACGAGTACGGGGACACCTACCGGCGGGACAAGAACTATGCGGCGCCCGCCACGGCGGCCACGCGCAAGTTGATGGAGCTGACCGACCCGGCCAAGCATCCCGAACTCACGCCCGAGATCACGGCGCGCATCGTCAACAAGCTCTTCGGTCCGGACGGGAACGGCACCCTGGACAAGGTGATCGACGACGTCTCGCTGCATGGCGACCACTCCGCGGAGCTGATGACGATCGACGGCACGCCTGAGGGTTTCAAGTCCTTCCGCGGCATGGACAACGACATGCTGATGGGCTACGGCCTGAAGGACTTCGACGAGATCATCGGCGGCGTCAGCATGGTCATCGACCGCGCCGCGGCCGGCTCGCATCCGACTGGCAACAGCGCGGACGGCAAGCCGGTGATGGCCTGGGAATCGAGCGAGGTTCAGAAGGCGGTCGAATCCGCGGGGCAGTCCTTCACGATGAACATCGTCGAGAACTGGGGGCCGCAGCAGGGGCGTCTCAATGGCGGCTTCCAGCGCGCCATCGCCAACGGTTCAGGGGCGACGCTGGCTCTGGAGACGGCCAGGCAGGAAAAGGACTTCCAGTTCAAGATGGATTGGGGCCCGGCCGGCGGGCATGAGGTCGACCTCGCGAAGGAAACCCTGCAAAGCACCGCCAAGGGGCTGGACGACCTGAAGAAGAACTCGCGCCAGCTGTTCGAAGACAAGCACAAGGACATGGCCGCGCTTGAAGTGCCGCAGCTGCGCTTCGGCAAACTGATGACCGAGGAGCAGCAGCAGAAGGCGCTGCAGGCCGTGATCAAGCAGCACCCCGACTTCGCCAAGGCCTTCGAGGACGGCAAGCGCACCTTGGACGCGCGCGGCTACCAGCTGCTGCGCGACACCGAGATGGTCACCTTCTATGGCCAGGACGACAGGCTGGGCAAGCAGGACGGCTACAGCCAGGTGGACGACAAGCGCAAGGCGCTGCTGGACGACGACTACACCAAGACCATGCTGATGGGCAGCGATGCCGCCTCGACCCGCATCAAGGAGCAGGCGGTGCATTCGTCGCTGAACTGGATGCGCGACGCCGGCATCACACCGCCTGCGGCTGCAGGGGTGGTGCCGGTGAACCTGTACCTGCAGTGGACCGGCGACTTCGCCGAGAACGCCATCGAGAACAACAAGCTCAAGGGGGTCTACGGTGCTGGCTATGGGCGGCTGGGCAACCATGGCCCGGCGGCGGCGGCGAGCTGGGGCGCAGTGGGCGTCACGCAGCTGTGGTTCACGGACTACCTCTATCACAACCTCAAGTTCGACTCGAGCGAGTCCTGGCGCAAGCCGGTGCTGCTGGGGCTGGTGGGGGGCTTCGCGGGCATCAAGGTGCTCGAGGCCGGCGCCGCGCTGGCGCACAAGGGCGCGCAGGCATTGCCGCCGAGCATGCAGAGGGTTCTCAACGACACCAGGGGCCTGCCGAGCCTCAGCACGATCGAGCGCGGCAGCGAGTTCACCCGCACCGCCGAATGGAAGTCCATCGGCTTCTTCGGCCTGTTGCATGCCGACGCTGCGGTGTGGGACGCGAGCCGGGTGAACAGCGAGATCAACAACTTCGTCGACGGCAAGCCGGTGGACCAGCGCAACTTCTGGACCGCCACCGTCAACCTGTCCAACGACGTCGCGATCTCGACGCTCGAGTTCAAGGGGGCCTGGAACCTGCTGAAGGACCCGCTGGTCACCACCGAGGAAGCCAAGCGGATCGCCGCACAGGGTGGCGCGGCTGTGACGCGCGATGGGCCGATCAAGGCGGCGCAACTGGCCATCGAGGGCGCCGTCAACAAGTACGCGCTCGGCCGTTTCGGCTTGAAGGCGGTGATGACGCCGGCGAACATCTACGAGGCTGTCGGCAAGTTCATGGCCAAGAAGCTCCCCTTCATGGAGGCCGGCCCTGCAGGCTGGCTGGCCACCATGGCCTGGACGGCGACCGACCTGGTCAACTGGTACGGCAATGAGCAGAAGATCCACAAGCAGCTGGAATCGGTGGATCGAGACTTCCTCTCCGCCGCCGGCATGTCGCCCGGCGCTGCTGACAATCTTGCCGACCGCGACCTGCTGAAGGCCAACTTCAACCGTTGGCTCAGCGGCGAGTCGCTGGCCGAGGGGCTGCTGGATGCCTACAGCGATGCCAAGGGCGACCCCGACAAGTTCGTGGACTGGGTCAACGAGCTGCAGCGCACGGGTCGGCTGGAGCAGGTACGCCAGGCGTCCGAATACGACACCGACAAGCAGGCGCCGGAGCACTACGAGGCCTTCCTGGCCCTGCCCGAGGACCCGACCAAGGTGGACCTGTCCTATTCGAGCGTGGCCTACAACGGCAGCAAGAAGCGCTTCGAGGACCCGATGACGCAGACCTACTACCGCGGTGGCAGCTGGGTCTACGACAAGGACATCGCGGCCGCACCCGGCGCCGCCAAGGTCAACGATCCCAACAAGGCGCACTACTTCATCGACTACAACCCGAAGTCGCGCGAGATCCATTGCATGGCCGACGTCAACATCCGGCTGTCTGCCCGTGGGGGTGAGGGCTTGAAGAACTGGCTGCAGGCGCATGGCATGGCGCCGCCGCCCCTGCCCAAGCCCGACGCCATGCCGCCCACGCCGGTGGATACGTCGAAGACCGCACGCGGCAACACCTACACCGTGAAGGCGGACGAGAGCGTCTGGAGCATCGCCGGCAATGATCCCAAGGTCGTGGAGTGGATCTATGGCCACAACCTGTGGCTCAACGACCGCATGGAAAGCGACAAGCGCCCCATCAACGCGCGCGGCGGCCAGAACCCCAACTACATCGAAGTGGGCGATGTGCTGGTGCTTCCCGATGGGTATCACGCACCGAAGGCGTGATGTGCGTCCGTGCCGCTTCGGCACAGCGTTGCGCCACCGCGTTCAGCCGTCGGCGCAACGGCCCCGTGCGGGCCGCCGTCAGGGCTCAGGCGGCGTGAGGCGCCGGCCCCAGCGCGGCCTGCATCAGTTGCAGGCGGTTGCGCACGCCGAAGCGCTTGCGCAGCTGGCGCATGTGGTAGTCGACGTTGTGCAGCGAGAGGTCGAGCTGCGCAGCGATGAGCTTGTCGGGCAGGCCGCGCGCCAGCCGCGCCAGGATCTCGTTCTGCAGCGGCGTCAGCGCGCCGGCGGCGCTGCGCAGGCCGTCCGCTTGCGGTGCCAGCGTATAGCGGCTGTAGAACTCGTGCAGGCACAGGGCCAGGGTCAGGACCTGGCCCAGCACCGCATCGGTCATCCAGTCGCGGCCCGGTCGTTTCGAGATCAGGCTGATGATGTGCCGATCACGGCCCGGCAAGCTCGGCAGGCCCATCATCACGCCGCTGCCGGCACCGGTGGCGCGCAGGTCGTCGAAGAAGCGCTGGCGCAGGCCCTGCAGGTAGGAAGGCGTCTCGGCCTCGGCTTGCAGCTCGTCCAGCGTCCACATGACCGGCAGGCCGGATTCGGGCACGCGCTGCAACCGCGGGTCGACCAGGTGATAGGTCTCGGCGAAGTAGCGTTCCGTCCAGGCGGGATCCGCGTAGGTCGTGCAGAACGACCGCGGCACGGGGCGGTCTCCCGCCTGGCTGAAACAGCCGTAGCCCAGCCATTCAAAGCCGAGCGACTGCAGCAGCGCCTTCACCGAGCGTTGGCGCAGCTCGGGTGTCTCTGCCGCCATCAGCGCGACGAGCAGCGCCGGCTGCAGCCGCGGCTGGGTCAGGTCTCGTTGCAACCCTGGCGGCTCGTCGTGCAGCAATACCGGCGTGGTGCCGTTCGCTCCGGGCGGAAGCGGATGGTCGCCACGGCCGAACGCCGCTCCCAAAGACATCAACATTCCCATGCCAAACACCTCGGCTGCGCATCAGTTCCAGATACCGCATAAGGCGAGAAACGCGGAGCGACCGGCTCATGGCGTTTCAGCTGGATACGCTTTAGTCGCAGCGCTGCAGTGACTGCGACACGACGGCCGGCGTGGTGTCGGTCCGGCCAATGCCGTTGCGGCTCTGCACGTCGCGCAGGATGACCAGGCTGCGTCGCCACGCGGCGCATGCTCGGGCGTTCTGGTGGCCGGCGGCAAGCGCCTGGCCCAGCAGGTAGTGGGCCACGCCCTGCTTGTAGCGTGTGTTCAGGTCGCGCAATGAGCCTTCTGGCAGGCTGTTGTAGCCCTCCACCGCCCGCTGCGCCGCTGCTACGGCGGCCGCCGCATCGCCGTTGGCCAGCAGCGCCTTGCTCATCGAACCGGTGACGATGGCCACCTCGGCGCGCAGTTGTGCGTTGCTGGGGTCCCGGCCGCTCAGTTCGGACAGGATCTGGACCGCCTGCCGGTAGGCGTTGGCCGCGTCACGTGGCTGCTTGGCGCGCATCAGGGCCGCGGCCAGATTGGCGTGGTGGGCCGCGAAATTGCGCTGCAGGCGCGCATCATCGCCATGCCTTTGCACGACCGGCCCTTGCAGCTCGAGGGCGCGCCGGAACGCCGCGATGGCCAGCTGCACCGTCGCAGCCTCCTCATCGCGTTCGAAGTAGTAGGTGCCTTCTTCCAGGTAGGTGGTGGCCAGGCCGGATGTGGCCGTCTCATCGCCAGGCCGGCTAGCGAGGATGGCCAGATACAGGCGCCGGGCGGTTGCCAGGCTCTTGAAGAAGGGCTCCACCTTGTCAACGAAACGCTGGACCTGCGCGAGCTGGGAATGCATCGCGGCATGGACGGTCTGCAGCTCGGGATCCAGCTGGCCATGTGCGGCCAACGTGTCCATCAGCTCGACCCCCTGGGCCACCAGTGACTCCGCCGCGGCGTCGTCATCCTGGGAGGCCAGCAGCGTGCCCTTGCGCTGATACAGCTGGGCGAGCGTGGCCGCGGCATGGGCCTGGCTCGGCTCGGCGACCCGCGGGTTGCCGACGAGGTTCTTCACCAGCGCGATGCCGCGGTCGTAGCTGTCGCGCGCGCTCTTCGGGTCACCGAGGTTGGCCGAGTACGGGCGGCCCTGGATGTCGCCGATGTTGCGGTAGCCGCCGGCCAGCTCGATCTGCAGCTCAGCGTCCCCGGCGGCTTCGGCGCTCAAATGCCGCAGCGAGTCGAGCGCGTTCTGCACGACCATCCGCCGCGCCGCCGTGCCCCCTGGCAGCGGCGCGATGGCCTTCTGAAGGTCGCGCAGCATGAGGGTGGCCAGCTTGCGGACGTCGGCGAAGTGCTGCTCCGCACGGGCCTTCTGCCGGCGCGCTTCGTAGGCCTCATAGGCCGCCACGGTGGAGGCGGCCACGAGAACCAGCAGGGACGCAGAGAGCGCCACACGGTGGCGCCGCAGGAAGAGGCCGATGCGGTAGCGCCGCGCATGGGGCCGAGCCTGCACCGCGAGGCCTTGCAGGTGCCGGGAGAGATCGTCAGCCAGTTCCGCCGCGTTGGCATAGCGCTGCGCCGGCGACTTGTGCAGGGCTTTCATCACCACCGCATCCAGGCCACCGCGCAGCTGCCGCCTGAGTGTGCTGGCACCGGTCAGGCTGGCATCGACGGCCCGGCTTGGCCAAGGCGGGTCGTCTTCGAGGATGGCCTGGCCCGGCGAGATGTCGCCGACGCCGCGAGCATAGGGACTCGTCCGGGCGAGCAACCGATACAGCACCACGCCCAGCGAGAAGACGTCGCTCGCCGGCGTGACCGGCTCGCCGCGGAGCTGCTCGGGGCTGGCGTATTCGGGCGTCAGGATGCGGTAGATGCCATCCGTGTGCTGGTTGTCGGCCTGCGCCGGATGCAGCTGCTCGGCGATGCCGAAGTCCAGCAACTTGACCGTGCCGTCGCCGCGCACATGGATGTTGCTCGGCTTCAGATCGCGGTGCACCACGCCGCGTCCATGCAGATACCCCACCACCTGGCAGACGGTGACAAAAAGCCGCAGCCGATCTTCCACGCCAAGCCCGCGGTCGTCGCAGTAGGTGTCGATGGCGTCGCCTTGAACGAGTTCCATGACAAACCACGGCGCGCCGTCGCCCGTGACGCCGGCGTCGATCAGCTTGGCGAGGTTGGGATGGTCGAGCGAGGCCAGGATGCGCCGCTCGGCCCAGAACGGTTCCAGGGCAACGGCCTGGTCGGCATCCGCCCTCATCACCTTGACCGCCACCTGCTGCTCGTACTGGCCGTCAGCGCGCTCACCGAGATAGACCTCGCCCATGCCGCCGCGGGCAATCAGCGACACGAGCCGATAGGCACCCAGTGTGCGCCCAACCCATGTCCCGGTCGCGCGCTGCTCCAGCGCCTCGAGCATGAATTCAGCGGGCGGCGCATCCAGGGGACTTGCCACAACGCCGGCGGCTTCAAGCAGGTCTTCGACCTCGCGCATCAACGTCGAGTCGCCGGCGCTGGCATGCCGCACGAAAGCCTTGCGTTCGCTCGCCGGACGCTCCATGGCGTCGGCCACGACTGCCTTGGCCCGTTGCCACAGCTCGGCTTCCATCGATGCGCTCAATGCCGTTGCCTCCCGGGACGGCAGTGCAAGCTCATGCCGGCGCGACAGCGGAAAGAACTTCCCGGCGCGAGGCGACAGCAGCAGGCCGCGCCATTTCGCGCAGCAGCCAGGCCCGCGCCGTCACCCATTCCCGCTTCACCGTGGCCGGAGAAATACCCAGCGTCTCGGCGGTCTCGTCGATGCTGAGCCCGCCGAAGTAGCGCAGCTCAACGACCTGGTTCTGCTGCGGGTCGAGGCGTTCCAGCCGTTGCAAGCATTGGTCAAGCGTGAGGATGTTGAGTGCCAGCTCGCCCGCCTGGATCGATTGGTCCCAATCCGTGGGCAACTCATGAAGTTCCTCCAAGCTCACGGCGATCTGGCCGCCGCCTCGCTTGCCTGTCTGGCGTGCGCGGGCATGGTCGACCAGGATGTGGCGCATCAGCTTGGAGACCAGCGCAAACAGCTGCGAGCGCGACTTCCACTGCACTTCGCGTTCCTTGGCCAGACGCAGGAAGGCCTCGTGGACCAGGCCGGTGCCCTGGAGGGTGTGGCCTGAGCGCTCGCCCCGCAGATGGCGGCGCGCGAGATGACGCAGATCGTCATACACAAGCGGAATCAGGCGCTCGAACGCCTGGCCGTCGCCGTCGGACCACTGTCGAAGCAACTGCGTTACCGGGCCGTGGGCCATCTCGTCAACGGGTCCGCTCGTCATGATGCAACTTGCTCCTTGCTCAAACTGCTCGGGGTGCGCAGCCTACGTCTGCAAACGGCGATTGATGCACCGTTTTTTGGCAGCAGCCTCATTTCAGGGACATTGAAATCGCTTACACGCCGGTGGTGTGCAATGGGCAGCGCTCTGCCTCTCTCGTCCCTGGACATGCCACGCCGCTGGACTGAAGACCCGGCGCTGGCATGCCGGTGATCAGCGATGAAGCGCTTTTGCTAGCTCAACCATCGCTTCTGCAACCGGCGTCCGGCCGAAGCGGTCCTTCGTCTCATGTTCGCCGCTGGCGCCTGGGTGCCCGGGCGGAAGAGGTCGTAGGTAGGGCGATCACCATTGAGTGATGCGGGTCGGTCGCGGTGCATGGGTTGTCTCCCCTGGTCGTTGTGGGCGTTTCCGAGAGCCGGCGCGGCCGCCGCCGGACTGTCAGTCCACACTGTGCTGACAAATGTTATCGATGTCATTTGGGTTTACATCTGATGACATTGCCGATGCGCAGAGAGCACTGCGACGCCTGGCTGGAGCGTGGTGTCCCCAAAATGCCGCGTGGTTGCTGCGTCAGTTACTACGGTTGCAGTCGCTGTGACCGAGAACGCCGGGACCAGGTGCAGGTGCCGTGGTCAGAGCCGCACCTGTTCACTATCTGGAATGGCAGCGATGTCGCTCTTACGACTGAGCATTGGATCAGTCATCAAGGCGCCGCGCAGCGGCTGGGCTGGCGACAGCGAAATCAGAGTTTGGCTTTGCCACTTCAGCACGATCCGCAGCGAGTTCTCGGCGCGATCGCTCTAGATCAGCGAGAAACGATTGCACGATGACAGGTGGCGTGGCCTTGCGATAGATGGCACTGAATTTCGAACGCAGTGTCATCTTGCTGGGGATCAATTGCTTCATGTCCCCAGCCGCGACCCACTGGGCCGCATAGTGATTGGGGAGGAACCCCACACAGTTGTTGCCCAGGATCAGTATGGCTTGAGCTTCGATGTTGTCCGCCGTCGAGGCTGCGGATTCGGCGCCAAGCAGATCCAGGTCACGTCGTCTCAGATAGCCGCGCGAGACGATTCGTGCCTGCTTGAGGCCCTCCATGACATCAGAGGTTTCACGGCCTGACTTGGCCAATGGGTGCGTCGCCTCGCAGTACAGGCCATGGACTTCTTCATAGAGTGCAATAGCCGTGCTGCCAGGGGCATGAAACGGGAAGTGGCCGACAGCGAGATGTAGCCGGCCGTCTAACACGCGCTGCTCAAGTTCTGCCGGCATGCCAATGTAGACGTTGATACGCAGATCCGGTCCTCGAGCTGAGAACCGCTTCAACGCGTTGCGCAGCGGTGAACGCTCGTCGGCAACGGTGTTGTCGATGATGCCGAGGTTCAAGGTTCCCGACACCAGGCTGGTCAGCAGCGCCGATTCATTCCGGAAGTCGTCAATCGCGCCAAGCAGGCGCTGAGTGGCGGCGTGCGCAGCCGCGCCTTGCTCAGTGAGTCGAAACCCTCCACGCCCACGCTCACAGAGCCGCACACCCAGCCGAACCTCCAAACTGCCGATCTGCGCACTGATGGTGGATTGCCCAACGTTGAGCATTGCCTGCGCAGCCGAGAAGCCGCCGCAACGGACGACCGCGTCAAAGACTCGAAGCAACTTGAGATCTACATCGTGTACTTGTCGCATGAGAAGAATCCTGGTGGAGGTTCTGCAGTGCTGCTCGCACGTTGCGATAGAACCTTCACTGCATCGAGTTTCATCAATGTAATCGCAGTGTAAATCCCATCGATTTGTTGTATTCCGCTGCAGTGCCGTGTGTCGTCGAGTAGCTCCATGCAGTCGGAAAACATCGGCCTGGGTCAATGCAAGCATCAGATACAGCGCATTTTTCGCGTGTAAGGACGTCGGTACATTGACTGCGAGCCCATCCATAGGGCGTTGCAGAAATAGACCACGATGTTCCGAGATCGCTACCTGAACTACGCTCAACTCATGGGGCAGTTGGAGGGCTGGGCGGCTACGCACGCAGACCTCGTTCGCCTGTGCTCACTCGGCCAGTCCGCCGAGGGTAGAAGCATTCCCATGCTCATTGTGGGCAGGGATCCAGACCGTCTGCGTCCGGCGGTCTGGATCGACGCGAACATGCATGCCAGCGAGGTGTGCGGCACCAATGTGGCTCTGGCCATCGTTTCCGACCTGATCGCATTGATGTCAGGCGCTGAACAAGTCGGCGGGAAACCACTGGCAAAGCCTATGGCGGCCTCACTGCGCGAGGCCCTGTTCTATGTCGTGCCTCGACTGTCTCCGGATGGCGCCGAGCAATTCTTGTCCACCGGAAGACCACTTCGCTCCAGCCCGGTCGATGAGCAGATCCACCGGAAGACGCCGCGGTGGGTGACGGCCGACATCGACGGCGATGGGAGTATCGGTTGCATGCGGCAGATCAGCCCTGGAGGTGAGCTATCCGAGCTGCGAGACGAGGAGGGCGTGCGGATCGAGCCTCCTGTGCTGGTGCCACGGCTACCCGAAGACGAAGGGCCGTTCTTCAAGCTGTATCCGGAGGGGCAGATCGAGAACTTCGATGGCCATCACATTCCGGATCCGCACTATTTGTCAGACAACTCCCAAGATTTCAACCGCAACTTCCCACACCACTGGGTGCCTGAGCCTCAAGAGGCGGGCGCAGGCCCCTATCCCGGGAGTGCGCCCGAGACGCGTGCCGTGCTGGAGTTTGCGACGCGCCACGCAAACATCATGGTGTGGCTAAGTCTTCACACCTTCGGCGGCGTGCTGATCCGCCCCCTTGGCGATCAGCCCGACTCGAAGATGGATCCCCTAGACCTCTCGGTATTCGAGCAGGTCGAGGCGTGGATGGCCGAGTACACCGGCTATCCGACGGTTAGCGGGTTCCATGAGTTCCTGTATTCGCCCGACAAAACCATCCATGGCGACTTGATGGACTACGCCTACCACCAGCGGGGTGCACTGGCCTATGTGGTGGAGCTCTGGGACGTCTTCAAGCAGGTGGGCATCGCCCCGAAGAAGCCGTTCATGGACAACTACATCAAACTGACGCGCAAGGACATGCGCGCCTTGGTGAAGTTCGACCGCGAACACAACGCCGGGCGCATCTTCAAGCCCTGGCGTAAGTTCAACCATCCGCAGCTCGGTGAAGTGGAGTTGGCAGGCTTTGACCCCAGTGTCGGGATCATCAATCCGCCCCTCGAACGAATTGCGCAGACCTGCGACGCGCAAAGCGCTGCCTTCCTCAGAGTGGCTTCCTTGCTGCCCCAGCTGACACTGGAGGTGCTCCGCCAGACCCAGTTCGACACGCATGTTTGCACTGAGGTACGCATTCGCAACGACGGGTACTTCGCGACCTATGGGCCGTCGTCGGCGAAGGCACTCCCTCATGCGGAGCGGCTGCGGCTCACGGTCAAGGCTGAACAAGCGCAGGTCCTGTCGCCCACCGCGCCGCAGATCGACATCGGCCATTTGGAGGGCTGGGGCGGTGGCCTCTACGGCCGCGCCAGCGGCTTCGAGCCTTGGACTCGCGGCAACGACGGCGAGCGGGTCGTCTCGGTGATTACCGCCGGCAGCGGCAGGCTGCTCATCGAAGTCCAAAGCTGTCGTGTCGGCACCTTCGAGCTTGAGGTTCGCGTGCCATGACGCCAGCGCCCGTCGCTGGCTCCCGCACGGAATCTTGCGGATCACACGCCATACCTTGGCAGGCAATTCCACCCCTTTTTGAGACGTCAACATGAGCAAGCCACTGGATCCGTCACGACACCTCGCCAACTCGCGCACCTTGGTCGCTCGTGCGGCGGCGGTGGTTTGCCTTGGCACTTGCCTGCCGGTGATGGCATTGGCGCAAGCCCAGGCCCAGGCCGAACCGGCGGAGCAGAGCGCCGGCGTGCTGGAAAAGGACAAGCCGGGTGACGGTGCAAAAGAAAGAAACCAACTGCAGGCGGTTGTCGTCACGGCCAACCGCCGTAAAGAGATGGCTCGAGATGTCCCGCTGCAAATCAACAGGCTGTCGGCGGACGAGCTCGAGCAATCGGGTGCCAAGGGCCTTGTGGACTACCTGGCTGGCTTGCCCGCCGTCGACGTGAAGACGCAGGGCGGGGCAGGCCTGGGGGCGATCAGCGTTCGGGGCGTTTCGACAGGTGACCAGACCATCGCGACAGTCGGCACCTACATTGATGACATCGCGGTCGGTTCCTACAGCCCCTTTGTGAGCGGCCCCATCAACGCCTTGGATATGGCTCTTCTGGACCTCAGCCATATCGAACTCCTGCGCGGCCCTCAGGGCACGCTGTATGGGGCAGGAGCCATGGGCGGCGTATTGAAGTACGTGACCAACGAGCCCAATACCAAGTCCTTTGAATCTTGGGCGAGAGTGGCGGTGCAGTCCACCGATGGTGGCTCCCTGGGGCACACGGTCAGTGGACTCATCAATGTGCCTGTGCAGTCTGGCGTCTCGGCAGTCCGTGTCGCTGCCTTTTCGGACAAGGATCCCGGCTATGTCACGGCCGTTGGCCCGGCAGGGGGGGCTGGCGTCAACAAGGGCGACTCACAAGGGATCCGGGTGGTGGGCCTCTTGGAGCCCAGCAAGGACTTCAAGTTGCGCTTGTCGGCGGTTGCGCAAGACTTGCATCGCGATGGGCTGGACTATGTCGACTACGACCCGGTGACGCGCACTCCGAAAACCAGCCCTTCGACGCGCAGCCTGGCCATGCGCGAGCCGTACACATCGAAGATCCGTGTCTATTCGGCGGAGTTGGAGGCAGATTTGGGCTTCGCGCGTCTGAACTCGACGACGTCAGCGCAGCGGATCGATTTGACCTCGGCCTTTGACACCACGCCGGTGTACGGGCCGCTGTTGTCGGAGCTGGCCGGCCTCAACGTGGCGTCGGTGCCGCAGAACGTCGCGACTGTGCTGAGGAAGACCACCCAGGAGTTCCGCTTGTCTTCGGATGCCAAGAAAGAGGTGTCCTGGCTCGGTGGCTTGTACTACGACCGCGAAACGGGCACCAATGACCAATCGATAAGCACGGTGATGCCTGACGGCTCCCAAGGCCCTGACATCATCCGGGCGTCGCTGCCGAGCAAGTTTGAGGAATTCGCCGCCTTCGCTGACGTCACCTGGAATCCGACAAGCCAGTGGAGCATCACGGGTGGCGCGCGGGTTTCGCGCAATCGCCAGACTTACCGCCAGGTCGGTGGAGGGCTCATCGCGGCGCCCACAGACTTGAGTTCTGAGTCCAGCGAGACCACTGCTACCTACCTGCTGACAGGCAAATACGCCCTTTCGCCAACGAGCAACGTCTACGTGCGGGCAGCCAGTGGTTATCGACCCGGCGGTCCCAATGTCGTCTTGCTGGATCCCGCCACTGGATTGCCTGCGGCGCCTGCCAGCTTCAAGAGTGATTCGCTGTGGAGCTATGAAGGCGGCTACAAGGCCGATCTGCTGGATCAGACCCTGTCGGTGCAGGCCACCGTTTACCAGATTCGCTGGCGCAATATTCAACAGTACTACGCTGTTCAGGGACTGAACCTCCTGACCAACGCTGGCAAGGCCAAGATCGATGGCGCTGAGGCGAGTCTGACCTTGCGGGTGTCACCAGACTGGACCGTAGCCACGAGCCTCGCTTACACCGATGGTCGGCTGACTGAATCCGGGCCCGGAATCGGCGTCGAGGGTGCACAACTGCCAAATCAGGCAAAGTGGTCTTTCGGCCTCAGCTCTCGATACGAGTTTTCCGTAGGTGAGCATCAAGGCTATGTGGGCGCGGCGGTGCGGGGCGTCGGTCATCGTGACGCGGGCTTTGCGGGCAGCGCTTCATTGCCGTCCTACCGGCTGCCGGGCTACGCGCTGGCGGATGCCCAGGCCGGCATGAAGATGGGCAGATTCGATCTCGGCCTGTCGATTCGGAATCTCTTTGACCGCAGAACCCAGATGAGCGCACAGACCAACTTCGTGCCATTGGGGTCGCCTGCATATGTGGTCGAGGCGCGACCGCGCACGGTCACGCTTTCCGTCACCGCGGCGTACTAGTTGAGGCTGCCATGAAGGTCGTGGACAGCATTGGCCTTGAGGCCGTTGGTAAGTCTAGGGCGAATGGACGTGCTTGGTTCACCTTGTCGATCCTCGTTCTCCTGACTTTGGTGGCCTCGCTGGATCGGCAGGTACTCACGCTGCTGGGAGAGCCTTTGCGACTCTCGTTGGGGCTCAGCGACACTCAACTTGGTGTTCTACAGGGCGTCGGCATCTCTTTGATCGCGGGGATGACCGCCCTTGCCGTGGGTTGGGCTGCCGATAGGTACGACGTGCGCAAGGTGCTTTTCGGTATCCTGGCCTTGTGGGGCACGGCAACCGTCGCCGGCGCGAACAGTCGTAGCTACGGCGCTCTCTTTCTCAGTTCTGCTGGCATGGGTCTCCTCGAGACGGCCATGGCGCCGATCGTGTATGCCTACATACCGCGAGCATTTCCCGAACGAACGCGGGCGCTGGCGAACAGTGTCTACGCCACTTTGAATCTCCTGCTGATCGGCGCAGGGATCGGCCTGGCAGGCGGTGTCGCCGGTGCGGCTTCAACGCTGGGCAGTTGGGGCTTGTACCCTTGGGTTGGGCTGGAGGAGTGGCGTGCCGCGCTGCTGCTGACGGCCGCAGTGGGTATCTCTTGTTCGTTCTTCCTTGTCTTCTTGAAGGCCGACAGACCACGGAAGGCTCACGAGACGGTCGCGTCGCCACCCATCTGGCCGTATTTGCGGCAGCACCGGCTTGCACTGTTCTGCGTGTTCTGCGCCTTTGGCTTGGGAAGCATGGGCTTGCAGGCCTTCACCACATGGGTGCCCGTGATCGCGGAGCGGCGGTTCGGTGCTACGGCTGACGACGTCGCGGCTTCGATGGCCACTTGCTTCCTCGTCGGGATCGTGTCGGGAGCCGTGGTTGGCACATTGGGGTTGAGATTCCTGCAGCGCCGAATTCGGGACGCGGCACCGCTGCGCATCATGGTTGGCGGCTGCTCGGCGGCCGCACTTGCGTGCGTGATGTTGTCAGCGGCCAGTTCGGCGATGCACGTCTATCTGCTGCTGGCGGTGATGGTTGCGGCGTTGATTGCGGGCGTTGTCTTGGCGCCCACCATGATGCAGGACATGTCCGATGCTCGTTTCGTGTCGCGCATCGTCGCGCTGGGAACCCTCGTATCCATTTCACTGACCGCATTGGGAACAACGGGGGTCGGCATCCTGTCTGACGTGCTGGGTACGGATCCAGGAAGCGTGCTGTATGCGGCGTCTTCGGTGGGGGCTGGCGCTCTGGCCATGGCAGCAGTTCTATTGGCCATTGGTGAGCGTGCCTACTTGGCCGCTGTGGCCGGAGCACGGGAGGGAACATGAGCGAGATCGCTTCTAGCCCGGAGCGAAGCTCCTTTGTCGAGATTTTGAGGAATGCACGCCGGATCGTTGCGCAGGAGGGGATCGAGGACCTCCTGGCCGTTTCGATTGGTGGGACTGAGCAATGGCTTTCGATTCGCGGCAGGGATGCACGCAATCCTGTGCTGCTGTTCATTCATGGCGGCCCCGGCAGCCCGGAGATGCCCACCAGCTGGCTCTACCAAAGCGGCTGGGAAGACTACTTCGTCGTCGTGCAATGGGATCAGCGGCGTTGTGGAAAGTCTGGCGCTGCAGCGTGGCCGGATCTGGCCGACGGAGCCTCCCTCATCGATCACATGGTGGCAGACGCCTGCGAGGTGGTGGACTTCCTGCGTGGTCGGTTCAAGCGCCAGAAAATCGTGGTGCTGGGCCATTCCTGGGGAAGCGTGGTCGGGACATTGTTGGCGCAGCGCTGTCCCGAGCGCTTGCACGCGTACGTCGGCGTCGGCCAGGTCATCGACTGGGTCGAAAACGAACGCGCCAGCTACGACTTCGTCGTCCGGCAGGCGAGGGCGCTGGGCTTGGCCGATGCGATCACGGAACTCGAATCCTTGGCGCCCTATCCCGACATGGCACCGACCGCCTCCACGCTGATGCGGCTTCTGACCGAGCGCAAGTGGGTGGTTCACCTGGGCGGAATGATCCATGGACGCAAGGATCTCGATGTCCTCGACCACGCCAAGACGCTGTGCCCGGAATACACGGCAGCGGATCTGGACAGCACCGGGCAAGTCGAGGATGCCGTGGAGCGCCTCTTGCCCGAATTGATGCATTCCGACTTCAAGGAGCTTGGCGAACTGGGCTGCCCGATCGTGATCGCAGCAGGCCGCCATGACTTCGCCACGCCTTCCGGTGTGGCACGCAAGTGGTACGAAACGCTTCGGGCGCCGAGCAAGCATTGGCAGTGGTTCGAGCGCTCGGCGCACATGCCGCATCTCGAAGAACCGGGAAGGTTCCTTGACTATCTGGTCAACACGGTGTGGCCCCTGACTCAGCCTGACGCCGACTGACCGCTGCCATCGGCCGCCCGGGCCACTGTTGCGCCCGGGAGCTTGAAAGATCCACCGTCGAAGTCACTTGCGGCGCGGGGTCGCAATTTCCGCCTAGGAGATCGAATTGGAAGAGGCCCGTTTGTTGAGGGCAGCATCGCTGGACGACCGCCATGACCTGCGGCACCGTGAAGTGATGTTGAGCGGATCCCAGGCACTCGTCAGGTTGCTGCTGCTGCAACGCGAGTTCGACCGGCGCGCGGGGCTGCATACGGCGGGCTACGTCAGCGGCTACCGCGGATCGCCGTTGGGCGGCTTCGATACGGCGCTCTGGAAGTCCGCCAAGGCGCTGAAGACTGCCGACGTCGTCTTTCAGCCGGGGGTCAACGAGGATCTTGCCGCGACGGCCATCTGGGGCACACAACAGCTGCAACAGCTGGGCCCAGCCCGCGTGGACGGGGTGTTCGCGCTCTGGTACGGCAAGGGGCCGGGTGTGGACCGCTCCGGCGACGCCATCAAGCACGGCCACTACGCCGGAACCCATCCACTGGGCGGCGTGCTGGTGGTGTTCGGTGACGACCATCCCGGCAAGTCCTCGACCATCGCCCATCACAGCGAACAGGCCCTGGCCGCCAACAACGTGCCGATGCTCTACCCGGCCGATGTGGGCGAGATCGTCCGCTTTGGGCTCCTGGGCTATGCGCTGTCACGCTACAGCGGCTGCTGGGTGGGGATGAAGGTGGTCAACGAAACGGTTGAGCAGACCACCGTCGTCTCGCTGGATCCTGATGCGCTGCACATCGAGCGACCCCTGCCCGATGACCTGCTGCCCTCCGACGGAGTCCACTATCGGGGCGTCTACAGCCCCGGCCGGGATGAGGCCATCCTGCTCCGGCATCGGCTGCCACTGGTGCATCGCTTCGCGCGGGTCAACGGAGTGGATCGCATCACACTGGGTGCGTCGGGCCGTTTTGGCATCGTCACCGCAGGCAAGGCGCATCAGGACGTGATTCAGGCCCTGGGCTATCTGGGCATCGACGATCAGCGCGCGGGGCAGCTCGGCTTGGCCGTCTACAAGGTGGGATTGATCTGGCCGCTGGAGCCCACTGGTCTGAGGGCATTCGCGCAGGGGCGCCAGGAACTGTTCTTCGTCGAGGAAAAGCAGGCCTTCGTCGAGCCGCAGGCCGCCGCCTGCCTTTACAACGATGCGGCACGGCCGCGTATCGTTGGCAAGAATGATGAGCATCAGCAGACGCTGCTGGCCTCAGACCAGCAGCTTGAACCCATCGACGTGGCGCTGGCTATCGCCTCGCGCCTGCGTGCCAACGGCCTGGCCGATGCCGCTCTCGACGAACGCGTGCAATCGCTTCGCGCCTACCGCGGCGCCCTGACCGCCATCGTGGCGGATACCGGCAGGCGCCAGCCCTATTTCTGCTCGGGGTGCCCGCACAACACCTCGACAGCGATTCCCGATGGCAGTGTGGCGATGGCGGGCATTGGCTGTCATGGCATGGCGATGTGGGCCAAACCGCGCACCCTGGTCAGCACGCAGATGGGCGGCGAGGGCCTCAATTGGGTCGGGATGCACCACTTCTCGAAAGCTGGGCATGTATTCCAGAATCTGGGCGACGGCACCTACTACCACTCGGGCTTGCTGGCCATCCGGGCCGCCGTGGCGAGCGGCGCCAACATCACCTACAAGATTCTCTACAACGATGCCGTCGCGATGACCGGGGGGCAGCCGGTGGACGGCCCGCTTTCCGTGGGCGCCATGGCTCAGCAGGTGCAGCACGAAGGGGTCAAGCGCGTGGTCGTGGTCAGCGACCAGCCCGCCCTGTATGGCCCTGATTCGGGTTTGCCCGCCGGCGTTCAGGTGCGACATCGCGACCACCTCGACGAGGTGCAGCGCGAGCTTCGAGACACGGCCGGCTGCACCGTGCTGATCTTTGAGCAGACTTGCGCCGCCGAGAAGCGCCGACGCCGCAAGAAGGGCGAGTTGATCGACCCTGACAAGCGCCTTTTCATCAACAGCGCGGTGTGTGAGGGCTGTGGTGATTGCGGCGTGCGCTCCGGCTGCGTCAGCCTCGATCCCAAGGAAACAGCCTTGGGCAGGAAGCGGACGATCAACCAGGCCTCGTGCAACAAGGACTACAGCTGTGCCAATGGCTTCTGCCCATCCTTCGTCGGCGTGCGAGGCGGGCGGCTGCGTCGGCCATCCGTCACGGCGGTTGGAGACGAGCGCCTGGCTTGCGTTCCCGTGCCGGAGCGTCTGCCCGTGCCTGAGGCTGGCTTCGGCCTGATGATCGCCGGCATCGGCGGCACCGGGGTGATCACGGTGGGTGCCATCCTGGCGATGGCGGCGCATCTCGAGGGCATGGTGCCTTCCGTCTACGACATGACGGGACTGTCGCAAAAAAACGGTGCCGTCTATAGCCACCTGCGTGTGGCACCGGCCGGCGGCGTCGTGGCCAGCCCACGCCTGGGTTTGGGTGACGCATCGCTAGTGCTGGCTTTCGATCTGATCGCGGCACTGGGGGACGAGAGCTATCGCACGCTGGATGGCGAGAAGACCTGCTTCCTCGGCAACGACCGCGTGGCGCCGACAGCGGCCTTCGTGACCCAGGCGGACGCCCGGGTCGATGCCGGGCTGCTCAAGAGCAAGGTCAGCGCCAAGCTGCCGCCGCATCGCGTCCACTATGCCGACGCGACAAGATGGGCCACGCTGCTGTGCGGTGATCCGGTAGGGGCCAACCTGATGATGGTGGGCATGGCTGCGCAGCGTGGCTGGCTGCCCATGGGAGTCGAGGCCATCGAACGCGCGATTGAACTCAATGGCGTGCAGGTGCCGCTCAACCTGCGCGCCTTCAGGCTCGGGCGCCTGTGTGTGCATGATGCCTCGGCGGTCGAGGAGGCGATTCACCGTTGCGGCGATCGCGCTGTTGCCTCGTTGGAACCCGCTCCCGAGAGCCTGGCTGCCATCGTCGAGCATCGAAGCAAGCTGCTGACTGACTATCAAGACTCGCGCTATGCGCAGCGCTATCGTGCCCTGGTCGAGCGTGCGGTAGAGGCCGAGCAAGGCTTGGCGCCGGGCAGTGATCGCCTGGCAAAGGCGGTGGCTGTCGGCTTCAGCAAGCTGCTCGCCTACAAGGATGAATACGAGGTGGCGCGGCTGTACAGCGCGCCGGAATTTCTGGCCGAGCTGCGCGCGGAGTTCGAGGGCGATTTGAGGCTGTCCGTCTACCTGGCGCCGCCCCTGTTCGCCCGCACAGACCCGACCACCGGGCATCTCGTCAAGCGTGAGTACGGCGGCTGGGTCCTCAAGGCGATGCGCGTGCTTGCCAAACTCAAGAGACTGCGCGGCTCGCCCTTCGATGTCTTCGGCTACACGCGCGAGCGGCGCGAGGAGCGGGAACTTGTGGATGAGTACGAGGGCACACTCGGCCGCCTTTTGAAGCAATTGCGAGGCGATCAACTCCAGGCCGTGGTCCAACTGGCCCAATTGCCTGAGCACATTCGCGGATACGGGCATGTGAAGGCCGCACATCTGGCGCGGATGCGGGCCGAGCGCGCTCGATTGCTGGGCCAAATCGAGGGCGTCGAGACAGGGAACTTAGCCCCGGCCTTGTCGCGTCGCGCATGAACACTGCACGAGGGTTACGGGCTGTTCAATGGCAGCTCGCCCCTCTTCAGCTGCTTGAGCACGAAGCTGGACTTGCTGTGCCGGATGCCTGGAATCTTGTAGAGCTTCTCGCGCAGCAGACGTTCGTAGTCGCGCGTGTCGGCCACGGCGATGCGCAAGTGGTAGTCGTAGTCGCCGGACACGAGAAAGACCTCCAGGATTTCTGGAATTCGCTCAAGCTCGCGGCCGAAGCGTTCGAGCGCCTCGTCAGAGTGGCTGTCGAGCGTGAGCTGAACGATCACCATGTCTTTCAGGCCAATCTTCTCGGCGTTCAGCCGCAGCGAGTACCCCTCGATGACACCAGCGTCTTCCAGTCGCTTGATGCGTGTCCAGCAGGGCGATGTGGTCAGGCCCACTTCGGCACTGATTTCGGCCAGGCTCAGGCGCGCGTCGCGTTGCAGTGCCCGCAGGATGGCGAAGTCCACGCGGTCGAGTTCAGGTGCTTTGGGTTTGGGCATGGCGATGATCTTGGACTGATGGTCCGTCGTGTTTCTAGTGCTTCAGAAATATTTTCCGCTCGTTGTGATATGTCGGCAAGATTTGCTTTGGTTGGTATTTTTTTCGGAAAAAACAGAAGCACTTTTTGCGAAAGTTCGGGAACAGTAGCAGCATGAACAGCCTCCCCATGATCGACGTCGAAGTTCCCGCCACCCGGGCCTTTGGGCCGCCTGCAAGCGCGGCCGACGAGGTGCTCGAGGTCACCGGCGCCGCGCTGCTGATCGACACCCTGCTTGCGCTTGGCATCGACACGGTGTTCGGCTATCCGGGTGGAGCGGTGCTGCCGCTCTACGACGCTCTGCACAGCGAGCCTCGCCTGCGCCATGTGCTGGTGCGCCACGAGCAGGCCGCAGTGCATGCGGCCCAGGGCTATGCGCGCTCGACCGGCAGATTGGGCGTGGTGTTTGTGACCTCGGGTCCTGGCATGAGCAACACCACCACCGGGCTGCTCGACGCGCTGTGCGACTCGGTGCCGGTGCTGTGCATCAGCGGCCAGGTGGCCACGTCGTCCATCGGGACTGACGCGTTCCAGGAGTGCGACGCACTCGGCATCTCGCGCTCGGTGACCAAGTGGAACGTGCAACTTCGCCGTGCTGACGACATCGAAGCCGTGGTGCATAAGGCCGTGGCCGTCGCGCGGAGCGGACGGCCCGGTCCGGTGCTGGTGGATTTCCCCAAAGACCTCCAGCAGCGAAAGGTCACGAAACGGCTGGCGCCGCCAACGCCAACGCCGACGGTGCCGATGCCGTTCAAGCGCTCCACTCTTGCCCAGATTGAGGCTGCGGCACACGCGATCCGCCAAGCCCAAAGACCCGTGTTCTACGGTGGCGGGGGCTTGATCAACTCGGGCGTCGAGGCCTGTCAAGCCTTTCGCCAGCTGGTGCGCGCTGCCGGCGCGCCCTGCACGCTCACATTGATGGGGCTCGGCGCCTACCCGGCGTCCGACCCGCAGTGGTTGGGCATGCTGGGCATGCACGGCACGCTCGAAGCCAATCTGGCGATGCACCATGCCGATCTGATCGTCTGCGTCGGCGCACGTTTCGATGACCGCGTCACCGGCCGGCTCGACCAGTTCTGTCCGCAAGCGCGTGTTGTTCACATCGACATCGACCCGACCTCGATCAACAAGACGGTCAAGGCCCACATCCCCATCGTCGGGGACTGCGAGTCTGCTCTCACCCAGTTGTTGACACATTTTGCAGACCTGCCTGTTCCGCGGGATCGGCTGGCGCCATGGTGGACTCGCATCAAGTGCTGGCGGGCCGAGCGATCCTTGGCCTACGACGATGGGACAGGTGCGATTGCACCGCAGGCGCTGATGACGCGCTTGCAGGCAGCACTCAGCAAGTTGGACGCCATCGTCTCCACCGACGTCGGTCAGCACCAGATGTGGGCCGCCCAGCACCTGAGCTTCGAGAAGCCCATGCGCTGGCTGACCTCAGGCGGCGCCGGCACGATGGGCTACGGCCTGCCGGCGGCCATCGGCGCGCAGGTCGCCCACCCGGACAAGACTGTGGTCTGCGTCAGCGGCGATGCATCGATCCTCATGAACATCCAGGAGCTGTCCACCGCCGTGCAGCATCGCACGCCGGTGAAGGTGGTGTTGTCCAACAACGGCTACATGGGCATGGTGCGCCAGTGGCAGGAACTGATCCACGGGGGGCGCTACAGCCACAGCTACACCGCGGCACTGCCCGACTTTGTGGCCGTGGCCCGTGGCTTTGGCTGGCGGGCCCGCCGTGTCACCCAGCGCAGCGAACTGGACGCAGCGCTGGCCGAATGCCTGGCGTCCGACCAACCGTATTTTCTGGATGTGGCAGTCGTGGCCCAGGAGAACTGCTTCCCGATGATCCCTGCCGGATGCGGGCATCAGCAGGTGATGTTGGGCAAAGACCGGGTGTACGCGCAATGATGAGCAGCGGTTCACGGGTCGCGGAACTGCTTGACCGTGCCGCTGGCGCTGCGCCCAACCGTGTTGCCGATGCGTGGGCGCGCGAGAAGCTGCGCGCCATGCCCGCACATTGATTTGACCGGCGTGCCGCTTGCGGCCGCCGATGGAGCAACTTCATGGTTACCCTCTATCACTGCATGAGCGCACGCTCCTTCCGGCCCTTGTGGATGCTGGAGGAGCTTGAGCTGCCCTACAAGCTCCTGTTGCTGCCGTTTCCGCCGCGCGTGTCGGCGCGCTGGTATCTCGACGAGAACCCCCTGGGAACCGTGCCCTTGATGGTTGACGGCGATGTCCGCATGACCGAGTCCGCCGCGATCTGCGAGTACCTGTGCGCGCTGAGTGCCCCGACGACGCTGCAAGTCGAACCGGGCGAAACAGGCTTTGGCGCCTTCCTGAATTTCCTTCACTTCGGCGAGGCGACACTGACCTTCCCGCAGACCTTGGTGCTGCGCTACTCGCGGTTCGAGCCGGAGCCAAGGCGACAGCCCGCAGTGGCCGAGGACTACACGAAGTGGTTCCTTGCCCGGTTGCGTACGCTGGAGCCGCTGCTGGCTGAGCAGCCGTATCTGTGTGCCGGCCGGTTCACTGCCGCGGACGTCTCCGTCGGCTATGCCTTGATGTTGGCGCAGTATCTCGGGATTGCCGAACGCTTCACGCCGGCTGTGGCGGCGTATTGGCTGCGCCTGCAGCAGCGAGACGCCTACGTGCGCGCGATGCGGGCGCAGGCGGCGGCGGCTCAGGCTCAAGGGGTGTCGCTCGTGCCCGCGCCTGACACTCTTTGAAGTGAGCCTGCGTGATGCAGGCTGCTTGAGCTCCCCGGTGGAGTCGCCCCGGAACCCGTGGCTTGATCCAGTCGAACGTTGCCCAGCAGTCTGGCCGGGTCGAAGTGCCGGTGCAGCGCGGCCGCCCAGTCCAGCGTGGCTGCGTCGGTGTAGCGGTGGTAGAAGGCCGAGTTGCTGGGGCCCACGCCGTGCTCGGCGCTGTAGCTGCCGCCGAACTCGCGCACGGTGAGGTCGTAAATGGCCTCGCGCAGCGCTGCGATGCGGCCCTCGGCCGTGTCCCAAGGCACCACGAAGTTCAGGTGCATGCCGCCATCGCCCAGGTGGCCGAAGTCGCAGACCTGCGCGTCGGGCAGGTGCTCGGCGATCACGGCCAGGGCCTGCTCGCGCAGGGGCGCAAAGCGTGAGCGCGTGACCGAGAGGTCAAAGGCCAGCATGCGTCCGAGGTGCTGCACGGCTTCGCTCAGGCCGTGACGCAGTCGCCAGAGCTTTTCGGGCTTGTCCACCACGGCGTCGAGCAGTTCGGCACCCGACTCCATCTGGCGCTCCAGCCAGGACAGCAGCAGGGCATTGAGATCGAGGCCCTGGTCGACGCCCAGCGTCGAGGTCAGCTCCACGAGCACGGCATAGACCGGCAGTTCGGCAAACGGCGCGGTCGCGCCCGGCAGGTGCCGCACCACGGCCGCCAATGCCGGGCCGGAGATGCCCTCGAAGGCCGTGACGAAGTCGCCCAGTTCGGCCTCCAAGTCGGCCAGCAATTGCACGCCCACGGCTGCGGACGGCAAGGCCAGCAGCGCGGTGGCGGTTTGCCGGGGCAGGGCGTGCAGCTTGACCACGGCATGGGTGACGAGGCCGAAGGCGCCGAAGCTGCCGCACAGCAGTTGGCTCCAGTCCAGGCCTGTGTTGTTCTTGCGCAGGCCGTGAAGCTGGCCCACCGCTTGACCCGGCGGGTGCAGCAGCACGCCTTGCAGGCCCAGCAAGTTCTCGCGCACGCCGCCATAGCGGATCAGGCGTGCGCCGCCAGTGTTGGTGGCGATCATGCCGCCCAAGGTCGGGTCAGCGCCAAGGTCGATGGGAAAGCACAGCCCCTGCTTGGCGGCGGTACGGTTCAGGTCCGAGAGCCGGTGGCCGGCCGACACGACGGCGCTGCGGCTCAAGGGGTCGATTTCCAGTCGGTCACGCAGGGACTGAGTGGAGAGCACCCACTGGCGGCCATCGCGGCTGGGCGTGGCGCCGGCCACGAGGCCGGTGGCGGCGCCCTGCACCACGAAGGGCTCGCCCGAGCGCACCAGCTCGGCGACCGTCCATGAGATCGCCGCCAGGCTGCTGGGCCGGATCACGCCGCGCGTCAGGCCCGCGCCGTGGCGGGCAGACTGCAGGTAGGGAGCCAGGTCTTGCCCATCCAGCAGGACGGCCCGCTCGCCAAGTTCGGCGCGCATGCGCTCAGCCAGTCCGGTCATGCGGCGCGCGCCAACTGGCGCAAGCAGTTGGCCAGCGACGCGCCCTCGGCTTCGCGGTAGAGCTCAAACTCGTTGAGCACGTTGGCACCCAGCGCGGCTTCGAAGGCTGCTCGGTTGGAATGCGACGCGAACACGCCACCGTCTTGCTCGCCCAAGTTGGAGCGGAAGATGCCGGCTGCGCTGACGGGCAGGAAGTCTTCGTAGGTTAGAGGCTCCACGTGCAGCAAGCCCTCTCTCACCAGTGCATTGATGTCTACCAGGCTGGCGGGTAGACGGACCTTGCCCGCCTCGGGGCTGAGCGAATAGCGGAAGTAGGCCAGGCCCTCTCGGCGCAAGGCCTCCAGGTCGTCGGGGAAGGCTTCGAACTCACGGTGGAGGTTCTCGGCCAGGGCCTTGGGCTCGACCGCCCCATGCTGCTGCGCGGAACGCCGGGCACGCTCTAACAGCTTGTCGTAGAGCTGGCGGCCCTTGGGCGTGAGGGCGCAGCCGCGCTGCTCGATTTCGCCAAAGCGGGCGGTGTGGTCGCCTCGGGTGCCGTCGGCAAAGGTCACGTCCTCACACAAGGCGCTGAAGGCGGTCTGGCGCAGCAGGATGGGTACGGCGCGGCGCGGCGGGCCTTCGATCACGGCCTTGGCCGGCAGGCCACGCTCCCGCATGGCGGCTTGCGCGGCGTCGATGTCCAGCACGCGCGGGGTGAGGTGGTTGATGTGGGGGTTGGGGAAGCAGGCCACGTCGGCCGCCAGCGGATGCTGAGCCTTGATGGCGCTGTAGACCGCCTGGCTCACCGTCGCATGACCGCGCCAGCGGAAGGTGTGCAGCGTCTCTTGGACGAATTCCTCGGCCTCGTCGGCCGAGAGCGCGCCCCGGGCCTCGAAGCGCTCGATCAGGCGCACGCAGCCGGGCGTGAAGATCTGGCGGCCGGTCAGGGCGTTCTCGGCAAGCTGGCGCACCTGCGGGCAGGCGATCAGCTCGGTGCGCAGCAGCGAGCAAAAGAGGCGGAAGGGGTTGCGCGCCAGCGATGCCTCGCCCACCGGACGGAAGGCCGTGGAGTGCACCGGGATGCCGGCCACCGACAGGTCGTAGTAGCCCACTGGCTGCATGCCGAGCACGGCCAGCAGGCGGCGCATCATGGACAGCTCTGCTGCCGTGCCCACGCGGATAGCGCCGTGGCGCTCGACGGCCAGGCGTGAGCCCTCTGTGCCTTGTTCAGCATTGATGCCGTTCACCAAATCGACGAGGTGGCCATACAGCGGCACCTCCTGGCGGTACGTCTGAGACATCGCTTCGGCGAAGCGGGCACGGGTCTGATCGGGGGTGAAGCTCATCGGCATGGTGGCTGAGACTGTGCTGAAAAACCAGCCGCGGCGCCATCGATGAATTCGAAGTAGTTCATTCCAATATCGAATGAACTCACAATCCGTGCATGACGTTTAAGCGCCAACTCTTGCCGCCAATGAATCACCTGCTGGCCTTTGAGGCCGCCGCTCGGTACGCCAGCATTTCGCGCGCGGCCGAGGAGCGGCACCTCACGCAAAGCGCGTTGTCCCGGCAAATTACCAGCCTGGAGGAGAGCCTGGGGGTGGCGCTCTTTCATCGCGTGCGCCAGCGCGTCGTGCTGACCGACGCCGGCCGGCTCTACGCCGCCGAGCTGCGCCAGGCGCTGGAGGCGATGTCGGCGGCCACGCACAAGATCATGAGCCTCTCCGGGGAGCAGGCCGTGCTCAACATCGCCGTGCTGCCGACATTCGGCACGCGCTGGCTCATTCCCCGGCTGCCGGGCTTCACCGAAGCCCACCCCGAGGTGACCATCAACTTCGCGGCGCGCAGCCACCCGTTCGACTTCGCTGCCGAGCCCTTTGACCTCGCCATCCACTTCGGCGAGCCGGTCTGGCCGCAGGCCACGTGCATGGAACTCATGGTCGAAGCCTTGATCCCCGTGTGCAGCCCGGCCTTCAAGCGCAGCCACACGCTCAAGCGTCCCGCCGACATTGCTCAATGCCGCCTGCTGCAACAGGTGACGCGGCCCACGCAGTGGGCCGAGTGGTTCGAGCACGCCGAGGTCGAAGCGCCACGCGCTCATCAGGGACCGCACTTCGAGCAGTTCGCCATGGTGGCAGAAGCCGCCGCCGCCGGCCTCGGCGTGGCGCTGGTGCCGCGCGTCCTCGTCGAGGCTGAGTTGGCCGACGGGCGGCTGCTGGCGCTGGACGAAGCCCACGTGCTCTCCGGCCAGGCTTACCACCTCGTGGTGCCGCACTCGCGCCAGGGCGACACCCTGGTGCGAGAGTTCAGCACTTGGCTGCTAGGCCAGGCAAAGCACAGACAGGGGGGGTGATCAAGAGGCGCGGCGCCGATGGTCTTGTGGCTTCGCTCGCCAGCTCGGTAGTCAATTGAATTTCATGCGGTTGACGCGAACGCCGGGCAATGGATCTTGCGTGGCGCCGTACGGCAATCGAGCGTAGCCAGTGCGTCCCTCACCGACGCAATCTCCCGGGTTGCGCTGTTGCCCTGGTGCGCGAAGCGGCGCTCCGCTCGTTTTTCCGGCCGCAGGCCATCTTGACTCTTTCACCTGGCGACGGTGGCGCTGCTGACCACTTCCTGCCAATACAACGGCCGCGGCCGATGTATGCATCGCTGGTTCCTCATTTTCATGAGGCAGGCGCGATGGCCAAATTTCCGTCCACGGCGCGACACGCGTGCGAGCCGAGTCAAACACAGTAGGACGTTCATGGCCAAAAATGAGTACGAATCCGGTCGCCTAAACCTTCCGTTTGTTGGGCACTGCACCTTTGCCAAGTCTCCTGCGTGCGTCGATTGGAATCACATCGATGCCGACGTCGCCATACTTGGGGCTCCCAATGACATGGGCACTCAATGGCGCCCAGGCGCGCGATTCGGGCCACGCGGCATCCGTGAGGCCTCGACGTTGTTCTCCTTCGGACATGCTGGCGCCTACGACTTCGAGGACGACGTCCTGTATCTGACCAAGGAGCAGGTGCGCATGGTCGATGTCGGCGACGCCGACATCATTCACACCGACATGGCGAAGAGCAACGCCAACATTGAGTTGGCTGTACGCAAGATGCTTGAGCAGGGGGCGATGCCAGTGGTGCTGGGGGGCGATCACTCTGTACATGCGCCGGCAATCAAGGCCTTTGCCGGCCGGGGGCCGATACACATCCTGCACGTCGATGCGCACTTGGACTTCGTAGACGAACGTCACGGTGTGCGATTCGGACACGGAAGCCCGCTGCGGCGTGCCTCGGAAATGGATCACGTTGTCGGGATGACGCAGATCGGCATCCGCAACGTGTCGTCATCAAATCGTTCCGACTACGACGATGCACGCAGGGCGGGCTCGCAGATTCTCTCGGTTCGGGATGTGCGCCGATTGGGATCCGAGGGCGTGCTGGCAAAGATTCCTGAGGGCGTTTCGTACTACATCACCGTCGATATCGACGGCTTCGATCCGTCTGTCGCACCAGGTACTGGCACGCCCAGCCACGGCGGCTTTCTCTACTACGAGGTGCTGGAGATCATCCAGGCGCTTTCACGACGCAGCAACGGGAACATCGTTGGCATGGATTTGGTGGAAGTTGCGCCCGCTTACGACCCCGCTGGAACCACGTCGATCCTGGCAGCACAGCTCCTGCTCAATAGCATTGGATTCATCTTCCACGACCGCAAGAGCCATGCGCGCGAGGCATGCAGTTGAGGACGCAGTCACCATTGAACGTCTCTCGATGATCTCGGCCTGGTCGAGTAGCAGTTCTTCCGGTGCAGAGCTCGAGCTTCCGCAGGGGCTCATCTTCCAGCGACGACGGCCTGGCCCGGATATTTCACGCGGCCGGCTCCAGCTGGCCGACAAGACCGATGAACACTGCGATGAAAAGAGTCGCGCAGCGCCTGCCATGATCACCAATCCTTTCAAGTACGCCCGGCGTACGGGCCAGTTGTCCCCCTCGATGATTCGAGAGCTCATGAAGTTGATGGGGCGCCCTGGCCTTGTCTCGCTGGGCGGCGGCTTGCCCTCGCCCGGCAGCTTTCCGACTGAGGAAATTCGGGAGTCGTGCCAAAGGGTGCTCTCGCAGTCTTCTCACATGGCCCTGCAGTACACCACCACAGAGGGCCTGCTCGTGCTGCGCGAATGGGTCGCTGAGCGAATGAGGCAACAAGGTCTGACGGTTAGTGCTGATCAGGTGCTGATCACCAGTGGGTCGCAGCAAGGGCTGGATCTCGTTGGCAAAGTTCTTCTCGAAAGGGGCACCAAGGTAGCGGTTGAGTCGCCAACCTACCTGGGAGCGCTGCAGGCGTTTGCACCCTACGAGGCGGACACCGTGGAGGTTCGGTGTGACGAATTCGGGCCTATGCCAGGGAGTCTGCGAGACGTGGGTGATGCCCGGGCGCTTTATCTCCTGCCCAATTTTCAGAACCCTACAGGGCGCTGCATTTCCAAGGCACGGCGCGCACAGATTGCCGATCAGGCCCAATCCCTTGGATTGCCACTGGTTGAAGATGATCCCTACGGTGATCTTTGGTTCGAACAGCCTCCGGCGGAGCCCATCGCTGCTCATTGGCCAGAGGGAACTGTCTATTTAGGGTCATTCTCAAAAATTCTCGCGCCTGGACTGCGGCTCGGCTACGCAGTTGCTCCAACCGCCGTCTACGGCAAGCTGGTTCAAGCCAAGCAAGCCGCAGACTTGCACAGCGGGACATTCGCGCAACATGTGGTGGCTGACTTGTTGGGAAGGGGCATTCTCGAAAAGCATCTGACGGAGGTTCGCGCGAAATACCGGCAAGGGCGTGATGCCATGGTGGATGCTCTTCAGGCCCATATGCGTGGCCTTGCTTCGTGGAGTACTCCAACCGGAGGAATGTTTTGCTGGTTGACCTTGGCAAGTGGTTTGGACACCGCGAAGTTGCTGCCGCTTGCAGTCGAACGCGGTGTGAGCTTCGTGCCAGGCGCCGCGTTCTACGCGGCTGATCCTTTGTGCAACGCAATGAGGCTGTCATTCGTCACAGAATCTGCCGGGAGAATCATGCAGGGAGTGGCCTCGTTGGCTGACTCAATTCGGCAGGCCGCGCAGGCCCAGAACGCCTAAGTGAAGGCGAATCCGAGGTCATGCGGCGAGGCAACGTACCTTCCGGACGGGGGCGATGTGACTGGAGGCATTGGAACCTGGGACAGGGTCACTGCAGACTGCACCGTAAACATAAGCCCTGCAGCGGCTGCAAGCCAATGCTTAAAGTCGCACGTGGCACTGTTCAGGATGATCGGTTGGTGGAGAGGAGGAGGATCGAAATCGTCCCTGCACCCCGCATGATTACAGCGAATGCGGGCCGTCTGGCAGTCTGGCTACTGCGTAAGTTACTGCGTCGAAATCGTTGCGGAGAGGTCCACTCGGTACGAACCGCTCTGTGAGCTTGCCGGACTGGGGATCGCCTCGGCCACGCTGTGTTGGCGCAGCATGACGCGCGCAAGGGCTGTCTGCTGGAAGCCTCCTTCAGGTGGTCGATAAGCCCCGAAGGCCCAGCCGCGCGGCCAGACCGCTGCACAACGACGCCGTGCCGTCCTGCATCAGCTGGCTCGGCCCGTAGAACTCCATCCGCTTTCGAGGGGATTTCCTCCGCCAGCGAGCGCATCCATACCGCGAGTGACGCCGAAACACCCTTGGCACGTTCGAAGCCGATTGAACCACCCCGGAACCGGGGTGGTTCAGTCCACGCACCAGCTGCTCGCCACACCGTCGGCTTGGTCGAGTACCTGCACGATGGAGAGAGCGACAGTCGATACGCCGGACGATACGGCGAGCGCCATATTCAGCTGCGGCAAGGAAGCATCCAGCAATTGCCAGCCGCCTCGCGCATGGATGTGCGGCGCCGGTTCCTCCAGGCGGGTGTCGACGCTTTGCAGTGGGACCGTCAGGCCGCAGCCCCAAGCCTTCAACAGTGCCTCCTTGCGTGTCCAGCAGCGTAGGAACAGTGCGGGTAGGTTGGCGACCGAGGCTTGCCTGAGCAGCATGGCTTCGTTCGGGTGCGCGATGAGGTCGACGAGGCTGAGTGGTTTCTCCAGACGTTGAGTGCACTCGATATCCACACCCACCGGCCCAGTGGTGCACATAGCGAGTACGGTGTGACCCAAGGTGTGCGAAACGTTGAAATGGACCGCGCCTGGGTGCATGGGCTTGCCGTGCGCGTTGAAATGCAGCGGCATAGCCGCGTCGCGTGACAGCAGGAGGCGCAGCATCAGTCGGCCGGCGGCGAAGGCACGCTGCCGCTCGGGTGCTGTGCAGCGCGCGGCACGCTCACTGTCCTCGGTGCTCCACGCCGATCTGTCGTTGTCCGGCATGGCGGTGTGGGCCGCGACAACGGCCCATACACCACATGCGGCGTGCGATTCCTCGGCCAGTCGCCGCCACATCGCTTCGGTACGCAACGTGAGGATGGGTGCTTCACTGCACTTAGGCCAGAGTGCGACCAGACGTCGCGTCAGTAGCGTCGCGTTCCGTGTCATGCTTGCGCCCAATGAATACCAGGCCCCATCCCATCTTCTGCATCCCGCACGCGGGTGCGGGTGCCTCGGTGTTTCGGGGCTGGCAGCAGCGCGCGGCTGCACCGCTGATGGCACTCGGGCTGCCGGGGCGTGAGGCGGCGCACCGCGATCCTTGCCTGCGCAGCATCCACGACATGGCAGCCTATGCGGTCGCCTCCATCCGCCGTCAGGGCCTGCGGGCTGCCACGCTGTTCGGCCACAGCATGGGCGCGCTGGTGGCCTATGAGGCGGCGTGCCGATTGCAGCAGGAGGATCCGGGCGCAGTACGCCGGGTGGTGGTATCGGGCTGCCGCGGGCCGATGGTGGCGCCACCGCTTCTGCTGTCGGGGATCGACGACGACGACGCCTTCATGGATGCCGTGGCCCAGATGGGCGGGATGCCGCCCGAAACTGCCGCCAGCGAGGCGGTTTGGGACTACTTGCTGCCCATCCTGCGTGCTGACATTTCCGCCGTGGACGGATATCACTCGCGCGGCGAGCCATTGCGTGTGCCATTGACGGCTTTGGGCGCCCATGATGATCCCTTCGTGACGCCGGCCGCAGTTGCCGCTTGGGGTGAGGTGGCAGCCGCCGGCTTCGAGCCCCTGTTGATGGGCGGCGGCCACTTCTTCGTGTTCCATCACGCGGACGCGGTACTCGCGCTACTGCATCTATGACAGAGGCCGCCAGGCGGCGGCGTGTGCGGGCGTCACCATCGCGAGTTGCGAGCGCTCGTGGTCGGCGTTTTGGCGCCAGCGTCGCCAGCCCGACGCCGCAACGACGGGGGCTGTAGGCGTCGATGCGCTGTCGGCGCCCACCAGCCAGTAGTCCAGTTGCAGTGCAGCGCTGCGCGCATCCAAGGGCTGCAACCCGGCACTACGCACGGCCAGCATGAGATTGCCGCGGGTGAAGAGCACGAGGGCGCCGTTGTCGAGAGAAAGACCGAGCTCTGCGTCGCTCGATTCCTCGCCTTCGCTCATCTGCCACGGCTGCAGCCTTGGTGACGCCACCTCTGCGGCCACTTCAAGCATCGCCTGTTGTGCGCGGGCTGGACTGTCAGCCTCGGTCGCCTCCACGCGCAGCATGGCTTCGGGCGATTGCATCGAACGCCAGGTGGCCACATGAACGCGCAGTTGCGATGCATTGAAACTCATCGCGTGCAGGGGTAACCAGTCCGGGCCGAGTTCGCCACCAAACCAGCGGAACCCTTCGAAACGGTAGCCGCTGTCGCGGCCCGGCAGTTCAGCGCCGCGCGCGGCAAGGGCCGACAGCACCGGCAGTGGCGGTGCCGGCCGGGTGACGGCCACGGTGCGACGCACGCGCAACGTGGGCTGGGGAGCGCAGACTTCGCGATCGTCGTGCAGTGCGATGCGGTCGCGATAGCCGGCATCGCCAGGGCTGCCAAAGCGCAAGCCCATCGGTAGCAGCGGCAGGCGCGGTGGCGCGGCGGGGTCGAGGTCGCCGTCGAGGTGGCAGCAGGCGTCGTACACGGAGTCGTTCTCCGTGCAGTTGCCCGTCCACGCCACCTCATGGAAGGTGAATCCCCCGTGCAGCGTGGACCATGTGCGTGAGCCGATGGACAGCAGCGGATTGAGCCTGAAGCCGGGGCCGACCAGGCCCATCTTGGATTGCCACAGGTCCGCGCCAACCAGGTTGGCGAAGGTGGAGACGATGGTGGCGCAGTCGGAGCAGTTGACGAGCGGTCCCGCGCCGGCGCCACCACGCAGTCGTTCCAGGAACGCATCGCACAAGAAGCGCGACACGCCAAGCACGGTGTAATGCGGCGCGCCGACCAGGGCGTCGTAGGTCAGGGTGGTGCCGCCTAGCCGGTTCACCGCTTCTGTGATGCGCGCGGCGGCCTGCGAGGCATCCCGGGCGCCGCGTGCCCACAGGCAAGCCACGTCCAGCATGTCGGTACGAGGCAGCGCAGGATTGCCGGGGTCTGCGGGCATTGTCTCCCAGGGTGAGCTCGGCGCACTGAGCAGCGCGTACAGGCGTTGCTGAGTGACGCCAGCGTCCAGCCATGGGGCGGTGGCGTGTCCTCGGGCCTGCCAGCGCCACTGCAGCGTCGCGCAGTCCACGCCACCGGTGCGCAGCGCGCCAGTGTCGAAGCTGAATGAATTCCAGGGGGACTCGCCGTGCGCATCGAAGGTCACTGTTTGAGGTGCCATGTCGCCCGCCAATGGCGCGAACGGCATCGGTCCGCGGCCGGGCGCCTCAGCCAAGGCGCGGATCTCCAGTGTGCGTGGCACATCGGGTGTGGCGAAGAAGCGCACCTGCACGCTGGCGCTCGGTCCGAGGCGGTCGATGGCGTAGGCCGCGACGGCGGGTGTGAGTTGACCCCATTTCCACTCGGGCAGCAGCACGGGCTGCAGCGAGTCATAGCGCAGCGGCAGCGTGGCGACCTGCGGCTGGCCACGACCGTGATCGAAAAGTAGCGCGGTGACGAACAGGCCCATGGTGCGGTCCTTTCAGCGGGCCTGGGCGCGCGGAAGGCGCACCAGGGGAATGTCGTCCACGACGACGGCGGGCTTGGACTTGAGCTCATCTACCCGAGAAGCGAGCGTGCTCACAGTCGAGTGGGCAAATACATCGGCGATGCTCAGCTCCACGCCGAGGGCTGCCTGCACACGGGCCGCAAGGCGGGCAGCGGCCAGCGAGTGGCCGCCTATGCGGAAGAAGTCGTCATCCATCGCCACATGCGGCCGGTGGAGCAACTGCTGAATCAGACCGGCCAGCATCCGCTCGGTCTCACTGGCCGGGGAGAGGATCGTTGGGATCGGCGCGGCATCCGCACCGGGCGGTGGCAGCGAGGCGCGGTCTACCTTCCCGCTGCTGCTGCGCGGGAAGCTCGCGAGCGCGACGAAATGGCTGGGGCACATATAGGCCGGCAGCCGCTCGCGCAGGCGCTGACGGCAGGCGTCGAACAATGCACGCTCATCGACCACTGCGGTCTGCACATAGGCCACCAGCACCGGCTCGCCGTGCAGCAGCACGGCGTCCACCACCACGTCTGCGACGCCGGATTGAGCGCGCAGCACGACCTCGATCTCTTCGGGTTCGATTCGCAAGCCCCGCACCTTCACCTGGCGGTCGATTCGACCCAGGAAGACCAGCTCGCCCTGTCGTAACTGGCGCACGAGGTCGCCCGTGCGATACATGCGCTCGTGGCCCAATGCGGCAAGTTCGGCGGCTGCAGGGATGAAGGCGCGGGCCGTTTGCTCCGGTGCGTGCAGGTAGCCGCGGGCCACACCCGCACCTGCCACACACAATTCGCCGGTCATGCCGGTCGGTACCACGCGGCCCTGCTCGTCCACCACAGCGGTGGCAAGGTTGGCGATAGGCCCCCCTATCGACAGCCTGGCGCCCACGGCGGCGCAGCCGGCGGTGGCCCAGATCGTGGTTTCGGTAGGGCCGTAGAGGTTCCAGAACGTTCGACCGACGCCATAGCGCTCGGCCAGGTCCGCCGGGCAGGCCTCGCCGGCCACGCACACCAGGTGCAGGCCCACGCAATGCGCCGGCTCCACGGTGGCGAGCAAGCTGGGGGGGATCACGACCGCGTCCACGCCGCGCGCCTGCAGGAAGCGGCTCAGCGCGTCGCCCGCCACGATGCCAGGCGGCGCGATGGCCAGCGTGGCGCCGCTGCACAGCGCCATCGCCAGTTCGAAGACGGAGGCATCGAAGGTGGGCGATGAAATCTGCGCCACGCGCCGGCCTGCGCCGAGGCCGAACATGCGCCGCTGTGCCAGCGCCACGTTGAGCAGGCCCAGGTGTTCCACCACCACGGTCTTGGGCTCGCCGGTGGAGCCGGAGGTGGTGATCATGTAGGCAGCGTCGCGCGGCCCGGGCCAGGCCAGACGCGGGCCGCCCGCGGCGGCCATCAGGGCTGGTACGGTTGACATGTCCACGGCCAGCGGCGCTGCGGTGCGCTGGCGCACGCCCAGACGGCGCTCGGCCGGCCACGCCGGGTCCACGCAGGCAAAGGCGGCACCGGCGCACCATGCGGCCAGTTGCAGCAGCACCAGCTCCAGCGAGCGCGGCAGCTCCAGCAGGACCACGGTTCCCGGCACCGCGCCGCGCGCCGCCAGCGCGCCGGCCAGCGCCTGTACGCGCGGCAGTAGTGCACGGTAGCTCAGCACCTGGCCCTCGGCGTCTTCCAGCGCGATGGCGTCGGGGTGGCGAGTGGCGACCTCAGCGATGAGCGCCAGGCAACTGGGCTCGCGCAGCGGCACGACCTCGCCGGCAAGCAGTGCCGGCAGGAAGCCGGGCTGGCGCGTGTCGAAGGCGAGCGCGCTCCAGCGCAGCCCCGGCTCGGCCAGCCAGTGCAGCGCGGCGGTGAGCGCCTGGCCCAGAGCCAGCACGGTCTCGGGGTCGAAGATGTCAGCGTTGAACTGCAGCCGTCCGTGCACCTCGTCGCCCTGGGGCCAGAGGTCGATGCACAGGTCGAACATCGCGCTCAGGCGCGCCGGGTCGGTGCCGTGCGAGTCAGCCTGCGACATCGTCGCCTGCATCAGCTGGAAGCCCACCTGGAACAGCGGGTTCACGCCCAAGTCGCGCGTCTGGCCCAGATGCTGCACAAGCAGATCGAAGGGCAGGTCGCGATGTGTCAGCACGCGGTGCATGGCCTCACGGGCGACGGCCAGCAGGTCGTCGCTGCAGGGGTCATCGGCCCAGCGCAGGCGCACTACCAGCGTGTCGACGAAGAAGCCGATGGCCTGCTGGCGCGCGGGGGTGTCGCGACCGGTCAGCGGCAGGCCGAGCGCGAAGTCCTGTTGCCTGCACACCCGCCCTAGTGCCGCGGCCAGGCCTGCCAGCAGCACGGTGAACAACGTGGCCTGGGTCGCCTGTGCGCGCCGCTGCAGCCGCTGCACCAGGGCTGCCGGCAGGGTGATGGTGCGCTGGTCACCGCGGAAGCTGGGCAGGCGCGAGCGCGGCCGGTCCAGCGGCAGGTCCAGCATCGGCAGGCCCGCCAGTTCGGTACGCCAGAAGGCCAGCCCGGCGTCGATGCGCGCGGGGGTCAGCCGCTCGCGTTGTGCCAGGGCGAATGCGGCGTACTGCTCCGGCAGCGCGGGCAGCGCGGCGGTGCGGCCCTGCAGCGCTGCGGCATAGAGGGCGTCCAGCTCCTGGAAGAAGATCTGGAAGGACTGCCAGTCGAACACGATGTGGTGCACCGCGACCAGCAGCAGCGCCTCCTGCGGGCCGAGGGTGTACAGCTCGGCGCGCAACAATGGCCCGGTGCGCAGGTCGAAGCGCTGCGCCAGCGTCTGCGTCATGCGCTGCTTGGCCTCGTGCTCGCGCTGCCCGGCTGGACAGGCGGCCAGGTCCACCTGCTTCAGCGTCAACTGGGGTTCGGGTGCGATGCGCTGGATCACCTCGTCGTTCAGCAGCTCGAAGGTGGTGCGCAGCACGTCGTGGCGCAGCGCGATCTGGCGCAGCGCGCCTTCCAGCCGCTGCGCGTCCACGGCAAAGAAAAGCTGCTGCACGGCATGCAGCGTGTAAGGCGCCTGCACCTGCTGCAGCTGCTCGACGAACCACAGCCGACGCTGCGCAAAAGAGGCCGGCGCCACGCGGACGGCGGGCGGGGGCGCCTCTGGCACGGCCATCGGCGCCGCGCCGGCATGCTGCATGAGGAGCTGCTGCAGCAGCAGTCGGCGGGCTTCGTCCGTGTTCATGGCTCATCCGGCCGCGCCGGCAAGGCGGCGCCGCACCTCGTCGTCGGGCATCGCAGCCACGCGCTCGGCCATGCGCTGGTGGATGAGCGCGGCGAAGCCGGCCAGCGTGGGTTGGTCGAACACGTCGGTCAGCGCCAGCGCGACGCCGAACTGGTCGCCGCAGCGCGACACGATCTGTAGCGCCATTAGCGACTGACCACCCAGCTCGAAGAAGTTGTCCTGCGGCTGCGGCTGCGCCACGCCCAGCACAGCCGACCACACCGCGCCCAGGCGTTCGGCCAGCAGGCGCTGCAGGTCCGGCGGTGCAGCCTCGATCGGTGCCGAGGCGGCAGCGCGCGCAGGTGCGTCGACGGCGGCCGTCGCCGGGGCCGGGGCCGGCTGGGCCTGCGGCGCGGAAGCGCGCGGCGCGATGACCACCTGCGGCAGGTCTGCCTGCAGCACGCGCAGGAAAAGCGCGGCGCCCTCGGCGGAGCTGATGCCGCTGTCCAGGCTCGCGCGGCGCAGGTGTTCCAGCTCGGGCGGCAGCTCCATGGCCAGCGCCATGCCGGCCTCGCGCCAGGCGGGCCAGCCCACGGCGGTGGTGCGCAGACCCATGGCGCGGGCCGTCCAGGCCATTGCGTCGACAAAGGCGTTGCCGGCGCAGTACTCAGCTTGGCCCATGCCGCCCGACACGGCCGCGAACGACGAACACAGCAGCACGAAGTCCGGCTGCTGCGCCGCCACGGCTTCCAGCAGGGCCAGCGTGCCCTGCACCTTGGGCGCCAGCACGCGGCCGGCGGCGTCGCCCTCGGGCACCATCAGCATGCGGCCGCCGGCCACGCCGGCGCAGTGGACGACGCCGTCGATGCGCCCGAAGCGCGCCCTGGCCACGCCGACCACGTCCCGCATTGCAGCGCCGTCGCTGACGTCGGCCGCCAGCGCCAGCACCTCGGCACCGTGGGCCTGCAGTTGTGCCACGACGCGGTGGGCGTCGGCGCCCTCGGCACCGCGCCGGCCCACCAGCACCAAGCGCGCGCCAGCGCTGGCCTGGGCCAGTGCCATGGCCAGCACGCCGCCAATCGCGCCCAGGCCGCCGGTGACGAGATAGCAGCCGCCGGGCCGCAGCACGGGCGCCTGCGGCGACGGCGGCAGCGCCGTCGGCGCGAAGCTCTCGGTCAGCCGTTGCGCGCCGCGGTAGGCGATGACGGTCTCCGGCCCGGGCTGTCGCAGCTCGGCGGCCAGCAGCTCCACTAGGCGCTGGGCCTCGTCGGCATTCGACAGCAGCGCGGTGTCGATGACGCGAGCGCGCACGCCCTGCAACTCCTGCGGCAGCACGCGCGCCAGGCCAAGCGCGGGCGCGGCCAGCGGCTCGGGCCATTCGCCGGCATGGATGGGGAAGAGCTGGCGCGTCAGCGTGTCCAGCGCCGCGATGGCGCGCTGGGCGACCTTGAGTCCGCGCAGCAGCTGCAGCGGGCCCTGGTAGGACAGCGTCACGCCTTCCAACGCCCGCTCGGCGGTGGGCACGCCAGGCGCCATCAGCAGCGGCCAGGCATTGACGAGCTGCAGCGGCGCGCCGCTCAGGCCGGCCGCATCGAGCGCGCGCAGCACCGCGTCGATGTCGGGCCGCGCGGGGTCGACATCGACGACTGGCACGCCGCCGTCGCCCGGCGGGCCACCCGAGGGCCGGATGGCAAGCACGCGCGCGCCGTCGCGCTGCAGCCGCTCGGCCAGCGCCATGCCGATGCCGCCCTCGCAGGCCAGCACGGCGAAATGGCCCGGTGTCGCGCCGCCGGTCGGCGCCGCAGGGGCGGGGGCCCAGCCGCGCACGTAGAGGCCGGTGTCCTCCACCGCAGCGGCGGCCGTGGGTGGGTGCTCAGCGCTGCGGGGCTCGTCGATCCAGAAACGCTTGCGCTGGAAGGCGTAGCCCGGCAGCGCCGCGCGCCGCGCGCCGTGCCCTTGCCAGACGCGGTCCCAGTCGATCTCCAGCCCCGCCTGCCAGGCCTGGCCCAGCGCGGCGAGCATGCCACGGCGTTCGCCGTCGGTGTCACCCGGCGTGGGCAGCGTTGCCAGCACCGGCGGCGCCTCGCCGCCTGGGGCTTGGCGCAGCAGCGAGCCCAGCGCGCGACCCGGTCCGCATTCGACGAAGACGGCGTCGGGGTGGGAGGCCCGCAGCGACTGCGCAGCTTGCGCAAAGCGCACCGGCTGCACGAGGCTGAGCGCCCAGTAATCGGGGTTGGTCGCGTCCTCGGCCGACAGCGGCAGGCCGGTGACGCACGAGACCAGCGGCAGCGCGGGGGGCTGCAGCGCGACGCCCTCCAGCACCTGGCGCAGGCCAGAGGCGGCATCGCCCATGCTGGGGTGGTGGAAGGCGTGTGACGTGGGCAGCCGTACCGCCTCGACGCCACGGGCGCGCAGCAGGGCCTGCACCTGCTCGACGGCGCCGAGGCTCACGGCCAGTGTCTGCTGGCGCGGCGCGTTGTAGGCGGCGATGCAGGCGTCCCCGGGCAGCTCCTTCAGCAAGGCCTGCGCTTCGGCGGCCGGCAGCGGCAGCGCCAGCATGGCGCCGGGCTGCATGGCCTGCATCAGCGCGCCGCGCCGGCAAACCAGGCGGACGGCGTCGGGCAACGACAGCACGCCGGCCACCTGCGCGGCGACGAGCTCGCCCAGGCTGTGGCCCAGCATCTGCGCGGGGCGCACGCCCCAATGCATCCACAGCCGTGCGCAGGCGGACTCGATGGCGAACAGTAGCGGCTGGGCGATGGCGGTCTGCGTCAGGTCGTGCCCGCCACCGTTGCCGTGCACGACGCGGTCGATCAGCGCGCGGCCGTCGAAGCCCAGGGCCGGCTGGGCGAGGGCCAGGATCTCGTCCACCGCCTCACGGAACACCGGCTCGGCGCGGTACAGCGCCAGCCCCATGCCCACGCGCTGGCTGCCCTGGCCCGGGAACAGGAACACGGCCGCACGCTCCGCCGCCCAGGCGGGCTGCGCGCTTGGCAGCGCGCCGAGCAGCGCGGCGGCCTCCTGCGCATCGGCGGCCACGACGGCGCGGCGCCGGCGGAACTGCCGTCGCCCGCAGGCCAGCGTGAAGGCAGCGTCGCGCAGCGGCACGGCGCCCAGCGCCGGCGCGAGCGCGGCGGCCATCGCGTCCAGCGCCTCGGGGGCCTTGGCCGACAGCAGCAGCAACTCGGCCTGCGCCGGCTCGTCGGCAGCCAGTGGCGGCAGCGGCGCCTCCTCCAGCACCGCATGCACGTTGGTGCCGCCGATGCCGAAGGCGCTGACGCCCGCGCGGCGCGGCCGGCCCGCGGTGCGTGGCCAGGGCTCGCGCTGCGCCACCACACGCACGCCGGCGGCCTGGAAGTCGATGGCCGGGTTGGGCGACTCGAAGTGCAGGCTGGGCGGGATCTGCTGCTCCTGCAGACTCAGCGCGGCCTTGATGAGGGCGGCCAGGCCCGCGACCGGGTCGAGGTGGCCGATGTTGCTCTTGACCGAGCCGATGCCCAGCGGCGCCCGCGGGCTGCCGGGCCGCTGCGCGAACACGCGCGCCAGCGCGGCCACCTCGATGGGATCGCCGAGCGCGGTGGCGGTGCCATGGGCCTCCACGTAGCCGATGTCGTCCGGTTCGAGCGCCGCCTCGCGCAGCGCGCATTGCAGCACCTCGGCCTGCGCACGCACGCTGGGCGCGGCGAAAGAGGACTTGCTGCGCCCGTCGTTGTTGACGGCCACCGCACGCAGCACGGCGGTGATGCGGTCGCCGCTGGCCAGCGCGTCGTCCAGCCGCTTCAGCACGACGGCGGCGACGCCGTTGCCCAGCACCGAGCCATCGGCGCGCGCGTCGAAGGGCCGGCAACGGCCGTCGGACGACGCGATGCTGCTGGGCTGATGCATATAGCCGGTGCGCTGTGGCACGGCGATGGACGCGGCGCCGGCCACGGCGGCATCGCAGCGGCGGTTGATGAGGGCGTCGCAGGCCAGCGACACGGCCAGCAGCGAGGTCGAGCAGGCTGCCTGCACGTTGACGCTGGGGCCGCGCAGGTCGAAGCGGAAGGAGGCCTGCGTGGCAAGGAAGTCCTTGTCGTTGCCCGCAGCCACCTGATGCCAGCCGAGGCCGGCCATGAACTCGGCGTTCTTCATCAGCCGCAGCCAGTAGCCGCTGAGCCGGCTGCCGGCGTACACCGCCATGCGACCGGGAAAGCGGGTGGGGTCCAGCGCGGCGGCGTCGAGCGCGTGCTGCACGACCTCCAGGAACAGGCGTTGCTGCGGGTCCATCGACTCGGCCTCGCGCGGGCTGATGCCGAAGAAGGCGGCGTCGAACAGCTCGATGCCGTCGAGCACGGCCCCGGCGCGCACGTAGCGCTCGTGGTCCAGCAGCGCCGGCGCCACGCCCTCGGCTAGCAGCTCCTCGCGACTGAAGCGGCTCACGCAATCGCGGCCCTCCAGCAGCTGGCGCCAGAAGGCGTCGACGGTGTCAGCCATCGGGAAGCGGCCGGCCATGCCGACGATGGCGATGCCTTCGCCGCGCCAGGGTCCCTCGGTTGACGACCAGAGCTTGTCGTTCATGCGACACCTCGCAGCGTGAGCCGTGGCGGCTGGATGACGGCGCGCGACGGGTCGTGGCGCGCTTGCAGCAACGCGGCCAGCGCGCGCGGCGTGGGGCACTCGAACATGTCCACCACGCCGACAGGCATCTCCAGCGTGCGGGAAAGGTCCGCGCACACCTGGATGACCAGCAGCGAATGTCCGCCGAGCAGGAAGAAGTCGTCGTCGCTGCCCACGGCGATGGGGCCCAGATGGCGCGCGAAGCCGGCGCAGATGTGACCTTCCAGCGCGCTCGCTGGTGCGCGCCAGGCACTGCTGTCGCGCTCGCGACCAGGCGCCTGTTCGCGCAGCGCCGCACGGTCGATCTTTCCATGTGAGCCGCGGGGCAAGGCGTCCAGCAGCACGACGCCGTGCGGCACGGCGTGCGCTGGCAAAGCGGCGCGCAGCCAGGCCAGCAGCGTGGGCGGGTCGGCGGCCGCGTGGTCGGCGTGCAGGCTGGCGAAGGCGATGAGGCGTTGGTCGCCCTCGGCGGGCGTCTGCACGACGACCGCGGCCTCGGCGACTGCGGGGTGGGCCGACAGGCGGGCTTCCACTTCGCCCAGCTCGATGCGGAAGCCGCGCAGCTTGACCTGGCCGTCGCGCCGACCGATGTAGTGCAGCGCGCCGTCGCGGTCCATGCGGACGATGTCGCCGCTGCGGTATAGCCGGCCGCCGGGTGCGTAGGGGTCGTCGATGAAGCGCTCGGCCGTCAGCGTATCGCGGCCGATGTAGCCCAGGCCCACGGCCGCGCCGCCGATGCATAGCTCGCCAGGCACACCCCAGGGCAGCAGGCCGAGCTGGTCGTCCAGCACGCGCAGCACCACGTTGTCGACGGGGCGACCGATAGGAATGTCGGCCGAGCCCTCGGCGGGCTCGCCTTCCGCGCAGACGTGGAAGCAGGCGTCTATCGTGGTCTCGCTCGGTCCGTAGAGGTTGACGAGCGTGGCGCCACAGGCCGCATGCGTGGCACGGGCCAGCTCGGGCTGCAGCACCTCCCCCCCGCAGAACAGCAGGCGCAGCGATTCGAGCTCGCCGCCGCGCGCGCAAGGCAGCAATGCGCCGAGCAGGCTGGGCACGGTCTGCAGCACGGTAATGGCGTGGCGGCGCAGCTGCTGCGCCAGACGCGCCGGGTCGAACGGCCCGCCACGTTCGGCCAGCACGAGCGTGGCGCCGCAGAGCAGCGGCACCCAGACCTCCCACACCGACGCGTCGAAGCTCAGCGGTGTGCGCTGCAGCACGCGGTCGTCGGTGCCGATGCCGAAGCGCTCGCTCATCCAGCGCATGTGGTTGACGGCCGCCGCGTGCGGGATGCGCACGCCCTTGGGCCGGCCGGTGGAGCCGGAGGTGTAGATGACGTAGGCCGCTGATTGGGGCGAGGCAGCCACGGGCTGGAAGCCTTGCGTCGGCCGCGCCGGGCCGAGCGTGAGTAGCGGCCGGCCGCAGGCCAGCGCCTCGCACTGCGCGGGCACCACCACCACGCGGGCGCCGCTGTCCTGCAGCAGGAACTCGCGGTAGTCGGCGGGTGCGTCAGGGTCGATGACCAGGTAGGCGGCCCCGCAGGCGAGCGTGGCGATCATCGCGGCGATGGCGTCGGCCGAGGCCGGCGTGCACAGCGCCACCGCGTCGCCGGGTCGTACGCCGGCGGCCTGCAACGCCGCGGCGAGGCCGAGGGCCCGCTCGGCCAGCGCGCCGGCGCCCAGCGTGTCGCCCGCGCCGCGTAGCGCGGGAGCCTCGGGGTGATGGCGGGCGTGAGCGAGGAACCCGTCGTGCAGCAACGCTGGTGGCGCCAGCCGCTGCGGGCCTTCGGCGAGTGCCAGGGCGGCGCTGCGGCCCGCGTCGTCCAGCAGCGGCAGTCGCGCGAACGGCTCGTGGGGCGCCTGGGCCGCTGCGGCCAGCAACGCCTGCCATGACGACGCCAGTTGCGCCACCCAGGCCGCGTCGAAGCGCTCGGCGGCGTAGACGATGCCGCCTTCCACGCCGCCGTCGCCCATGTCCTGCAGGATGAAGGACAGCTCCAGTTGCGCGCTGAGCTGGCCGTGGTCGAGCAGCTCGCGCGGCGGCGCCTGTCGCGGGGCAGGCGCAGCAGGCTGGTGCAGTTGCAGCATCACCTGGAAGAGCGGATTGCGATCGGCATCGCGGCGCACGCGCAGCGCGTCCACCACGCGCTCGAAGGGCAGCTCCTGGTGGGAGAGGTCCTCTGCCAGCCGGGCCGCCACGTCGCGCACCAACTCGGCAAAGCCGGCGCCCTCGGGCAGAACGGCGCGAAAGACGACGGAGTTGACGAACAACCCGGCCACCCGCTCCAGCTCCAGGCGGTTGCGCCCGCTGACGGGCAGACCGATGCCAAAGTCGCGCTGGCCGCTGAGACGCCCGAGCAGCACGGCGAGGCCGGCCAGGAGCACGCCGAACAGCGTGGCCCTGGACGCGCCAGCCAGCACGCGCAGGCCCGCGCAGGTCACCGGCGCCAGCCGCAGCGGCACGACGCGCCCGCGCGAGCTGGTAGCGCCGGCGCGGCGGCCGGGGAGGTCGAGCGCGGGCAGTGCGTGCAGCCGCTGGCGCCAGTAGTCGGTGAGCGCCTGCAGCCGCTGGCCGGACAGCCATTGGCGCTGCCAGACGGCGTAGTCGGCGTACTCGATGGGCGCCTGTGGCAGCGCCACGGGCTGGCCGCTGAGCTGGCCGTGCAGCAACGCGAGCAGGTCCTCGAGCAGGATCTGCAGCGTCGCACCATCGGCAATGATGTGGTGCAGCACCAGCGCCAGCACCGGTTGCACGCCCGGCGCGCTGCCCAAGTGGGCGCGTGCCAGCGGCGACGCGTCCAGCACGAAAGGACAGGCCGCGGCGGCCGAGATGATCGGCACGAAGGTGTCGCGCGATGCCAGTGCGTGCAGCTGCAGCGGCAGACCGCCCTCGGCCACAATGCGCTGAAGCACGTCACCTTCCTGCAGAGCGAAGGCGGTACGCAGGGTCTCGTGCCGGGCGCAGAGCAGGTCGAGTGCGCGCTGCAGGTGGTCGGCGCGCGTGGACGCGGGCAGGTCCAGCGACACGACCATGTTGTAGGCCGCGCTCTGCGGTGCTAGATGTTGGATGAACCAGAGCCGGCGCTGCGCGAACGAGGCCGGGAAGACGCTGATGGCGGCGCTGGTGTTCACGGGGCTAGAGCGCCGGTGGGCGCAGCAAGATGAGGCGGTCTTCCCACAGCGTGGCCAGTTCCTGCGCCAGCGTGGCTTCGTCGCCGCCGCATCCGTGCACGAGCGCGGCGGTCGGGCGGCGGCCATCGCTGGCCCGCAGCAGGCGGTAGGCCTCGGGCGAGAGGCGCCGGTTGCGGCGGTCGAAGCTGGTGGTGAGCTCGTGCAGCGTGGCGTGTAGGCCGTCGTCGCCTGCGGCCACGACCTGCGAGAGCCGCGTGAAGACGGGCAGCGACGGCGCGAGCCCCAACACCGCCTGCGACGCCGACACGCGCTTGTCGACGACGAACGGCCCCACCGCCAGGCGCTGCAGCCCGGTGGTGAGGAAGCTGGCGACGGCGTCGTCTACCGAGTCGACAATGGGTTCGGCATGGTTGTTGAACGAGGTGTTCAGCAGCACCGGCACGCCGGTGAGGCGGCCGAACTGCTCGATGAGCGCCCAGAACAGGGGATCGTCCTCGCGCGAGACGGTCTGCGCGCGGGCCGTGCCGTCCACGTGCGTGACGGCGCCGAGCAGCTCGCGCGCCTCGGGCCGCACGCGCAGCGTGTACGACATGAAGGGCGCCCTCGCCTGCGGGGAGGGCAGCTCGAAGAAGTCGGTACAGCGCTCTTCCAGCACCGAGGGCGCGAAGGGGCGGTAGCCCTCGCGCTTCTTGACCATCGCGTTGATGCGGTCCTTGTTGGCGGCGGGCCGTGGGTCGGCAAGGATGCTGCGGTGGCCCAGCGCGCGCGGACCGAACTCGGCGCGGCCCTGCACCCAGCCGATGGCCTCGCCACCCGCCAGTACCGCAGCCATGCGGCAAGCGATGTCACCCACGGCCTCGAACTCAATGGCTGGGCGCCAGCGCTCAAGCTGCGTCTGGATGGCTTCACGCGCGCCGATGTCGCTGCCCCAGAAGACGTGACGCGCGGCGCCACCCGGCCAGGCCGCCGCGGGCTGCGCCTCGGCGAAGGCCGACAGCGCAGCGCCGAGCGCGCAGCCTGCGTCGCCCGATGCGGGCTGCACGAAGACCTCGTCGAACAAGCCACCGTAAAGGATCTTGCCGTTGAGCGTGCTGTTGTGCGCCACGCCGCCGGCCAGGCACAGCGAGCCCAGCCCGGTGCTGTCGCGCCAGTGCGCGAGCATGTGCATCACGATGTCTTCCAGCGCCTGCTGCAGCGCAGCCGCCATGTCCTTATGCACCTGCATGAAGGGCTGGCCACGCTTGCGCACCGGCACCAGGCCGTACAGAGACTCCAGCAGCGGCCAGTGGATGGCGTAGTTGCCGTGGGGACTGAGGGAGTACAGGCGCGAGAACGCAGCCTGGAAGCGCTGCGGATCGCCATAGGGCGCCAGGCCCATCACCTTGTATTCCTCGGTGAATCCATAGCCCAGCATCTGGATGACGCGGTCATAGAAGTTGCCCAGAGAGCTCGCCTCGGGATAGGTCGCGAGCGCCTCGTGGCGCATGCCTTGCCAGCGCGTGACGCTGCCCGACAGGCCGTCGCCCGCGCCATCGATGGTGAGCGTGAGGCTGCGTTCGAAGCCGCTTTGCGCATGCGCGCTGGTCGCGTGCGCAAGGTGGTGGTGAACGAAGCGGAGCTTGTTGTCGTCAAGAGTCTCACCGAGGCCGCGGCTGAACATCTCATGGATCAGCTGCCTATAGGTCGTCACCGGCTCGGCCTCGCTGCTGCCGTAGAAGAGGTTGCGCATCCAGGTCTCGCAGCCCACTTCGGTGCCGTAATAGCGCACCTGGTCGATGTCCTGCAGCCGTACGCCACGGGCGCTGAGGCAGCTCGCGATGGCGCCCACAGGGCCTTTGCTGCAGTGCTTGATGCGGTTGAGTCGCTCCTCCTCAATGGCGACGACGACGCACCCGTCCTCGGCCAACACAGCCGCGGCATCGTGGCAGATGCCGGGGGGGAACAGGTGCTCCCGCCGCTCGTGTGCGAGATCCAGCCCACCGGACAGGCCCAACACCAGCATGGTCGGCCTCGTGCGCTGATTCAGCGGTTGGCAACCGGGCGCATTAGCGTGGCGATCCAGGCCAGTGACTGGCCCGCGGCTGCAAGCGAGGCCGGCTCCATGGTGGTCGGATCTACGCCGGCGATGCGCTCGCGAAGCGCGTTGACGAAGCCGATGCAAGTGGCATCCCATTCGCGGTTCGCGTCTCGTATACCGGCATCGATGGCGCCTTCCAACTGGTCGCGCGAGGACTCGACGGCTTTGTGCGCGTCGCTGCGCGAGACCTCGAAGTCGCTGGAGCAGCGCGTTGAGAGTTCATGCAGCTCCTTGGCTGCCTCGGCACGCAGAGGCGCCTGTTGCGCCTTGCCAAGGTAGTCCATGAACAGCGACTGCTGGCGCATCTGCATGCCGAGGTGGGCGTCGTTGACGCTGCGCACCCAATCGGATGATGCCTGCATCGACAGCTGCTGCACGCGTGCGGATATTGCCTTCAATTGCGTCAGGCAGTCGTTGCGCAACGTGGTGATTTCACTGACTACGGCATTGACAGGGCTTGCGGATTCAGAAGCGCCCTGTGCACTCGATGTCTTGTCCTGCTGATTCTTGCTGGCACCCATGAACGTCTCCGGTGGGTTGCTTGATTGGCAAAGCCGGCCTCATGCTGCACGGTTCGCGATCACCGCGCCACCCCGCTTGAACGTCACTCTAGGGAAGAGTCATCAATGTTGATGGTCGGGGTGGTTCGTGGCCTTGACATGGCGTTGGCCCCAACGGGTGGTCGCCGACCAAGGGCAAGCAGTGAGCGCCTGAACGACGGCGCGGGGTCCGCAGTGTGATCGCGCCATTGCCGGCGTTCGCGTGCCTACCGCAAATTGAGAGTCGACCCGTTGTCCGCCCCGGGGCGATTAAGAGCTACAGCCATTGGACGATGGTGTGACGGGCCTGAGACAAGGTCCTCCTCTGCGGTGAGGTTGAGGGCAGGGGGCCTTGCCCCTTGCCCGTTCTTCTGCCGGTTTGAGTTGACGCCGCCGAGGCGTTGCCTGGGCGGCGCGCGGCCCGTACCCGCGCCGGCATTGCCGATCTGGCCGCAGGCCTGTTCGGCTTTGCGGGCGCCCGCCACGCCCGGGGCCGGGTCACATGACGCCAGGCCGCTGCGCGGCCTGGCGTCTCGACTGGATCTTTGACGACAAGCAGCCTGCGCGCTGTCGGCGCGCGGGCCGCTTGCCGTCTGCCGCACCTGGACGCCGTAGAGGCGTCCAGGCGCGGCGGCTCTTCCAGACATTCCCTCCGGGCCGCCGAGGCAAGCCTCCCTGTGCGCGGCCCTCCCGCGACCGGGGATCGCGGCCTGTGTCCTTCACGCTGCGCATGAAAGACCCGCTCGGCGAACTGGCCGGCCTTGATGAACGGCGCTTCGCGCTTGGCCGGCCAGATCGCCGCCCCGTTCGCCCGCCATGCCCGTTGCCGGGCCGCTGCCGCTTTGCGGCGAAGAAAAACCCGCCAGCGGCGGGTTGGTGACTGACAGCAGCGAGACCTCAGATGATCGGGACGGCCGTCTGGGCCGAGGCCACCGTCACTTCGTTCGCCACTGCGCGGCGACCTTCGATGACGACACGCGGCAGCTGGGCGACGACCATCCCGTCCGCGCGCTTGCCGATCACGACCACGCGCTCCAGCTTTATGACCTCAGTCGCGGGCGCTGCAGCGCGGTTAGCCAGGCCGACGCCGGTGGCGGCAGCAGCGGCAACAGCGGCGAGGGCGATGAAAAGGGTCTTGGCGGCGGTGTTCATGGTGGGCTCCGGTGGGTTGGCTGTGTCAGTGATTGCAGTGTCTGCAGTCGGGGCCGCTGCAGCGAGTGCGAGGCGATGGATCGCGCGAGAGGGCGGACGAACTGCAGATTCGTGGGGCGGGCTGTTGCGACGGTGAGCGCGGCGTGGCGTTGGTAAGGCCGCGTCGAGGGCGGACACGCTCGACGGGAAAGTGAGACGGATGGACCCTGTCGCGGCCCTTCCCGTGCCCGGTGATCGTGGCTCTTGTTCCTTCACGCTGCGCGTGAACGAGCCGCTTGGCGAACTGGCCGGTCTTGATTAACTGCGCTGCGCGCCGTGCCGGTCAGATCGCCACACCGGTCACCCGCCAAGCCCGTTGCCGGGCCGCTCTGAAGTGCTCGCAGCGGCTCGACCGTCGCGCCAATCGCTGCGCTTGGTGTCACGCCGGCCGCAGAGCCGCCGCCGCTGGTGGCGTTGAGGTCGACTTTGCTGCAAGCGCTGCGCCAGGCGAGCTGTCACATCGCCTGCGGCGCTGCGTCGTCCGAGGGGAGGGCAGCGCCCGCGTCGGTCGTCCCACCGCGACCCCCCACGAAGCCCCCATGCTGGGGCGAGGGGGACTTGTGGGGGGATCTTCTAGCGGTGGGCCGGGAAACCGGCTCATTGCTTTGCTGCTGAAGACAACCCTACCCATCCCCAACCCCTTCCCGTGAGGGAAGGGGCCATGCCCACCCCCGCCCGCCCGTGGGCGGGAGCGAGGAGTCCGAGCAAGAGGATCTGCAGTCAGGGCATCCAGTCCGGGGCCCGGCAGTCGCTCTTGAAGGAGATTGGTCATGGCCAACGTTCAAGTCATTCAACGCAATGCCCATCTGGCGGGTCCGGTGCTGGTTCAGTTCGTGGAGCGCCCAGACGGCCGCATCACGAAGGCGACGGTGACGGCGATCAGCAACTCGGTGCGCGGTTCGGGTGAAGCGCGCGAGCAGCAGGCCACGGCGATCCAGTGGACGCTGTGGGGCAGCCTGGCCGAGAACGCCGCCGACTACCTGGGCCGAGGCTCGCACGTGAACATCGTCGGCCGCCTGCGCAACAACAACTACGAGAAGGACGGCGAGACCGTCTACGGCATGGAGTTCACGGTCGAGGAGATCGACTACCTGGACACGCGTGCCGAGGCCGAGGCGCGTCGCAGCGGTGGCCATGACGCGGGGGCGCCCCAACCGTCGCGACAGCCGGCCCGTGCCGGTGCCTGAACCCATCCGGGCGGGCATGCCGAATTCATCCGTGCCCGCCTTCGAGCCTCTCAATGATCGAAGGAATCCATCATGTACTCGACACACACCACACTGGCCTCCCGGTTTGATACCCGCACAGTTCGCGTCGTTCGCAGCGACGACCCCCTGAGCGAAGAACGGATGCGCGTCGCGGCGCCGTCCATCTTCGCGGAGGGCAAGCATGCCAGCCGGTCCGAGCGCTACACCTACATTCCGACCATCGACGTCCTGCACGGCCTGCGCAAGGAAGGGTATGAGCCGTTCATGGTCGCCCAGGGCGCCAGCCGCGTTGAAGGCAAGGCGGAGTTCACGAAGCACATGATCCGCATGCGCCATGCCGGCCAAGTTCAGACCAAGTCGGAGGCCAACGAGATCATCCTGATCAACAGCCACGACGGCGCCAGCCCTACCTGAGCGTTCAGTCCGTTAGTTCTTGAGCAGTCGGTCCGGCGGCATCTGAGCGATTGGTCCGGCTCGGTCTACGCATGTCGCAGTCCGATGACGTGCGCACTCTGTTCAGGCATGGCTAGCAAGAACCTCAGCAAGCAGGCCTGAGGCAGAAATCTCGACTTCATCTAGCTCCAGCCTTGAAATGCGTCCGGCTTCGCCTGCGGCGACACCCAGCGCGCGCAACACAGCGGCGGCGCTTTGCTCAGCGAAGTCGCTCTCGCAGCCTGGCTTGAGCATGGCATCGACCGCCCCTATGACCACGCCTGCGACGATGTTCAGCGCCAGAGCAATCGGCATTGGCGTGAAACGCCCGCGTCGCAAGCCCTCCTGAAGGTCTCGCTCGACGAACTCGACCAGGATGTGTGCGCCACCGACGTCTGGCCAGCCCAACCGAACCAGGAAGCTAGCCGCGACTGGGTGGGCCAAGGCCAGCCTGGCCACGAGCCGCATGCCGCATGAGACCCGCTCCGCCGGGTCCTCGTGACGCTGCACGGCCTTCTCCGCCATCTTGATCAGCTCATTGGCGACATCGACGGCCACCTCGCGCACCAAGGCGTCGGGCGAGGCGAAGTATTTGTAGAAAGTGCCGCGCGACACCTCGGCGGCCGAGATCACGTCGTCGATGGACAGGGCCGCCGGCCCATGGATGGCCACCAGCTTCAAGGCAGTGGCCAGCAGCCTGGCGCGCATGCGCTCACGGCGTCCGGCCGCGACGCGTCGACGGTGATCCTCTTCAGACATGGCTGGATTGTGGCAGTGGGCTTCGATTCATAACGACAGTATTGTCAAGATGACGATATTGTCATTATGATTGCTGGAACGGTTCAAAGAAGCCACTCCGGAGACACCATGCAAACCACCACCAAGCTCATCCCTCTCGCCGCAGCCGTTGCGGTTCTGACCTGTCCCGGCATCGCCCTGGCGGTCAACGGTGCCCAGCCAGGCAGCTTCGGCATCAAGAACGCCTCCATGGGCGGCGCATCCATCGCGCTACCCCTGGATGCGACCGCCGCGGCGAACAACGTCGCCGGACTGGGCTTCCTGCCTTCGTCGTGGAATCTCGGCCTGCAGGTGTTCAACGGCCACTCCTCGGCCGACTACGTCTTGCCTGGCAACCGGCTGAACAACCGGCAGACCCAACCGGCGCCCGAAGGCGGCGTGAATTGGCGACTGGACTCCGCCTGGTCGGTCGGCCTGAGCCTCGCCGGCAGCGGGGCTGGATCAAGCTATGGCCAGACCGCGCTGCCGGTGCCCGGCGCCGACGCGGCCAAGACCACGCTGCGTGTCGCGGAGCTGATCCCCGCAGTCGCGTGGACGCCCAGCCCCGGGCTTTCGCTCGGCATCGGCGTCACCCTGGCGGTCGAGCAGTTCGAAGCCCAAGGCGTGATCGTCCCGGCGCCGGTCCCCGGTGGCCTGGCCCCGGTGCCTGGCCATGGCATGCAATCAGCCACAGGCGCGGGCCTGCGCGCCGGCCTGATGTGGCGGCCGACCGAGGACTGGACGCTTGGGCTGAGCCTGAAGTCGCGCAGCCGCATGGGCAAGCTCGAGGGTTATGACCGTGATCTGCTGGCCTACAGCGACGGGCGACTGGACATCCCGGCGCAATACGGCGTCGGGCTGGCCTGGCGGGCCAGCGAGCGCCTGACCGTGGCCGCCGACTGGCTGCGCATCCTTTGGGGTGACATCAAGGCGATGCAGGACCCGCAGGGCTTCGCCTGGCGCAACCAGCCCGTACTGCGCCTGGGGGCGTCTTGGCAGTTCGACGAGCGCTGGACGCTGAGGGCGGGCCTGAGCCGCAACGGCGGCCAGATCGCCAGCTCCCGAACGGTCCAGAACCTGCTCGTGCCCTCGGTCAACCGGCGCGCGTTCAGCGTCGGTGCGAGCTGGCAGTTCGACCCAGGCGCCGAGCTCAGCCTGGGCTACGAGCTGAACCCGAAAACCACCTTGACCGGCACCGGCCCCAGTGCCGGTACTTCCCTGACAAGCAAGGTGCAGATGCTCCTGCTTGGCTATCAACACAAGTTCTGAAGAGAGTTTCCCGTGATTGGTCAACGCGCTGTACTGCGACAGCCCGATTCCTACCTTGAGAGCCGGCTGCCACCGGGTGTCCGCCCGCTGAAGCGGCCACCGGTGCTGGGCCGAGCCATGGAGCTGGCCTTCCTGCGCTGGCACAAGCGCGACCTGGGCGCCACCGAGACCTTCTGGCGCGACTTCGGCTTTCACGTCGTGTCCGCCACGCCCCAGCGCCTGCTGGCCCGCGGCACCGGCACTGCGCCCTGCGTCGCCATCGCCGAACGCGGCGAGCGCGACCGCTTTGTCGGCCCCGCCTTTCTGATGTCGGATGACACCGACCTGCACCGCTACGTGAAGGAGCTGGGCGCGCGCTGGCTGGTGCCGCAGCAACTGCCCGCCGGCGGCACCGGCGTCGAGCTGCTCGACCCCAGCGGCCGCAGTGTCTGGCTGCTGCAGCATCAACCGCGTGTCGAGGCCTTGCCGATGCGGCCATCGCTGCCGACGGAAATGAACACCGCCGACCGCACACCACGGGTCAACCGCACGGTGCGCGCGCCCATCGAGGCAGCGCGCGTTGCCCGGCTCGGCCATGTGGTGCTGCAGACCCTGGACTTCGACGCCATGGCTCAGTGGTATCTGCGCGTGCTGGGCCTGATCCCGACCGACGTGCAATACCTGCCCGACGGCAGCCCCAGCCTGGCCTTCTGCCGCCTCGATCTCGGCGCTCAGGCAGCCGACCACCACAGCCTGGTCATCGTCGGCGGCATTGAGGAGAAGTACGAGCACAGCGCCTACGAGGTGCTGGACCTCGACGCCCTCGGCCAAGGCCAGCAGGTGCTGCGTGCCCAGGGCCATCGCCACATGTGGGGCATCGGCCGGCACTTGCTGGGAAGCCAGCTCTTCGACTACTGGTACGACCCCGACGGCTTCGAGTACGAGCATTACACCGACGGCGACGTGTTCACGGCCGACGTCGAGCCCTGCTACTCGCCCCTCGAATTCGGCGGCATCTGGGCCTGGGGCGACGACGCGCCCGCCTCGATGAAGCCGCAGAAGAACCTGCCCACCTTGCTGCGCCTGCTGGGGCTGATCCGCCGCAAGGCCATCACGCCGCAACGACTGAAGCTCCTGAGCGCCGCGCTGGATGCGCCGGCGCGCCCCTGGCTCTGACCCACCACTTCCATGCCCATCACCCTTGTCCGCTATGCCCAGCCGGTCGTGCCCCGCTGGGGCGTGCTTTTCGACCGCCACATCGCCCCGCTGAACTTCGATGCCGCCAGCACCGGCGAGCTGCTGGAGAACGCCTGGAACACCATCTGGGCCCTGCGCCCCGAGCAGGCCACCGTGTCCCTGGACGACGTGCGGCTGTTGGCGCCGGTCACCGACCGCCAGCAGTTCATCTGCCAGGGCGTCAACTACCGCAGCCACCTGGCCGAGTCCGGCCTGCGCGTCGAGAACTTCCCCTTCAACACCTTGTTCACGAAGGCGCCGTCGTGCATCACCGCGGCCGACGCGCCGGTAGTGCGACCCGCCCACGTCCAGCTGCTGGACTACGAGATTGAGCTCGGCTTGGTGATGCGCCGCACCTTGCCCGCCGGCACGCAGGTCGCGCCCGAGGACCTGCCGCAGTGGCTGGCCGGCGTCACCATCGTCAACGACCTGTCCGCCCGCGACGTACAGCTTCCGCAAGGCCAGTTCTACAAGGGCAAGAGCTACCGCGGCTTCGGCCCGGTAGGCCCGGGCCTGGTGCTGTTGACGGCTGAGGAATGGGCCCGCTGGCCCGAGCTGCACATGCGGCTGTCGGTCAACGGCCAGCGCCGCCAGGACGCCTATTGCGCCGACATGATCCACCAGCCCGCGGCCACGCTGACCGAGTTGGCGACGCTGCACGACCTGCATGCTGGCGACCTGATCGCCACTGGCACGCCGGCCGGCTGCGCCGCGCGCGCGCCGGGCAAGCTGGCGATGTTCGTACTCAAGCACCTGGTCAGCGACGCCACCAAGTGGAAGCTCTTCATCGGCAAGGGCCGCAGCAACCCGGCCTATCTGCGCCCCGGCGACCAGATCGAGGCCGCCATCCGCACCGACGACGGCAGCATCGACCTGGGCTGCCAGACCACCCGGATCACTGCCCCATGAGCACCGAGTTCGACACCGACGTGCTGCTGGTCGGCCTCGGCCCGGTGGGCGCGGCCCTGGCCAACCTGCTCGGCCGCCATGGCGTGCGCGTGCTGGCCATCGACAAGGCCAGCGCCATCTTCGAGAAGCCGCGTGCCATTGCGCTGGACAACGAGGCCCTGCGCATCCTGCAGTCGGCCGGCGTTCGCGACGGCGAGTTCGAGACGGTCGCCATCTCTCATGTGCAGTACCACTCGCCGCTGTTTGGCCGCTTTGCCCGCATCAACACCGCCGGCATCGTCGACGGCCACCCGGTCCTCGTCACCTTCTACCAACCCGAGCTGGAACGACTGCTGCGCGCCAAGCTGGCGCAATACCCGGGCGTCGAGATTCGGCTGGGCGTCGCCCTGCAGAGCTTCAAGGACGATGGGCGCTGCGTCCAGGCCAGCCTCAAGCATGCCGATGGCCGGGAGAGCCAGGTGCGCGCTCGCTATCTGGTCGGCGTGGATGGCGCGAACTCGTTTGTCAGGCGCACGCTGGGCCTGGACTTCGAAGGCCGCAGCTTCCAACAGGACTGGCTGATCGTCGATGCCTTCGATGTGCCGGCCCCCATCGACCATGTCGAATTCAGCTGTGACCCGCACCGACCGTCGCCGCGCATGGTGGCGCCCGGCGGCCGCCAGCGCTGGGAGTTCATGCTGCGCCCCGGCGAGAAGCCCGAAGAGATGGAAACGCCCGAGTCGGTGCGGCGCCTGCTTGCGCCCTGGTGCGACAGCGGCAGCATCCGCATCGAGCGCACCGCCGTCTACCGCTTCCATGCACGCGAGGCCAAGCGCTTTTCCAAGGGCCGCTGCTTCCTCGCCGGCGATGCCGCCCATGTCACGCCACCCTTCGCTGGCCAGGGACTCGTGGCCGGGCTCCGCGATGCCTCCAACCTCGCGTGGAAGCTCGCCGCGGTCATCCATGGCCGGGCCGGTGAGCATGTGCTGGACAGCTATGACAACGAGCGCCGGCCGCATGCCCGCAAGATCATCCAACTGGCGCGCCGGCTGGGTGCCCTCGTCATGCCGCAGAACCGCGCCACTGCGTTCGCCGTGCATGGGCTGGTCAGCCTGCTGCGCCTGGTGCCCGCCGGCCGGGCGCTCTTCGAGGACCTCAAGCTCAAGCCGCAGAACACCTTCGACGCCGGCCTGTTCTGGCGCGCCCGTGGCCGCGAGTGGCTGCGCGCAGGCGCCATGCTGCCGCAGGGTTGGGTGCGTCAGGCCACCGATGGCCGGCCCGTCCTCAGTGACGACGCCCTCGGCCCCCAGTGGGCCCTGATCGGCTTCGGCGTCGACCCGTCGGTCGGCATGCCGGCCGATCTGCTGCAGCGCTGGCAGGGCATGGGTGGCCGTGTCTGGCAGTGGTGCCAGCGCTCCCAGGCTCAGCATCTTGCCGCGCCGGCCCAGCGCTTGGAGGCCCTGGACGAGAGCCTGCTGCCACGCCGCGTCCCGCTCGGCTGGGTGGCCATCGTCAGGCCCGACCGCTGCGTGCTGGCCGAAGGGCCGGCCGCCGAGGCCGCAGGGCTGCTGCGGCAGGCGCTGGTGCTTCTAGCACCGCAGCATCAAGCCATGCAGGGCGAAGGAGTCCGTCATGCGGCGTGAACTCGTTTGCCTTGAGCCCGCCGCGCCACCGCGCCTGGAGGTACGCGGCGCGGCCCTGCCGCGGCCACGGGCTGGCGAAGTGCTGGTACGGGTGGAGGCCAGCGCGGTCAACCTCATCGATGTGAGGCGCTCGGCCGGCTACGGGCGCCGTTTGCTCGCGCTCAAGGGCGCGGCACGATTCCCGCTGGTGCTGGGCAACGACCTGGCCGGCCATGTCGAAGCGGTTGGGCCCGGTGTCGACCGTTTCGCGCCCGGACAACCTGTCTATGGCCTGCTCGGTACCGGCCGTCGCGGCGGTGCGCACGCCACGCATGTCGTCGTGCCGCAGGACGGCCTGCTGGCCGCGCCGGCGGGCATGGCGTTGGCCGATCTGGCGGTGCTGCCTTATTCATTCACAACGCTGTGGTTGGCGCTGCGGGCCACCGGCCTGAGCGCCACCAACGCCCGCGGCGCCCGAGTCCTCGTCCATGGCGCCAGCGGCGGCCTGGGGCGGCTGGCCCTGCAGTGGCTTGGGCGCTGGGGCTGCGACGTCACCGCGATCTGCAACAAGACTGATCTGCGGCAGATGGTGGGGCTCGGCGCACGGGTTGCCGTGGAACGTGGCCCGTTGGCCATTCAATCGCTGCCCGACGACTTCGACGTGGCGCTGAACTTCGCGAACTGGGACGACGATGCGTTGCTGGCGTCGCGCCTGGGCCCGCAGGCCCTGGGCCAGGCCACCACGGTCCACCCGCTGCTCGGCAACTTCGACCGCCTCGGCTGGTTTGGTGGCGCCTGGGCCACGCGCGGCGACCGGCAGCGCGTGCGCGCCATCGTCAGTGCGCGCGCACCGCAGGCTCGCTATGCATGGACTGTCTTCAAGCCTGACCGCGAGGCCCTGGAGGCACTCGACGAAGGTGTTCGCGCCGGCCGGCTGGCGCTGCCCGTCGGCTTGGCCGTGCCACTGGACCAGGCCAGCCAGGCCTTCGCCCATGTGTCCGCAGGCCGGCCCGGCCGGGCCGTGCTGCTGCCCTGACGCCTCTCCCGACAAGGACGATCCCATGAACGGAATTGCCACCATTGCCGACGTGCTCGCCATCGAAGCCGCGCACGACGGCCCGCTGCCCGCCAGCACCTACGACGTGATCGCCGCGGCGGCACGCACCCATGCCAACGCGCCGGCGCTGTCCTTCTTCGCCCGCGTCGAGGATCATGCGAATCCGCTGGTCTGGACCTATGCCGAGCTGTTCGCCCGCATCACGGCCACCGCCAACTTCCTGCACGAGCTGGGCATAGGCGCCGGCGACGTCGTCGCCTTTGTGCTGCCCAATCTGCCGCAGACGCACCTGGCCATCTGGGGAGGCCAGGCGGCCGGCATCGCCTTTGCGATCAACCCACTGCTGGAGCCCGCCGCCATTGCAGACCTGCTGGCCGCCGCCCAGGCCAAGGTGCTGATCACGCTGGCCGGGCCGAGCTGGGCACGCCTGCAGTCAAGTCTGGCTGCGGTGCCGACCCTGGGTGACATCGTGCTGATCGATGCCGCCGAGATGCCCGCGGCTTCAGGCGCGCTGCGCCTGCATGACTTCGCCGAGGGCCTGCAGCGCCAGCCGGTGGACCGCCTGGTCAGTGGCCGCGTCATCCACCCGCAGGACCATTCGTCCTATTTCTGCACCGGCGGCACCACCGGCGCGCCCAAGATCGCGATGCGCACGCATGGCAACGAGGTGGCCAACGCCTGGAGCGTTGCGCAGTGGCTGGGTGGCGGCATCGCGGCCGGCAAGACCCTGTTCTGCGGCCTGCCGCTCTTCCATGTCAATGGCGCCCTGGTCACCGGCCTGGTTCCCTTTTCGCGCGGGGCCCATGTCATCCTCGGCACGCCTGCGGGCTATCGCGGCGAAGGCGTCATCCAGCATTTCTGGGAGATCGTCGAGCAGCACCGCATCAACTTCTTCAGCGGTGTGCCGACGGTCTATGCGGCGCTGATGCAGCAGCCCATCCAGGGGCGGGACCTCAGCTCGCTCGAATACGGCCTCTGTGGCGCCGCGCCCATGCCGGTGGAGCTGATGCGCTCCTTTCAGCGGCTCACCGGGCTGAAGATCCTGGAGGGCTATGGCCTGACTGAAGGCACCTGCGTCAGCACCTGCAACCCGCCGCGCGGCGAACGGCGCAGCGGCTCCATCGGCCTGCGACTGCCCCTGCAGGCCATGAAGGCGGTGTTGCTGGACGACGCGGGCCGCTATATGCGTGACTGCGAGCCCGACGAGGTCGGCCTCCTCGCCATCAGTGGCCCCAACGTCTTCAGCGGCTACAAAGTCGCGGAACACAACCGGGGCCTCTGGGTGGACTGCGCCGATGACCGGTACTGGCTGAACACCGGCGACCTTGGGCGCCAGGATGCCGATGGCTACTTCTACCTGACGGGTCGCAAGAAGGAACTGATCATTCGCGGCGGCCACAACATCGACCCCGCCAGCATCGAAGAACCGCTGCACCGGCATCCGGCCGTGCAGCTGGCCGCGGCGGTGGGCCGGCCCGACCCGCATGTGGGCGAGCTGCCCGTGGCCTATGTGCAGCTCAAGCCCGGCGCGGTGGCGACGGAGGAAGAGCTGATGTCTTTCGCCAAGGCCCAGATCAGCGAGCGTGCGGCCATTCCCAAGGCGATACGGCTGGTGGAGGCCATGCCGTTGACCAGCGTTGGCAAGATCTTCAAGCCGGCGCTTAGGGAGGGCGAGATCCTCGACGCGCTGCAGTCCGCGCTGGCCGAAGCGGGCGTCACCGCCGATATCGAGCTCGTCAACGATGCGCGGCTCGGCCTGCAATTGGATGTGCGTCTGGCCGAGGCGTCGACCGCGGCCGCGCGCGAGGTGCTGGGCCGCTTCCCCTTCCGCTTCGAACTGTCATGGACAAGCTGAGATCCATGGCCATGCTGCAGCGGGTGGTGGCCGAGAACGGCTTCAACGCCTGCGCCCGCAAGCTCGGGGTCTCGGCCTCGGTGGTCACGCGTCAGATCGGCGATCTGGAGAACCACCTGGGCGTGCGGCTGCTGCAGCGCACCGCGCGCCGCCTCGCCCTGACACCCGCCGGCGAGGCCTATCTGGGCCGCGTGGGCGACATCCTGATCAAGGTGGAAGAGGCCGAGGAGGTGGCGCGCAGCCATGCGCACGAGATGTCGGGCAGCATCCGCGTGACCTCACTGCCCGGCATGGCCACGCATCTGGTCGCGCCGGCGGTGGCCGAGTTCCGTCGCCAGCATCCCCACGTCACCATCGACTTGTGCTCCGACATGCTGGCCGCGCGCAGCATCGAGGCCAGCGACCTCACCCTGCTGACCGACCACATCACCGTGCCGTCCGAGACCATCGTGCGCCGCGTCGTCGATGGCACGTCCATCCTTTGCGCCTCGCCCGACTACCTCGGCCGCCACGGCGTGCCGCTGCTGCCGCAGGACCTACAAAGCCACGCCTTGGTGCGGCTGAGCCAGTCCGATAGTGCCGCCAAAGAGCTGCGCCTGAGCGACGAGACCGACCCAAGCCGCGAGGCCCACATCAGCCTCAGCCCCTTCCTGACCTGCAACGATCACGAGGCCGTGCTGCGCAGCACCTTGGACGGTGCAGGCATCAGCAGCCAGGCCTTGCAGGTCGCGGCACCGCTGCTCCGCAGCGGACAGTTGCAGCGCGTGCTGCCGTCCTGGGTCTCAGAGCGCTTCACGCTGGTAGCGGCCTTTGCCAGCCGCCGTCACCTGCCCATCCGAACCCGGGCCTTTCTCGACCATCTCATTGAGCATGCCGAGCGGGCCCGAGAAGCCGGCGCGTGAAGGTCACGCGCCGGCTTGACCGTCATCAGAAGCTGTGGCGGATGCCGACTTCATAGCCGGTCGAGTTCTTGCCGTTGTTCGGGTTCGCCATCGCCGGGCTGCTGTCGACGACGAAGCGCGCGGCCTGCTTGTTGTTGATATAGGACACGGTGCTGTAGAGCGAGGTGCGCTTGGACAGGTCATAGACATAGCCCACCGCCACCTGGGATGCGTCGTTGCCGTCCACATTGATGCCAGCGGGCGTGCTGCCCGAGGCGTCAATGTGGGTATAGGACAGACGCGCATAACCCGGCCCGACCGGCACCGCAGCACCGAGGTTGGCGATCGTGAGCTTCTCGTCGGCGTACTTGGCCTGGCTGACATAGCCGCTCAGTTTGACCACGCGCAGGTCGTAGGAGGCGGCGATGCTGCCGAGCTTGTACTTGTCCTCGGCGGTGCGCGCGAGCGGGCTCACGGTGGTCTCGCCGTAGGAGACCGACACGTCCAGCGGACCCGCGGCGTAGCCCAGGCGCAGGCCGTAGTACTTCTTGCCCGCGCTGCCTTCGCCAGCTGCAGCCGAGACCTGGCCGTAGACGCCGTGAAGATTGGAGGGCAGGAAGTAGCTGACCTGGTTGTCGGCGTATTCGAGCGTGTCGACATTGGTGCCCAGCTTGCCGACGAACTTGCTGGCATCGCCGACGCCGCTGGCGCCGAAGACGTCATAGCTGGCATAGCCGTTGTAGGTGGGCGTGTTGTCGCGGCCCAGGCGGACCTCACCGAAGCTGCCGAGCAGGCTGACGGTGGCGCGGCGGTTCCAGAAGCGTGAGCTGTCGGAGGCACTGCCAGTGTCGACGTTCAGGCCCGACTCCAGCCAGAAGCTGGCCCGCAGGCCGTTGCCAAGCTCTTCGGTGCCGCGCACGCCCAGGCGGCTCTTCTGCGCGCCGCTGGAGACCAACGAGGTCTGGTTCTCGTCGCCATTCTTGGTGTAGCGCGCGGCCACGTCGAGCACGCCGAACAGCGTCACATTGGTTTGGGCGCTGGCGAGGGCGGACACGCCGGCCAGCACAGACAACACGGCAGTCTTCTTGATACGGGTCATTCTTTCTTCAACTCTCTGATTTGCATTTCGCTGCACATGAACAGCGGGGAACAACGATTCAGCTTTGCCCAGCTCGTGGGCCCTGCGCTGCACGTCCTCTACAGGTCCGCCGGACCAGTGAGACCTGGTCTCGGCGACTTAGCGGGAAGCTGATGCGGTCGACGCGGTGGCGTGCTTGCCCGGCTTGATCGGGAAGCCTTTGAAGACCTCTGCGACGGCCTTGTCGGCGCCGGCGCCGACGTCGCGCAACATCTCGGGATTCACGCGGCCTTCGGCGGTGCCATGCCAGACCACGTCTTGGCGATGGGCGTCGTAGACATCAATGGCCAGGCGGCCCAGGCGGTAGTCCTCGGTCTCGACGGCGTCGCGTCCAGGGAAGCCGCCGGGTGCAGCGCGCAGGCCCTGCCGCTCTTCGACGACGGCGGCCAGATTGACCAGCATATCGGGCGCCAGCTCGTCAAACACATAGCCGCGGCCCTCCATCTGCTTGCGCGTCGCCGAGAGCAGCCGCCGTTCAACCAGGGAGGTGCTGCCGTCGGACCTCATCGGCAGGAAAGCGAAGGTGCGATAGGCATGGAAGTCGGCGTCGGGGTCCTGGATGCGCGACAGGTCGGGCCTGGCGGCGCAGCCAGCCAGGGCCAGGGCGGCCAGGCCCATCAGCAGTGCACGGCGGTGGGGGATGAAGTTCATGAGGTTCTCTCTTGGAAGTGCCCAGGCAGTGTGCTGAGTCGGGGCGCGGAAGTCGTCTCGCTGCGGTCTCGGCTCGGTCTCGCTTGGCGACCGTGCCCTGCTCAGCTCAGCAGTTGCAGGAGGGCTTCGATCAGCGCGTCGTCGCCCGGCTCATGGCGCGCTGGCGCCAGAAAGCGCTCCGCCGCAGCTCCGGTGAAGGCCGCGAGCAGCAGCGCGGCGAGGCCTTGCATCGGCAGCCCGGCCCGGATCTGCCCGCGGTCCACCAGGGCTTGCAAGGCAGCCGGCAACCAGGGGACGTGAATGTCGGGCTCCCCGCCTGCCGACGACAGGCGCAGTTGCATGGATATCGGCCAGCGCTGCGCGATCTCGGACCTAAGTCGGCGCAGCGTGCTGTCGAGATCGTGCGCAGCGTCCGATTCCGGCTCGGGGCGTTGCGCCATCGCCAGCTCGAACAGGGCGCGCTTGCTGCCGAACCTGAGCGCCAGGGCGCCCCAGGTCAGGCCGACGGCGGCCGCAACGTCACGCGTCTTCGCGTGGATGCCGCGCGCGACGAAGACCGGCCGCGCGCGCTGCAGGATGTCCTCGTTGCTGATTGTTCTGGTCCGTGCCATCGACGACTTGGCTCAGTGACGCACCGGCGCGATGCTGAAGCTGGCCACGCCTTCAGAAGCAGCGATCTCGTCGGCCAGCAGGGCTGGAGCCAGGGCGCTGGACCGGCTCAACGCGACGACGCTGAAGCGCCACACCGGTCGACCGTCGGCAAAGCTGATGCACAGGCTGTCGCGCAGCAGCCGATAGCCACGCGCGGCCGCGATGCCCGCGACGATGTCATAGGCCGGCGGATGGGAGGGCCTGAAGGTCAGCGAGACCTCCAGCGTCGCCCGTCCCGGCAGCATCAGCTCCACGCGGTGCAGCAGCGACATCGACAGCATGCACAGCAGCGCCAGCAGCAAGGCGGCGCCATAGAAGCCCACGCCCAGCAGCACGCCGATGGCCGAGGCTGCCCAGATGGACGCGGCCGTGGTCAGGCCGCTGATGCTCATGCCGTCCTTCATGATGACGCCGGCGCACAGAAAGCCGATGCCGGTGACGACGCCCTGCACGACCCGCGTCGGGTCAGCCAGCAGGTGCGGCGCAGTGCCGCCGTACCAGAGCGACGCATGCCCGACGAAGACCGTTAGCGCCGTGGAAGCCATGCAGACCAGGCCATAGGTGCGCATGCCCGCGGCCCGGCCGTTGAAGGAGCGCTCGTAACCCACCAGCATGCCCAGCAGCAGCGCGCCGACGAGGTTCAGGCCGATGAAGGCGTTGGCGGCCAGGAAGCTGCCGCTCCAGTAATGTTGCAGATCGCCAAGCATGGGATCAGTCGTCGGCGTGATCGGTGCCGGGCTCTGCACTCAGGTGCTCACGCAGGCGCTGGAAGGCCGGCGACTCGCGCAGCACCTCACGCCCGGCGCGCTGCAGTTGCCGCACCTGAATGGGCAGGATGGTGAGCGCGGTCGGCACATGCAACAAGCTGCGGCGCAGCTCAGGGTCCTTCAACTGGCGCAAGCCGATGTTGATGACATGGATCTCGGCATCGGCAGCGAAAGGGCTGCCCGGTCGGCCGCGTTCGGTCTTCAGCGCTTCGTTCATGCGGCGCGCCACGTCGTCGACCATCATGGTGGTCTCCTTGGTCAGCCGCGAGCCGGCGCCGAAGACCAGCGAGTCCAGCACTTGCAGGGTGCCCGGCACCTGGTCGCTGCCGTCGATGCGCTCGGCGGTGTCGCGTTCCGAGTTGACGCTGATCAGCACGATATGGCGCACCGAGCCTGGCTGGTGGCCCTTGAAGCTGGCCTCGAAGCTGCCGCCGGCGAGGGTGCGCTCCAACAGGCCGCGCACGCCGAGGTTGTCGACGACGCCGCCATCGACGAGATGGATGTAGGGCCTCTCCTTGGAGTCGCGATAGCTGTCGGCGATGAGGTCGAGCAGGCGGGCCGACAGATTGGCGCCCGCGGGAGTCGCATCGGAGGCGCGGGCCGGCTCCGGACATTCACCCGCGTAGTTGCGCAGCGTCAGCGGGCTGAGCAGCAGCGGCACCGAAGAAGAGGCCGCCACCGCGAAGGACAGCGGCACGCTGCCGAGGTCGGAGCAGATCAGAGCAAATTGCTCGGGCGTGAACTCGAAGGGGGCGCCCGATGTCAGGTCTGTGGCAGTCACCAGCAGCTGTGGCCGGCGCTGCTGCAGGTCGGCGAAGGTGGCGCCGCGAAAGACGCCGTCGAGCCGCTGGGCCAAAGCGTTGCCACGCCCCCACCTCGGCGAGGTGAGCTTGTACAAGGTCGACGGCGACAGCGCGTTGCGGATCATGCTGCCCTGGAAGTCGGTCAGCAGGAAGTCGGGCTCGAAACGCGTGAACACCTCGTCGCCRAAKGCCGCGTAGTAGCYYGCCAGCACGCTGCCGCCGGAGACGCCGCTGAYCAGCCCGACCTCGTCGAGCAGGCTGGTCGAGCGACCCTCCCATTCGAAGCGCGTCGCCTTCAACTCCTGCAGCACGCCCAGGCCGAAAGCCGCGGCGCGCGCGCCACCGCCGGACAGGGTCACGGCGGCGATGATGGAAGACGAAGCAGTCGTCGCGGCTGGCGTGATCGGCGGTGCAGCCGATTCAGCATTGATCGGCTGGTTGATCCAGGGCCGCGCGGTCGAGCAGGCCGCCAGGCAGGCGGCCGTCAACAGCGGCAGCAGCCTGAGCAGGGGATGGCGTCTCATGAGTCTCAGCGGGCGGTCAGCCAGCCATTGACGGCGCGCAGCTCGGCTTCGCCGAGTTCGCCGGCCGCGGCAGACAGGCGCACACGGCCGAGCAGATAGTCCAGCCGCGCCTGCACGAGATCGAACTCGGCGGTGAAGGCGCGCTGCTGGGCGTCCAGCACATCGAGTTCGGTGCGCGTGCCGACATCGCGGCCCAGAGAAGTGGCTTCCAGCGCCGTGCGCGCCGAGGTCAGTGACTGCTCGGCCGCACTGATGCGCGACACCCCGGTGCGGACGGAGAGATAGGCGTCCTGCACCTGCAGGCGCACGTCGCGCTTGGCGGCGGCCAAGTCGTGCTCGGCTTCGCGCTTGCGTGAGACGGACTCGCGCTCTTTGGAGTCCAGCCCGCCGCCCGAGTAGAGCGGCACGCTGAACTGCAGGCCGACATAGCCGCTGCGGTCATTGTTCGGGGCAACAGCGGGCGACAGGTCGCCGCTCTGGCCACGATGGGTGTAGCTGGCGACCAGGCTCAGCGTCGGTCGGCCGGAGGCGCGGTATTTGTCGATTTCGACGCCAGCGATCTCCAGCTGCGAGCGCTTGGCCCTCACCATGGGGCTCTGGTCCTCGCCCTTGACCTGCCAGGCCGCCAGGCTGTCGGGCTCGGGCGGCGTGGCGGGCTGGGCCGCGGCGAGCGCGGCAAGGTCCAGCGCCTGGGCGCCAGTCGTTTCCTCGAACTGCGCGCGGCGCAGTTCCAGCGTGCTGCGGGCGCTGATCTCCTTGCTCAGGATCTGGTCGTGGCGGGCCTTGGCTTCCTGCAGGTCCGTGGCCTTGCCGCGGCCGACGTCGAAGCGCGCCTGAGCCCGGTCGCGCTGCATCGCGATGGCCGCCTTCTCGGCCAACGTCACGCGCAGCGCCTCCTCGGCATGCAGCACGCCGAAGTAGGTCTCGGCGACGCGCTGCGCGATGGCCTGCCGGGCATGGCTGAACTGCGTCTCGGCCAGCACGGCCTGTTGGTGCAGCTGCTGCTTCTCGGCGCGGGCCGTCATGTCGTACAGGGGCTGGGTCAGCTGCACCGCCACCTGCCTGACCGTGCCCGAGCCATGCTCGGCCGCGCCGGCTGCGGCATTGGCGGCATTGCGGTCGTCGAGGCGGCCAAGGTTGGCCTGCAGGCCCACGCGGGGCTTCAGCAGGGCGTCGCCCTGTATGGCCTTTTCGCGGCCGGCCGCCAGCGCCTCGTCGGCGGCCAGCTTGGCGGGGTCGTGCTGCAGCGCCTGCTCATAGGCGCCGACGAGGTCGAGGGCCTGGGCTGCGAAGGTGTGCAGCGCCAGGGCGATGAGTACCGCCAAGCGGGCGGTTTTGAAGGTCCTGTTCATGGCCTGTGCTTTCACGCCTCAAGCGGCGTTGAGGGTGAGACGGGAAGGGGGCGCTTGGCCCGGTAGAAGCTGGCGTAGAGGGCCGGCAGGAAGACCAGGGTCAGCACCGTGGCGACGGCCAGGCCGCCCATGATGGCCCAGGCCATCGGCCCCCAGAAGACCGAGCGGGTCAGCGGCACCATGGCGAGGATGGCGGCCAGGGCGGTCAGCACGATGGGCCGCAGGCGGCGCACGGCGGACTCGACGATGGCGGTCCACAGCGGCGCACCGGCTTGCAGGTCCTGATCGATCTGCACAACGAGGATGACCGAGTTGCGGATGATCATCCCGGCCAGCGCGATGACGCCCAACATGGCGACGAAGCCGAAGGGGATCTGGAAGGCTGCCAGGATGGTGCTGACACCGATCAGGCCCAGCGGCGCCGTCAGCAGCACCAGCAGCATCTTCTTCATGTCCTGCAGCTGGATCATCAGCAGCACGAGCACCGCGATGAGGGTCGCCGGCATCACCGCATTGATGGACTTCTGCGCCTTCTCGCTCGATTCCTGGGCACCGCCCACATCGACGCCATAACCCAGCGGCAGTTCCTTGGCCAGGGCCTCGATCTTGGGCAGCAGGGCACGCGTCACGTCGGGCGCTTCGGCGCCGGTGATGTCGGCACGCACCGTCAGCGTGGGCACGCGGTTGCGACGCCACAGCTGGCTGTCCTCACTGTCCAGCGTCACCCGGGCGACCTGGGAGACCGGCACGAACTTGCCGTCGCGCAGATAGATCTTGGCGTCCTTGAGGTTGTTGAGATCGGTGCGCTCGGGCTGTACCAGGCGGGCGACGACGTCGATGTCCTGGTCAGCCTCGCGGTACTGGGTGATGGGCGTGCCCGAGATGGAGCCTTCCAGTGCCTGCTTGATCTGGCGCGAGGTGATGCCCAGCGCGCGGGCCTTGTCCTGGTCGACGTCCACGCGCACGCGCTTGGTCCGCTCGCCCCAGTCCTGGTTGACCTGGCGCACATGCGGGTTGCCACGCACCACGGCGGCGACGCGGGCGCCGATCTCGGCGACGCGGTCGAGGTCCTGGCCATAGACGCGGAACTGCACCGGATAGCCGACCGGCGGGCCGTTCTCCAGCCGGTTGACGCGGCCGCGCACGTTCGGCAGGTCGTTGGCGAACAGGCCCTGGATCTTGGCCAGCACGCGTTCGCGCGCCTCGCCGCCCTGGGTCATGATCATGATCTCGCCCAGGTTGAGGTTGGGCGTCTGCGCGTCCAGCGGCAGGTAGAAGCGGGGGCTGCCGTTGCCGACGTAGCTGGTGACGGCGACGACGTCCTTGTCATCCTTCAGCGCGGCCTCCAGGCGCTTGACCTCGCGCTCGCTGGCTTCGAAGGTGGAGGCCTGCGGCATCCACAGGTTGACCATCAACTCAGGCCGGTCCGAGGCCGGGAAGAACTGCTGCGGCACGAACTTGAACAGCGCGATGGAGCCGACGAAGGCGGCCACCGTGATGCCGATCACCCAGCCGCGGCGCCGCAGGCAGAAGTCGACGAAGCGGCGGAAGCGCACATAGAAGCCCTTCTGGTAGACCGCGTCCTCGTCATGGTGGGCGTTGGCGTGCTCCTTGAGGAGCTTCACACCGATATAGGGCGTGAACAGCACGGCGACGATCCACGACAGCACCAGCGAGATGCCGACGACCTGGAACAGCGAGTAGACGTACTCGCCCGTGCCCGACTTCGCAAAGCCCACCGGCAGGAAACCCGCCGCCGTGATCAGCGTGCCCGTCAGCATCGGGAAGGCCGTTGCCGTGTAGGCGTAGGTTGCCGCGCGGAACTTGTCCCAGCCCTGTTCGAGCTTGAGTTCCATCATCTCGACGGCAATGATGGCGTCGTCCACCAGCAGGCCCAGCGCAATGATGAGCGCGCCCAGCGAGATGCGCTGCAGCTCGATGCCCATCAGATACATCGCCAGGAAGGTCAGCGCCAGCACCAGCGGGATGGACAGGGCCACCACCAGGCCGCTGCGCACGCCCAGCGACAGGAAGCTGACCACCAGCACGATGATGACGGCCTCGGCCAGGCTCTTCTTGAACTCGTGCACCGACTCCTCGACGACGCGGGGCTGGTCGCTGACGGCATGGATCTGCACGCCGACCGGCAGGCTGGCCTGCACCCGCTTGACGGTCTCGTTGAGCTGCTCGCCGAGATGAATGACGTCGCCGCCCTTGCGCATGCTCACGGCCAGGCCAATGGCCTCGGTGCCGTTGAAGCGCATCTTGACCACGGCGGGGTCGACGAAGCCGCGCTTGACGGTGGCGATGTCGCCGAGCCTGAAGGTACGGTCGCCGGCATGGATGCCGAGTTCGCGGATGCCATCGACCGAGTCGAACTCGCCGCTGACGGTCAGGCGCACCTGCTCGCCGGTAGTCTGCACCGTGCCGGCCGCGGCGACGGCATTGGTCTGGGCCAGCGTCGCGGCGATCAGCGCCGGGTCGATGCCCAGCGACGCCAGCTTGGCATTGGAGACCTCGACATAGATCTTCTCGTCCTGCTTGCCGATCAGGTCAACCTTGTTGACGTCCGCCACGCGCAGGAATTCATTGCGCGCCGCATCGGCGAACTGGCGCAGCTGGGCGTTGCTGAAACCCTGGCCCGTGAGGGCGTAGACATTGCCGAAGGTATCGCCGAACTCGTCGTTGAAGAAGGGGCCCTGCACCTCGCGAGGCAAGGTGTGGCGCATGTCGCCGATCTTCTTGCGCACCTGGTACCAGACGTCGGGCACGGCAGCGCCGGACGTCGAGTCGCGCAGGTTGACCTTGATCTGTGTCTCACCGGGGCGCACATAGGTCGACGTGTAGTCGATCTCGGCGATCTCCTGCAGCTTCTTCTCGATCTTGTCGGCCACCTGGTCGGCCATCTGCTGGGAAGAGGCACCCGGCCAGTAGGTCTGTACGACCATGGTCTTGATCGTGAACTCCGGGTCCTCCTTCTGACCCAGGCTGCCATAGGCCAGCACGCCGGCCACCGTCAGCAGCATCAGCAGGAAGGCGATCATCTGCGGGTGCTTGAGCGCCCACTCGGACAGGTTGATGCCCTTCATTTCGCTGCTCCCGACGCTGCGGCCGAGGCGGTCGGCAGCTTGACGAGCTGACCGGGCTGCAGCATGTGCACGCCGGCCGTGACGACGGTCTCGCCGCCATTCAGCCCGGAAGTCACCAGCACGGCCTCGTCCTGGGCGCTGCCCAGCGTCACCTGACGCAGGCCGACCCGCGAGGTCTTGGGATCGACGATCCAGACCTGGCGCCGCCCGTCCTTGTCGACGATGGCCGTCAGCGGCAGGCGGATGGCGCTGGCGCCCTCGATGTTGTCGACCTGCACAGAAGCCGTCATGCCCAGGCGCAGCAGTTGCGGGTCGGGCTGGCGGATGGAGATGCGCGCCGAGTAGGTGCGCGTGACGCTGTCCGTGCCCGGCGCCAGCTCGCGCAGCACGCCGGTCCAGCTCTGCCCGGGGTGGGCCCAGACGGCCACCTGCAGCGTCGTGGCGCGGCGCAGCTCGTCGATGCGCGACTCGGGGATGCTGATGGCCACCTCGCGCTCACCGTCGGCTGCGATGGTGACGACCGGTTGACCGGCGGCGACCACATGGCCGGCCTCGGCCGTGATGGCCGTCACCACGCCGTCGCGGTCGGCCGTCAGCACGGTATAGCCACGCTCGTTCTCGACGGCCTCGCGCTGCGCCTTCACGGCACGCAGCTGGGCTTCGGCCTGGTCGAGGGCGAGCTTCTGCTGGTCCAGTTCGGCAGGCGACGCGAACTTGCGCGCCAGCAGCGCTTCAGTGCGCTGCAGATCGATGCGGGCCTGGGCGACGCGGCTCTTGGCGGCGTCAACATCGGCGCTGGCGGCCACCACATGCAGGACCTCCTGCTCGGGGCTCAGGCGCATCAGCGGCTGGCCGCGCTTGACCGTGCTGCCGACCTCGACGAGGCGAGCGGCGATCTTGCCGGACGTGCGAAACCCCAGGCGGCTCTCGTAGCGTGCAACGACCTCGCCGGAGTACCTGGCGCTGACCGTGCCGGCACTGCGGCCCGCGACGATGCTCTGCACGGGGCGGACTTCCTCGTGCGCCTCGGGCTCTTTGTGCTGGCAACCCGCCAGAAGGATGGCCATGGCCAGGGGCGTGACGGCCCGTTTGATCTGCATTGCTGTTCTCCGGTTTTGCATGACTACTTGACCGAGTAGCCCGGGCCGGCCAGGCAGGCCCCGAGCGCTCGCGCATGAACTTGTGGATCGCCCGGCGGCGCCGGTGCGGCTATCTCTGCGGCCCATTCGTCGCAGTCGCGTGGGTCTTGGTGCTGTGGCGCTGAGCGCTGCGCCAGCGACGGATAGGCGACGAACTCGGGCGGCACGTCCAGCACGGCGGCCGCGACGAGGGCGCTGGCCCCGGTCAGCGCGATCAGCAGGGTCAGGCGCGTGCTCATGGGGCGGGGTCCTCGGGTGGGGCCGGCTCGGCCTGAAGCTGAGCCGCATGGCAGGCAAGCCAGTCAAGCAGGGCCGGGCTGCTGGCAAAATCCGCCCAGTCGCCGCTCGCGACATGCTGGATGCGGCCCATCAGCAAGCCCTCCGCGGGGCGTGCATCCCGGTGCAGCCGCAGCACATAGGCACCGGCGGCGGGATGGATCGGATGTGGGTTCAATGTCATGTCCGGCAGTCTGGAGATCCGCCGCTCACAAGTCGTCTTGAGACGGTCTCGATTCGGTACTGATCACATGGCCCCAGGGCTCGAATGAACGAAACAACCCTCGTGCAAGCCCGCTTTGGGCGCTTCCGGCTGGACGAAGCCGAGGCCCGCCTGGAGCAGGACGGCACGGCGATCGAGCTGGCGCCGCGGGCCTTCCAGGTGCTGTGCGAACTGGTGCGCCGGGCCGGCCAGCTGGTGGCCAAGGACGCGCTGCTGGATGCCGTCTGGGGCCACCGCCATATCAACGAGGCGGCGCTGAAGAATGTCGTCAGCCAGGTGCGCCAGGCCCTGGGCGACGACGCCCGTGAGTCGGTCTATATCGAGACCGTGCCGCGTCGCGGCTACCGCTTCATCGCACCACTGGGCGAGGGTGCCGCTGCGCCAGCGGGGCTTGTGCGGCCTGTGCAGGCCGGCTCAGATGACGGCCTGGTCGGTCGCGCCACGGTGCTGGCGCAGTTGCACGAGGCCCTGGCGGCTGCGCGAGTGGGCCAGCGCCAGCTTGTGTTCCTGGTCGGCGAGGCCGGCATCGGCAAGAGCAGCGTGGTCGAGCGCTTCACGGCCAGCGCGGACGTCCGACTGGCGTTTGGCCAATGTGCCGAGCACTATGGCGCTGCCGAGCCCTATCTCCCCGTCCTGGAGGCGCTCAATGGCCTCTGCCGCTCAGCGGGCGGCGACGCGGTGGTTGGCCTGCTGCGGCGGGTGGCGCCGACATGGCTCTTGCAGCTGCCGTGGTTCGTTGAGGACGAGGACCGGCGCGAGCTGCAGCGCGAGGCCGCGGGCGTCACCCAGGACCGCATGCTGCGCGAGTTCGGCGAGTTCACCGACCGCCTCGCGGCCGAGCAGCCGCTGCTGATGGTGCTGGAGGACCTGCACTGGAGCGACCATGCAACCGTCCAGCTGCTGGGCTATCTGGCGCGGCGCCGCGGGGGTGCCGCGCTGATGCTGCTGGCCAGCTTCAGGCCCACCGAGCTCATCGTCCAGGATCATCCGCTGACCGGCCTGAGGCAGGAGCTGCGCCTGCGGCGGCTGTGCCGCGAGATCGACCTCGAATACCTGTCCGAGGCCGAGCTCGGCGACTTCCTGGCGACGCGGCTGGGCCAGGCGGCACCGGAGGACTTCGTCCGTGTGCTGCACGCAAGCACCCTGGGCCTGCCGCTGTTCGTGCAGGCCGTAGTGGAGGAGCTGTGCGCCAGCGGCAAGCTGCTGCCGACCGAGGCGGGTTGGACTTATCCCGACCCGCACACGCTGACCGTGCCGCGCGGCATCGCCGGCGTCATCGAGGGGCAGATCAGCCGCCTGTCGCCCGACCAGCAGCGCGCCCTCGGCGCAGCCAGTGTCTGCGGGGTGGACTTCCTGCACCTGCCGCTGGCCGAGGTGGCCCAGATCCCGGCGGAGCAATTGCAGACCCTGCTGGAGGATGCCTCTGCCCGCCTGCCATGGCTGGGCAGCGGTGGCGCCAGCGCCCTGGCCGATGGCCGCATCGCCGCGCGCTATACCTTTGCGCATGCGCTGTACCGGCAGGTGCTCTACGAGCGACTGCCGGCGCTGCAGCGCATGCAATGGCACCGCCAATGGGCCGCGGCCTTGGCGGCGGCCCATGCTGATTCCAGTGTCGAGTTGGCAGCCGAGCTGGCCTTGCATTTCGAGCGCGGCGAGGCGCCGGTGGAAGCGGCCGCGCAGTACGCCCTCGTTGCGGCGCGTGCGATGGGACTGGGTGCCCCGCAGGAGGCCTTGCAGGCGGCGCGCCATGGCTTGCGACTCGCGGCTGGCCGCATGACGGCGGTTCTGGAGCAGGACCTGCGTTCTCTCGAAGCTGTGGCGCTCACACGCCTGCTGGTCATCACGGACCCCGAGGTTGCCGCGGCCTTCGCGCGCGCCCGCGCCCTCGGCCCCACCGACGGCCCTGGCTGGCAGCGCAGCTTGCAGGGTTGCTGGTGGGTCCATTTCGCGCGCGCCGAGTTTGCGCAAGCCAGCGCGCTGGCGACCGAGATGCTGGCCCTGGCCGAGCAGCAAGGTGATCTGGCGCTGCGCCTGGCCGGCCTGAACGCCCTCGGTCTCGTTCAGATGTCGATAGGCGAATTCCGCGATGCACGTACGCAACTGGAGAGCGCGATGGACCTGCATGCCGACCTGCCCGCGCCCCTGGCCGCGACCAGCTTCGTGCAGGACCCCGGCGTCGAGGCGGTGTTCGCGCTGGTGCTGGTCTACTGGATTACCGGCCAACCCAAGCGCGCGCGCGAGCTGGCCGAGAGCGCCGTCTCGCGTGCCGTAGCCAGCCGGCATCCGCTCAGCGAAGCCATGGCCCTGTACGCCGCCTCCATCCTGCATTGCCTGGCCGGCGAGTTCGAAGCCGCCCATGCGTTGACGGAGCGCATTTACGCCCTCATCCGCGAGCAGTCGCTGCCGGAGAAGCGCAGCGGTTTCGCCTGGCTGCATGGCCAGGCCGTCGCGGCCCTGGGCTGTGCCGACGAAGGCCTCGACGAGATGCGTACCGCAGCACAGGACGCGCGCCAGATCGGCATGCGCACCGGTCTGTGCGGCTTTCACTATCACTATGCATTGGCCTGCCGGCTTGCCGGTCGGCATGAAGAGGCCCGAGCCTCGGTTGCCGCCGGTCTGTCCCTGGCTGATGAGAGCGGCGAGCGAACTGTGTCGGCCCTGCTGCTTGGCCTGCAAGGGGAGATTGAGATGACGGGTGGCGATAGTGCAGCCGCAACTGCCACCTGGCAGCGCGCCAGGCAGATGGCACGCTGCCATGGTGCCGTCTTCCATGAGTTGCTTGTCTTGGCGGCCGCGCAGGCGCACGGGTCGACGGCTGCCGATCCGGATCGACTCAGCGAGTTGCTGACTCACTACGAACAAGACCCGAGTCCGGTGGTCGCCAGCGCTCGCAAGGTCGCCAGCGCCTGATCCGAGCGCGACAATCGGGTCACTCGCGCAGCGGTGCGCGTCGAGGCTCGCATGTCATGAACATGGGCTCACTGAAACTGAGGCTGGCACTGGCTAGCGCCCTGCTGATCGCACTGAGCGTGGCCATCACGGTGATTCTCTCGGTGCGCGAAGTGCAGCAGCGCACCGAGGACACCATCCTCGCCTCCAACCTCGGTGTGGCCCAGCTCGCGGCGACGCTGTCGGCCAACGTCATCGAGCACCAGCGCGCTCTGGTCGCCGCAGCTCAGTCTTGGCCCAAGGGCCAGGCGGCGGACCCGGCTCGCGTGCGCGACTTCCTGGCCCAGCAGACGGTGCTGCGCACGCTGTTCAACCACGTGATCATTGCGCCCGCCGACAGTCTGCCGGTTGACCGCTATGGCCAGCCCCACCTGGTGCAGACCGCCGCGGCCGCGGGCGCGCCTGACCTGCCGCACATCCTGCTGTCCCGTCCGCTGCCAGCCGCCGATGGCAAGACGTCTTTGCTTGCTGGTGTGCTGCAGCTCGGTGCGCCCAACTTCCTGACCAGCATCGCCCAGGTGGCTCAACTGGACGACCTGCGCATCCGCACCATCGTTGCCGACCAGCAAGGCCGTGTGCTCGCGCATGCCGACGACGGACGGCTGATGACCCAGGTCGACGACGATGCCGACCTCAGCCCGGCGGTGACGCGTTGGCGCCAGCAGGGCAGCCCGCTGGAGGCGACGCCGTGGACCGGTCGCTATGGCGAGCAGTTCATCGCCATGGCCGCCGTGCCAGGCACCGACTGGATGCTGTTCCGACTCAGCAAAGCCGAGGCCCTGTTTGGCGTGGCCAGCCGTTCAATCACGCGGACCATCGCTCTCGGCGTCGTCGTCGGCCTGGTGGGGGCACTGGCCATCTTCGGATTCACGGCCTGGCTGCTGCGCCCACTGGGGGCGCTGCGCCAGCGGGCGTTGCTGGCCCTGGACCCGGCCCAAGCACCTGAGAAGGGCTGGCCCGATGCAGGCGGCGAGGTCGGCGAACTCGCCAGCGTGCTCAAGCATGTCAGCGAGCAATTGGCGGCCAGCCACGCTGATATCGAGCAGTCTCTTCAGCGCATGCAGGCTGTGATGGCTCACGCGCCGGTGGGCATCGCCTTCATCAATGAGGGCCGTATCGAGCTAGCCAGCAACCACCTCGAGAGCATGCTGGGCTATGAGCCCGGAGAGCTGATCTGCCATTGGGAGGCGCTGGTGGCGCCAGAGGTCTCGAGCGAAGCGCTGCGCGCGGCGACCACGTCGGCCTACGAGTCCGGACAGAACTTCGAGACGGAGTTGCCCTTGCGGCGCCGCGACGGCTCGACGCTTTGGGCACGGCTGTACGGCGCCGCGGTCCAGGGCACCCGGGGTCGCAGGATCTGGATCGCCACAGATGCAACCGAGGTTCGGCGCCAGCGAGAGGATCTGCAGTGGACCGCTTCGCACGATCCACTCACCGAGCTCGTCAACCGACGCGAGTTCGAACGGAGGCTGGGCCAACTGGTGGCCGACCGCCGGCGCCATGAGGCGGCCTGCGCCCTCTTCATCGATCTGGATCATTTCAAACAGGTCAACGACCTCAAGGGCCATGCTGCGGGCGATGACATCCTCAAGAAGATGGCCCAGGTGCTGCGCACCTGCGTGCGCTCGGGCGACACGGTCTGCAGGCTGGGCGGCGACGAGTTCGCGGTGCTGCTGCCCGCCTGCAACCTCGACCGAGGCCTGTTGATCGCCGAGCAGATGCGCTCCGGCATCGCCAGCGAGGGCGTCAGTGATGGCGATACCGCGCCGGGCGTGACGGCGAGCATCGGGGTTGTCGAGATCGACACGCGCCCGCAGTCACTGGCCGAAGTGCTGGAAGCGGCGGACAAGGCCTGCTATGCCGCCAAACACGCCGGGCGCAATGCGGTGCGCTGCGCCGCCGTTCGACCGTGACCATGGGTCGACAGCGGCAATTTTGAAGCACGTGAACGCTGCTGCACGCCGGCGTGCGGCGTTGCGTCAACGTTGCACACATCAGGCACGATTTCTCTGAAGGTCAGTTCTCGGATGTGCACCAGCCACTCAGCCCGAAAACTGGCCGCGACCGGTATCGGCGGCAGCGGTCATTGAGCCGCCACGTTTGGGAGACAGCCCCCGTCAGGCTGCTACAGCGGTGAAGCGGTCGTGGAATAGATGCCCCACCTTGCCATGCCGGCAGTTGAAGACCTGTCTGTGAGGCCGTTCAGATGCCGCATCAACAGCGAGAGGGTAGCCTGCCGAAGTGGTAATGGTTGCCCATTAGGCAATAGGCCAGCACGGGGGCGTCGAACCGCTGCATCCCTTGGGTCAGGCAGAGACGGACAGCCTAGTGAGTCACCAGTTGGGCTCGTCGACCGCCGCCCCGCGCGTGCGGTTCGGGCCACCCGTTGGCCCGTAGCCCGACAGGCGCACGCGCTGATCGTGGTTGGCGCTAGCCTCGGCGCGCGCGTTCAGCGTGCGTGCGACCGCAATCTCCTGCTCGGCCAGCTTGAGCCATTCGCCGCGCGGGAAGCGGTCGTGGCCGTACTGCCGCTTGGCCATGTTGCGCATCTCGAAAACGATGCCCTCTCGCTGGGGAGCCGCCGCGCCGCCGGGGCCGCCGCCGTAGCGCGAGTCCCCGTTGCGCGCGGCGCCGGGATCGACCGACTCGGCGTCCATGGTCTGGACGCCGAGCAGGTTGGTCACGATGTCCGTGGGCTGGTAGAACACGTTGCTGAGGAGGTTCTGGCATGAGCCGCCCCAGCCGCCCCCGGGGTTGCTCTGCGCGTCGTCGTTGAAGAGATCAGACCCGCCCGCGCGGCCAGTGGCGTTCAGGATCGCGGTCATCAGGGTCTGCAGCCGAGTCATCGCGCCCAGTGGAGGAATCCCCTCAAGCCAGGCTTTCTCATCGGTCGCGGCCACGCCGGTCCGTGGCACCAGGCGCTCGTAGACGGCGGACAGGTCAGTACGCGACAGGAACGGCACGACGTTCTTGCCGAGCGGCATGGCGCCATGGCCGAAGAAATGGCGGCCCATTCGCAGGTACTGGCAGATCATCACCACCAGGCCGCGAAGGTTGCTCATATCGGGCGCACCGGGGCCGAGCAGCTTGATCGCATTTACCGCGGTAGTGGCGTTGGCGACCGCAAGCGGCAGCTCGAGCCGCACGCGATCGCCCACGTGATCGTCGTCGTCGGAGTGGTGCTTGAGGTCGAAGTACTCGTTGTTGGGGTTGTCGTGATCCTCCGGCCCCGCCTCGACCGGCATGGGCGCGGTCATGCTCAGCACGAACGACGGGAACTGCGCGAGATCGATCGCGCCCGTGGTCTGGAACGAGCCGGCGGTGGTCTGGGCCGGTTGCAGGGCGTTGCCGAAGTGGATGGTGGGATCAGCGATCACTGCGCCGCCCACTCCGTTCAGCGGCGCGCGCGCGGCCAGGTCGGCGCCGGCCGCGACCTCTAGCGCGCCTGCGAACGCGACCGCCGCGTTCATCGCCGCCAGAATGTCCTGCTGTCCCGCGACGGTCTCAGGTGGGTACGGGTTGGTCACGATCTCGATGATCGACGCGTAGTTGTCGGTCCCCATGCCGCCGAAGTCGGGGTGATCGGTGGTGAACGGTGTCATGCCTCCCGGCCCGAGGACGTCGGGAACGCTGTACTCGCGCACCATGCCGGGTGGCATGGGCGGGCCGGCGTTCCAGAACACCTGATGCGCAGTCGCCTCGACGCGGAGCTGCTCGATGGTCGCATCGACAAGGTTGCGCGCGATGATGCCCGCTGCATCGAGCGCGCCCGGCGTCGGATTGGCAGCGCGCCACGCCTGGATCTGGAGGAGGATCGAGGTCAAGCGCGCGTCGGCCGACGCCGCCTGCCAGTTGCGCTGCTTGTCGTCGTACTCGGCGACGAGCGTGTCGAGCATGCCGAGCGCGGTGTTGTCGAGCCCGTTGGCGCCGCCGCGCGCGTACTCGGCGCCCGCGGTAGCGCCCAGCCACGTCGCGGGCACCAGGTTCACAAGCGCCAGGCGGGTGTCGCCACCCAAAGTCGGCTCCATCCGCGCAACGCCACCGACCGGAAGATCGTAGTTGACAGACTCGGCCGACGCGATCGGCGCGCCGACCAGGTTTTGCGGTACGGGCGCCGCCACAGCCGGTCCGTGATCGACGTCAAGGCGCAAGTGGGGTGCGACGGTGCCGATCTGCATCTTCTCGCGGACCGGGCGGCCGCCCTTGTCGACCAGCACCAGCATTTCGATCTCGAAGCCGAACAGCCCCTGGAGGACCGCGCCGCCCGAAGGGTGAACGGGGTTCAGGGTCAGTTCTTGACTCTTTCGCCCGCCGTCGATCAAGTGCATGGCCCGCCCCCCCATTAAATCCGCCTCCCTCTCCAACCCCACATCGTCATTCACCCGAACGCCCGCCATCTGCATCGTCGCCTGCACCCGCCCCTGGCGCTGTTGAACCACATGCCAGGCCTCATGCGGCAGATGCTGCTCCTGCCCCGGCCCGAGGTGAATGTCATTGCCCTGCGCATAGGCCAGTGCACTGAGCTGCGCGGGCTGGCTAGAGTTGTGGTGCACCCGCACGTCCGACATATCCATGCCCGACAGTGATTCGATGCCGGCCTTGAGGCCGTCCGGCATGCCGGTGCGGTTCTCCTGCCTCTGGGCCGGTTCGGCGCTTAGCTGAGCGGCGGCGGGGTCGTCCTCTTCGTCCAGCCCGCCTTCCTGCCACTGCGCTGACTCAGCGCGGAGTTGCGCCGCGCCGCTCTCCTCCTCGTCCAGTTCACCCTTCACCCGCTGCACCGCGCTGCCCAGCGTCTTGTCGATGACACGGCGTTGCGCCAACTGGCGCGGGCTGCAGGCGATTTGGGCCGACAGGTGGCCGCCGCCCTCCCGTGCCTCGCGTTGCGCAGGGACTGACGGCCGGTCGGGTTCGTTGCGCTGGGCGGTGTCTTTCATGACGAGCTCCGATAGAGATGCACGGTGAGGACGGTGTGGCTCGTGGTAGTGCTCAGGGGTCGGCCACCGGCCGCCTGAAGGTGAGTACCAGCCCCCCCACCACCAGCAGCACGATTAGCACCAGCAGCGGCACGTTGCCGGTCCGCAGCGCATTGAGCGAGGGGTCGCAGGTGAACACGGCAGCAGTCACCGCCAGCGTGGCGATGCCGGCGCCCCACAGCCCCATCAGGTAGAGCTTGCCCAGCCGACGCACGCTGCAGTGCCAGGCGTAGGCCAGCAGGGCTGTGCCGGTAACCAGCAGCAGGGCCTCCAGCGCCAGGCGGAAGGGCAGGCGCAGCGGGCAGACGAACTTGCAGAAGGCTGTGTCCTGATCGAGGAACGACCAGAAGCGGGCGTCCAGCGCGGCCACCTGGCCTTCGCCTGTGCCGATGCCGGCGACCGGCAGCGGCCAAAGGGCCACCCCGCCGAAGGACCAGCCGATGTAGACGAGATCCCGGTCCAGCTCTTTGGCGTCTTGCGCTTGCAGCGGCTGCGCCTTGCCACCGGCATGCAACAGCACGGGTACCAGGCTGCCCAGCAGGGCCATACGGTCTTCGCCGACGAGGTCGGCGTTGAAGTCGGTGCGCGAGCGCAGCTGCATCTTGCCGGTGTCGCTACCAACGCCAAGTGGCACCAGGAAGCGCATGCTGACGTCGCCCTGGCCCTGGTAGTCGGCGGAGGACTTGTAGGTGACAGCGGCCGCGTTGCGGTCCTTGGGGTCAGGGGTGCCCGGCTCACGTTGCCGTTCGGCGCGCTTCATCAGCTTTGTCAGCTGTCTGAAACTGAAGGCCGTGCCGGCCTCGCCCACCAGGTGCTGGGGCAGCACCAGGTTCAGATGGAACCGGCGTTGCGGCCGGGCCTCCATCACCTTCACCAGCCGGAACACGAACTCGGCGTAGAAATGCTGGAAGCCTTCAGAGCGGGCCTCGTCGTCGGTGGGGTCGAAGAAGACGGTGAGGCCGTCATACGCATAGCGGGCTTCGCGCCAGCCCGAGGGCAACAGGGTTTCCAGGGCACCCTGCCAGTCGTCGTGGCGCAGGTCGAGCATGGCGCCCACCTCGCTGGCGGTCTTGTCCAGCATCGCCCCGAGCGCGCTGCCGGACAGCTGAGACAAGGCACTGAAGTCGCGCCGATAGAGCACCAGGTCGAGGCTGACGGCGTGTTTGTCCACCTGTCGCGCAAAGCCGCCGCCGGGACTGTTCCAGCCGAGGGGCTGCAGGAACTCGCCGTTGTTGCGCAGCACCACGCCCATGTACTGCAGCCGGGTGAACTTGTCGAAGCTCACCTTCATGGGCCCCTTGTCCGGCGCGGCCATCCAATAGGGCATGAAGGCGAAGACGTCGCTGGTGATGTCGGTCAGGGCGCAGCCGCAGCCCGCGTCGGGAGCCAGTTGCAGCGGTTGGGCTTGGGCGATGTCGTGCGTGACGCCGGCCAGCTGTGTCAGCTCCTCACGCAGCGTCTCGGGCATCAGCATGTCCAGGAAATTGGCGAGCGGCAGGCGGCCTGTGGCCAGCGCGGCCTGCAGCTTCTTGTCGGCGGGTGCTGCCTGGCCTTGCCCTGCGGCTGCGCTGCTGCTGCGCATGGGATGGTGCGGCGGAGGGCTGGTGTCCTGGTCGCCCAGGTCGTTCGTGCGCGGGCAGCGGGCCAGCAGGTCGAGGTGCTGCTCCAAGGCCAACGCATTCACGTGGCGCAGGAAGTAGTTGCACTGGCTGGCGCGCAACGAGTCCTGGAACACGGCGCGGGTGGGGTGCTCCACATCCTGCAAGGGCTGCAGCATGGCGCGGAGTTGGTCCACGGTCGGACCCATCACCACGGTCATGGCACTCCATGCAGCAGGAGCCTCACCCGCGCCAGCGGCCTGCCGGGCCGGCTCGGCCTGGGCTTGCGCTGTCGAGGACTCGGCGTTCTTGTAAATCTCTGCCAGTGTTTCAGCGGTCAGCACATAAGTCATGGGCATGGGCGGGTCCGCCCCCACGGCCCGGTTGGTCTGTTCCTCGTTGAGGAACTTCACCGACCGGTCCGGCTTCTTGCCCTGTGCCGGCTTGGCCGGCCGCGGCGCGGCGTTGGCCGGCACCGGGTCGAGGATGCGCAGCACATAGGGCGCCTGGTCGATGCGCGGTGGGTCGGCGGCGTCGGTCACGGTCAGCTGGAAGCGGTAGCTGCCTGCGGCGGTGGGCGTGCCGCTCAGGCGGCCGGCGGCGTCCAGCGCCATGCCGGGCGGCAGCGCGCCGTCGAGCGCAAAGCGGTACGGCGCGCGCCCGCCGCGCGCCAGGTCGCGCGGTGCATAGGGCTGGTTCAACCGGCCGTTGGGCAGGGGCACGGTCTGGTAGATCAACGCTAGGGCGCTGTCCGGGGACGAAGCCGGCGCGAGCGTGGGTGGTGCGGCGTGCAGGGGCGTGGTCTGGAGCTCGGGGCGGGCCGGTACGGGGTGGGACACAGCGTGTGTCGAAGCTGTCTGAGGCGTCGGCGCACTGACCGGGCCTTGCGCCGATGCGTGCAGCACGATGGCGCCCGCCGCCAGCAACACGCCGGCCAGGAAAATGCGCAGCCGCGCGCAGTGGCGGCAGGGCGCCTGAGCAGGCGCGGGTGACGGCGGCTGCGGAGCGGTGCTTTCGTTGGCGGCCCAGTCGTTGCGGCGGCGCAGGAATCGGCGTGTGTCCATGGTGGCTATACCGTGCGCCCTTCCTTGCGCAGTTCCTTGGCGACACCCTTGTGCAGGTCGGCCGCGCCGATGCGCTCCCGGCCAGCCTGAATCGCATGGATGGCGCCGAAGCGCACGACGTTGGCGATGGCGCCACCGGCCAGCTCGTGGCGCTCGGCCAGCTCCGCCAGGTCCACGTCGGCGGCCAGTCGGCCGGTGTGGCGCACCATGCCTTCCCACAGGCGCAGGCGCTGGTCGGCATCGGGCATGGGGAAGTACACGGCCGACTGGAAGCGCCGCGCGAAGGCCTCGTCGATGTTGCCCTTGAGGTTGCTGGCCAGGATGACGGTGCCGGGGAAGTCCTCCACCCGCTGCAGCAGGTAGGAGATCTCCTGGTTGGCGTGGCGGTCGTTGCTGCTGGACGTGGCGGTGCGTTTGCCGAACAGCGCGTCGGCCTCGTCGAAGAACAAGATCCAGCGCCGATGCTGGGCCTGGTCGAACACCTCGGCCAGGTTCTTTTCGGTCTCGCCGATGTACTTGGACACGACCATGGAGAGGTCGATGCGGTAGACATCTGCGCCCACCTGCTGGCCGATCAGCGTGGCCGTTAGCGTCTTGCCGGTGCCGGGCGGGCCGAAGAACAGGCAGCGGTAGCCGGGCTTCAAGGCCTTGTCGAGCTGCCAGGCGTGCATCAGCGTGTCGCCGTGGCGGGCCCAGGTGGCGATGGCCGCCACCTCGTCCATCACGTCGGCGTCCAGCACCAAGTCAGACCAGCCCAGGCGGGTCTCGATCAGCTTGGCCGGGAAATGGACGCTGTAATCGGGCTTGCGCGGCTGGCCGGACCACAGCAGGTCCAGTGTGTCGCGTCCGGCCAGCAGCGCAGCGCTCGCCCAGGGCTCCCCGGGCCCGTCGTGCTGCAGGCGCACCAGGCCGTGCTCGCGCAGCGGCGCACCATCGTCCAGCAGACGGTGCAGTTCGAAGCGCTGGGCCAGGCTGTCGCCCGCCAGCAAGAAGGCGGCCGTCTCGACCGTGGGCAGGAAACCGCCGTGGTGCCGCCCCTTCCAGCCTCCGAACTCGCAGAAGCCGCGATTGAGGTTCTCGTTGTTGGCGAACAGCAGGTCCAGCAGCTGCGGCCGCAAGTGGGGCGCCAGGGCCAGTGCCAGCACCAGGCGCTCGGCCGGGCCCAGGCCGCAGCGGCGTACCAGCTGGGCCAGGTCGTCCGCTGACGAGCCCTCGGCCAGCGGCGGTGGCGGCGCCAGGGCCGGTGGTTCACTGCGCTCGCCGGTGGCGGCGAAATGCGCGGCCAACCGCGCCTGCAGCACGCCGTCCAGCCAGTGCAGCTCGGCCTGCAAGGCTTGCGCGTTTGCCTGGGTGCGGGCGACCGGAAGGTCAGCGCCAGTCGACATGAATCACCCTTTCCATCCATGAATGCCGCAAGGTCGAGTAGCCCCACGGCAGCTGGTCGATCAGCATGTCGAAGGGCCCGGGCTCCACCGCCAGCCGCCAGGCCTCATCGCGCAGCTCCAGCTGCGCCGCGCGCCGTAGAAAGGTGTCGCGCAAGCCGCCGAGGGATGTCGTGCCCAGGATGCGCCAGTGCTGGATGACGGCGCCCAGCAGCCCGTCCAGCGCCTCGCGCTCGGCGGTGCTGAGCACGATCTCGCAGGGCAGCGGTGCGTCCAACGCCAGGCCGCAGAGCAGCTTGTTCAGCACCAGCGCCGGCTCGGGCGCCGCGGCCTCGCCGGTAGCCAGGGCCTGCAGCAGCAGCGCGGCACGCGCGGCCGACTCTGGCCCGACGAAGGCCGCCGGGCTGGCACCCTGGGCCAGCAGCCCGAGGTGCTCGAACAACCGGGGCAGATAGGGCGACAGCAGCACCAGCCCGGCATTGGCCACCGCCAGGCTTTCAAGCACCGGCTCGGTGGGGGCGTCGGCCGCCGCGGCAGGCGGCGCGGCACTGGGGACGTGCCCGGGCGGGGTGGCAGCGCTCGGCAGCGCGCGGGCTCGCCAGGGCAGGCGCAGGCCCGACACCGCCGCAGCGAGCACGGCCGAGGCGCGGCGCACGACGCGGTCGAACCAGCCCGAGGGCGGGTCCGCCGCCGTTGCGGTGGCGGTCTGGCGCAGCAGATCCTCGCGCACCTGGGCTTCGTAGCGGGCCACGTCGAAGGTCTGGGCCTTGTGCCGCAGCGTGTGGGCCAGCGTGGCTTGCCAGAGCCGGCGCTGCCGTGCCGTCGTGGTGGCCTCGCCGTAGTCGGTGTCACCGGCGGCGACGGTACCTATCCAGGCGGTCACCGCCTGCCCGGCCGGCTCGGCCATCCACAAGCCCAGCAGGCGGGGCAGCAGGGCCAGCGGCAGCAACTGGGCCAGCCGCTCGCGCACGGCGGGCGTCTCGGCGGCACGCTCCAGCGTCGTGCGCAGCCAGTCGCGGTCCTCGCGCAGCAGGGGCACCCAGGCGTGGGCCACCGACTGCAGGGGGTCGCCTTCGGCCGAACTGGCCGTGGCGCCGTCCAGCGCGGCCAGCAGCTGGGCGCGCAGCAGCATCAGCAGAGCGGGCCTGGGCGCGCTGGCGTGGTCCAGCGCCTGGCCCAGCACCGAGGCCCACCAGGCGCTGCGGGCGCGCGGGGAGAGGCCGGCGCGGCGGGCCGGTGCCAGCGCCTCCAGCAGCCTTGTGGCGGCCGCCGGCTCGCCCGGCATGAAGGCCCGCACCAGGGCGGCCAGCAGGGCGTCGCCGAACTGGGTCGCCAGGCGCTGCAGCAGGGTGGCGCGGTCGGGCATGGCGCGCAGCGCGGCGACGAGACCTGCGGCGTCCTCGGCCAGCACGGCGGCCGCCAGTGCCTGCAGGTCGTCGCCACGGGCCTGCCAGGGCAGGCGGCCATGACGCAGGAAGTACAGCAGCGACTCGCGTCGGGCCTGCGGACGCGTGCGCACCTGCAGCCCGGTGGCCCGCCCGGCGGCGCCCGCGCCGTCACCGGTGGCGCGCAGGTCGGCCAGCAGGCGCTGCAGGCGCTCGCGCAGCCGTCGTGGGGCTTCGGCCTCCCAGTCGTCCAGCGGCAGCTCCCCCAGATCGATGGCCAGTTCGTCGAGCCGCCAATGCTCGTCGGGCGGGCAACAGGCGTCGAAGACTTCGTCGATGACGCGCAGCAGGGGGCCCTGGGCACAGGCGGCCAGGCGCAGCTCGGCCTCGTGCGGCGTGATGCCGCCGCCGAAGCCGTTGTCCAGCGTCAACCCCTCGACGATATGGGGCGTGGGGCGGTCCCAGTCATGCATGGCCTTGCACGACCGGCTCGCCACCGTCGTCCTCCCGCATCCAGACCCTAGCCTGTGCCTTGTCCGCGGCCAGCAGCAGCTCGATGAGCTGGCAGGCACTGCCGTCGGCGGCCCACTGGGCAGCCTCGTCGTCGGGCCGCTGGCACCAGCTGCGGCGCGTCTCCAGCCAGGCGGCGTACAGAGCCTCGAACTGCTGCATCTGCGCCACGCCAAGCCACAGGCTGTGCAGCGCGAGATGGGCCGGGCAGCTGATGCGCAACGTCTCGCCGGCAAAGCGCCGGAAGGCCTGCTGGGCTGTGCGCTGGGTCCAGTTGGGCAACACGGCCGTGACCCGCAAGCGGTAGAAACCGGGCACCAGCCGCAGCCGTGCGTGGCGGCTCGCGTCGCGGTGCAGGGGCCGCAGCAGCACATGCTCCACCAGATGCAAGCCCTCGCAGGCCTGGTCGATCCCGCGCAGGTACAGCCTCAGGCTGGCGGCTGCGCGCCGAGCGGCCTGGGCATTCGCGAACTCGCCCAGCCGCCACCAGTGGCCGCCGTCGTCTGGCCCCAGCACCAGCTGACAGACGCCCGCGGGCCGCTGCAGCAGCCGGTAGCGCCCTTCCTGCTGGCCGGCACGCCACAGGCTGCCCGGCAGGGTTTGGCGCAGCCAGGCCATACGGTCCAGATCCTCGCGCAGCTGCAGCAGGTCGGTGGGCCGGATGGCGCCACCGACGGCGGCGGCCAGCGGCAGCGCCGCGTCCTCAGGGTCGAGCAGCCAGGCCTGGTGCACGTCAGCCGGTGCGTCCACCAGCTGCAGGCGTTCATCCTTAAAAACCTGGGTCAGCGGCCGCTCATGCCCGAGCTTGAAGCCCAGCAGCAGGCTGGCGCGACGCTGCATGCCGCTGTAGTTGTCGGGCTTGTTCCAGCATGGCTGGCTGGGGTCGAAGCCGCCCGCCCGGTCGCGGGTCAGGGGAACGATCTCGCGCAGCCAGGTCGCCTTGTTGTCCAGCAGCAGGCGCTCGGCCTCGCGCGGCTTGAGGTGGCCGAGGAACTGGCGCATGGAGTTCTGCGTGTAGGTCTCGCCGTGCAGGGCCAGCAGGTGGTCCAGCGCCCGGTTCTTGCGCTCGGGCGTGCGGTCGAAGGGCTTGTAGACGGCGTTGGCCACCTGGGCGCGCGGCTGTAGGTAGAGCGCGTCCACGTCGGGCACCGCATCGGGGCCGATCATCTGCGTCCACAGCCCCTGCGTGGCACCGGGCGCCACCGAGAACAACTCGCGCAAGTGGTGCAGCTGGGCCAGGCCCTGGGCGATGGCCTGCTCCTGCATGAGCAGGTAGGCCTTGAGCTGCTTGGCGCGCGCCTGGCGCTGCGGCGGCGCGCTGGGCGGCGGGCCGTGCCGGCCCAGGCCGTAGATGGCGGGCAGGTGGTCCTGCACCGAGACGTAGTGGTCCATGACGCGGTGCTGCCCATGCGGCAGCAAGGCCCTGGCGCGGTCGGCCTGCTGCTGGTGGGCGTGGGCGCGCTGGGAACGGCTGGCCACGCGCAGGTCCTCCAGCCGGCGGCGCAGGTCCTGCCAGGACACGGGCACGACATGACCGCGGCGTCGCACCGTGATGGTGGCGGGCACGCCGTGGTCGGGCAGGCGCAGAGCCAGGGCCCAGTCATCGCCGCACCAGTCGACGGCGCCTGCCGTGGTCTCATGGCCGTCGACTTGCAAGGCCACCACGCGCGCATCCATCACGCCCGGCACGGCGCGCACGACGGCGGCGAGGTCCGACAGAGCCAGTGGCTGGGCCGCGCCGGCCCGCTGGTGAGGCGCATCCTGGATGAAGCCATGCTGCAAGGCCGGCCCGGTGTAGATCTCCTCCAGCGTGCGGCCCTCGCGGCGCAGCTCGTCCAGCGTGCGCGACACCGCCTCCTTGGCGATGTAGCGGGCGCAACGGTCATAGACCTCGGCCAGGATGTCGACCGCGTCGCGCGGGCCGCCAACGTCGATGTCGGCATGCAGGTCGCAGGCTTGCTGGCGCAGGCAGACGACGTGGACGTCCAGGTCCTCGCCGAGGTTGCGTCGCGCCAGGAAGGCGGCGCGCGCCGCCGCGATGCGGGCCTCCGCCGCCGCGCCGTCCTGCGGGCTGAGCTTGAGCTTGAGCCGGTAAAGCCCTGTGGCGGCCTGCGGTTCCACGCTGGCGTCGTCCAGCCCCGGCACCGCATCGAGCAGGTGCAGGCGGTAGTCGGCCGGCGTCGTCGGGCGGCAGGGCAGGGCCTCGGACGGCGGATGCAGGGACAGGGCCTCATGGTCGATGCAGCCGTCGAGGCCGGTGAGGTGGTCGGCCACCGGGAAGCCGGCGCGGTAGACGATGTCGGTCAGGCCGAAGCACAGCTGCTCCAGCAGCGTGATGCCGGGGTCGTGCAGGTTGTGGTCGGTCCAGACCTGGCCGCTCAGTGCCTGCAGCAGGGCCAGGCCGCGGGCGCGCAGCTCGGCGAAGCCGAGGCTGCCTTCATCGGCGGCCGACAGGCTGTCTGCCTGACCCAGGGGCAGCGCGGGGCGGGCGCTCATGGTCGGGGTGCTCCGCTCATGAAAGGGTCGGCCCACAGCGACGTGACCGAGGCCTGGATGACGCAGTCGCCGCCGTAGTTGCACTGGGTGCGGATCGCCAGGTGGTAGCTGCCGTGCCGGCCCGAGCCGCCCTCCCAGCGCAGCTCCAGGCGGTCACAGCGCTGGCCGTACCAGGCATGCTGGCTGCGGATGCGCTTGCGGCGCGCCAGGAAGTCCAGCCAACCCGGCTGCGGGTTGTAGGTGTTCATCGCCACCGCATGCAGCATGGCGAAGCGGCCGGCATCCGGCAGGCCGACGCCGGCCGTGATCTCGAAGGCCTGGCAGCCCTTGAGTGGGCCGGTCAATGCATGCCAGCTGCCATCGGCCAGCAGCGGCGCGCCATCGGGTGTCCGGCAGCGCAGCTCGCCCTGCCGGCCCTGGGATGCGACGACGCCGCGCACGTCCAGCGCCACCGTGGGCCGGGCCGTGCCGATGCCGACCTGGCCTTGGAGATCCAGCGCGAGCACCGGCGGCGGCGCTGCCGCGCCGCTGCCATCGCCGGCGCGCAGCAGCAGCTGGTTGTTGTCGCCGCCGAAGCCCATGGACCAGATCGGATCCTGGCCGTTCTGCTCGCGGTAGAAGCTCAGCAGCGCTTCGTCGCTCGTCACCTCGAAGCCGTGCTCCGGCGTCTTGCGGAAGCCCTCGTCGCTCATGTTGAGCATGGAGTCGATGAGGTCGCCGAAGTGGTCGCTGGTGGGCCGGCGGCCCTCCTCGAAGAACTGCTTGAGCGTGGCGCGGTTGCGTGTGGTCATGGCGAGCCCCCGCCGATGACGAAGGTGGCGCCGACGGCCAGCTGGGCCACGCCGGTGGGCTGGGCGTCGCGCCGGCCAGCCGCGTCGTGGGCGGCGCTGAGGATGTGCTGCGACAGCGGCAAGGCCAGGCTCCAGGGCAGCCTGGCATGCGCATGGGCGGAGCCGCGCGCGGGGCGGTCACCGTCCTGGCCGGGCGGCCGAGGCCCGAGCGGCGCCAGCGCGGTGTCGTGCAGGCGGTAGGTGCCGTGGTCGTCGCATGTCAGGGTCAGCAGCGACAGCCGAGTCACGGAGTCCACGCCGTCGAGCTGGCGGATGCGGGCCTCCAGGTCCTCGCTACGCACGAGCCAGTCGAAGCGCAGGCCGTAGCCCTCGTCGAACCAGGGCGACAGCATCTGCACCACGATCTCGTTGGCCCGGCGCAGCGTGGCGCCTTCGTGTGCGCCGGAGCGCAGGCCGATGGTGGCGCGCAGTTGCAGCAGGTCGTAGGCCGGGTTGCGCACCCGGAAGTCAGCGAATGGCGAGCCGACCTCGCGCAGCGCTTGCGCCATGCGCGCCAGGTCGACCGCATTGAAGCGCGGGGCGGCGCAGGCCAGCGAGGGCTGGTTGCGCGGCAGCGTGGGCACCACCACCACGGTGACCCGGCCGTCGTCCGCCGTCGCCGGCAGGCAGCGCACCTTGCAGATGTCCGGAAAGCGCTCCAGCAGCAGGCGCTCGACGTCCCAGGCCAGCGACGACCGACCCTTGTGCTGCAGCCGCTCGCCGGCGCGGGTGATCATCGCCCGTTCGTCCTCTTCGCGGCGCAGGCCGAAGGAGCGGCCCACCTGGGCCACGGCGGCCAGCCCGGGCAGGCTGGCCACCGGCCGCGCGATGGCGCCGTCCGCCAGCGGCTCCGGCGGGGCTGGTGGCGCGACCTTGCCGCGCGGCTTGTCGGCCGGTTGCAGCTCGCGCGCCAGCCGCAGGCCCTGGCTGCGCACCGACACCAGCCCGGCAAAGCGCTCGAAGGCGTTGTCGGCGGACAGTCGCAGCCAGTACAGCCCGGCCGGCATGATGCGGTGGGCGGTGTCCACGTCGCCGGGCAGGTCCAGCGTGACGATGCCCGTGGTCAGGCCGCCATGAGTGGTGTCGCCCAGCACGCAGGTGGGCGGCAGCGTCCGCCAGACGTCGCCAGCCAGCGTGGCCCATTGCAGGGCGGGGCGGCTGTTATCTCCGGCCGCGCTTCCGGCCAGGGGCTCGTGCAGCTGGAACAGCAGCGTCAGCAGGCCGCTGGCGTCGCTGCCGGCCAGGCCGATGTAGAGATGGCCACCCTCGCCCAGGCGCGGGAGCAGCAGATGCCCCCCGCCGATGGCCGCGGACTCCAGCGGCTGCAGACCCAGCGGATGCAGGTGGAAGAGGCGTTCGCCATCCACGCCCTCGGCCGGCTCGTCGTCGCGGTCCAGCGAGATCACGCTGCTGGCTTCGTAGCTGAGGGCCAGGCGTGCAATGACGGGCGTGTAGGGCGGCCTGGGCAGGGGTTGGGGCCGGCGGCTGCGCGCATTGGCGGCCACAGTAGCCGCCAGCTCGACCGGGTAGACCGCGTGGCCCAAAGCCTGCGGCGGGCTGGTCAGCTGCAGCCGACACAGGCCGTTGCGCGGTTGCGGCATGCGCTGCCAGTCCTCGGTGCTGGCTCGGCTGAGCTGGCGCAGCGAGCGCGGCTCGAGCTCGACGCGGTAGGACGCCTGCAGCAGGCGGCTGCGCTCGTCCAGGCGGAACAGCTGCTCATCGCCCGGCTGCGTGCCGCAGGCCTGCCACCGGCCGTCGCGCAGCCAGCTGGCCGCCGCGCTGAAGTTGCCCTGGCGAAGCGCCACACCGGCCGGCCCGGCATAGCCGGCGTAGTGGTGGTCGAAGCCACCCGCCTCCTGCGGCAGGTCGCCCCATTCGATGTCGAGCCACAGCCGGTCCAGGGCCTTGCGCGCTGCCTCGGCAGAGCCGATGGCCATGCTCGAGGAGGTGCTGGGCAGTGGCCCGAACGGCATGAAGGGCTTGGTGACGTCGAGGCGGCCGAGGTTGTTCTCCAGGCGCAGCTGGCGCAGGCCGGTGGCGCTCACCTTCAACTCCGCCGCTGCCAGCGACAGCTGGGCCAGCAGCGAGTAGGGGTAGAGCCGGCCCTGGGTCGACAGCTCCAGCCGCAGCACCGGCAGCCGCGTCGGCCACTCCGCACCGTGCAGGGCCGGATCACAGCCGACGATGGCAGGCATCTCCTGCTTGAGCCGGATGCGCAGCGCCAGGTCGCAGCCCGCCACGGCGCCCTGGGCCCGGCCCGCCGGCACGCGCTCGACGCGTTCGAGCCGGCCGTCCACGCTCAGCCAGCCGCCTGCGCCGCTAAGACTCAAACGCAGCGCGCCCTGCAGCAAGCGGCCGAACAGGCGCGCGCGCCGGGGCGGCTGATGGCCAGCGAACAGCGGTGGCAGCTCGGCGCCGGGCAGGGCGTCGACCGCAGCACGCAGCTGCTGCCAGTCCTGGGGACTGAGGTCGCCGGGGATGGGTGCATCGGCTTCACGGGCCTGGCGCTCCTGCTCATCGCTGACAGCGAACAGCCAGGCCGGCAGCAGCGCGCCGAAGGCCTCGCGCTGGGCCTCGGGCGTGCGGGCCTCCAGCACGGCATCCCGTAGCGCCAGCAAGCGCGGCCCCGGGCCCGCCTCGGCCTGGCGCAGCCGCACCGCGATCTCGCGCTCGCCTTCACCCAGCAGCAGCAGCGGCGAGGCGATGGCCAGGCCGATGCGGGCGTCTTCGGCATTGGGGCCGCCACTGGCGCCAAACAGCGGCCAGACGCGCCGACCGTCAGGCGCCGGCCTGGCCAGTTTGCTGCGTGTGACATAGGCCAGATGGCACTCCGGCGCGATCAGCGGGTCGCGCTCCTGGCGCAGCGTGTGCAGCGCCACCACGCGAAGATCGGTGACGGTCAGCGCCTCCTCGCTGACGAAGCGCAGCGGCCGGCCGGCCGCGTCCTTGCCGGCCTCGAAGGCGGTGCCCGGCAGCAGCTGCACATCGCCGGCCGTGCGCAGATCGCGTTCGCAGGCCAGGTGCACCCGGTCGGCCTGGGGCGCCTTGGGCTGGAAGCCCAGGCAGTCACGCAGATAGAAGGCGGTGTGCCGGGCGGGCAGGCGGTTGACCTCCTGCTGCGCCATCTCGCAGAGCTGCAGGAAGGCGATCAACAGCGCCGCGGCCGGCTCGTGGCGGCCGGTGGCCAGGCTCTCGGGCAGCAGCTCACGCGCCAGCCGGCTGATGTCCTCGGCCGCGCTGAGAAACGCGAAGAAGCGCTCCCTCAGCCGCTCGCGGTGGTTGCGCTCAGCGCCCGCATCGGCGTTTGCCTCCTCGCTGATGGTGGCATGCCACAGGCCAGAGAGCTCGCGCTCCACCACGCTGGGCAGGCGCTGCGACGGCGGCATGTCGCCCTGCTGCAGGAAGCGGCGCTCGACCCAGCGCAGATCGGCGGCAAGCTGCTGGACGATGAGCAGTTCGATGCGATCGCGGAGCTGGCGCGGCGCGCCGTGGTCCAGACCCGCCAAAGAGCGCCACCAGAAGTCCAGCTCACCCGCCAGCGATAGCACCTGGCGGCCCAGCTGCGGCAGCGTCGCCGTCTCGGCCTCGGCGGTGAAGCGTTGCTGGCGGGGCCAGAGGTCTGCCGCCGCGATGCGCGCCATCATCAAGGTCGCATCGTTGCTGAACAAGGCGCTCCAGTCTCCGACGTGCTGGTGGTTGAGGTCGTGGAAGCGCAACTGCGCGGCCAGCTGAGCGGTCATCTCCACACGCTGCGCGAAGTCCAGGTCGTCGGGCCGGAAATAGCCCGGCGCCAGCGCGCGCGGGAAGCGCTCGTGCTGTTCGGTACCGGCGCTCATGGCGTCAGGCCCCCGGCCACTTCGGCGTCATGCAGATAAAGCGGGTAGACGAAGTTGTGCGGACTGTTGCTGGCGCGCAGCCGGTAGTCCAGCCGGATGCGCAGCACGCCGTCGATGAGCCCGCTGGTGTCGAACTCGACCGCGTCCAGCGTGATGCGGGCCTCGAAGAACAGCACGGCTTTCTCGATCAAGCTACGGATCTCGGTCAGCGTGCTGGTGTTCATCGGCTCGAACACCATCCGGCGCAGGCCGCAGCCATAGCTGGGATGCATGACCCGCTCGCCCGGCGTGGTGGTGAAGAGGATGCGCAAGCTCTCTTCGACATCGCTGACGCCGGACACCATCACGGCGCTGCAGCTGCGCCGGTCGAAGGCCGGCGGGAAGGTCCAGCCCGTGCCGAGGAAGTTGAGTTCGCCGTCCATGGGGGTCTGCCGTGTGGGTTCAGCCGCCGATGAGCACGGTGGGCAGGCCCAGGGCGACGGTGCCGCCGTGGGCCGTGGCGTCACCCATGCGCGCCGCCGGCCGGCCGCCGATCAGCACGGTGGTGGAGCCCATGACGATGGCGTCCGGCGGGCCCACGCAAGTGGCGGTGTCGCCCACCACGGCGGCCGGCAGCTTGCCGATCAGCACGGTCGGCACGCCGGGCCCGACGATGGGCCCGCCCACGTGCGGTATCGGCGGCAGCGCGGGCGTCACCATGGGGCAGACATGCAGGTCGGTCAGGCGGGCGGCGGGCGGCATGGCGGCTCCTTCGCGGTGTCAATTGATCATGACCAGGGCGCCCTTGACGACGGTCTGGCCTGCTGCGGAGAGTTCGGCAGTGGCATTGCCCTTGCCGGTGAAGCCGATCTGCGCCTCGCAGCTCACGTTCAGGCCGCTGGCCTTCACATCGGCCTTGGCGGTCAGGCTGATGGCGTTCACGGCATCCAGCGTGATGCCGCCCTTGGCCGTGAGGCTGATGTCCTTGGGACTGTCCAGCGCGATGCCGGAGGGGCTCAGCTTGACGGTGTTGCCGTTCTGGTCTTGCAGCAGCACGGACTTGTCCTTGTCGCTGAGCACGACGCGGTTGCCGCCTGGCGTGGTCAGGGTGATGACCTTGTCCTTCTCGTCGAACTCCAGCTTGTGCTTGCAGCGGGTGACCAGGGCCTTGGTATCGTTGGGGGCCGCCAGCTCGTAGGGCGGCTTGCGGCTGCTGCTGTAGAGGCTGCCCAGCACGACGGGGTGCGAGGGGTCGGCAGCGAAGTAGCCGAGCACGACCTCGTCGCCCACCTCGGGCACCAGGAAGCTGCCGAAGCCGCTGCTGGCGTGGGGCTGCATCAGCCGGGCCCAGACCCCCTCGGTCTCGGCCTGCAGCACCGGCAGCTTGACCTGGATGCGGTTTTCGCCGGCGGGGTCGGCGTCGAGCTTCATGACCACGCCGATCTGCAGCCCCGCCACCGGGGGCAGCAGTGCGCCTGCCGGTGGCGCTTGCACATCGGGCCGATTGCAGAACCAGTCGGGGTCGAGGCCAAACTCGGCCTCCGTCGTCCAGGCACCGTCTTCGATGTGATGGCGCAGCCCGGTGATGAAGGCATTGCCGCTGAAACGGCTGCCCACGCCCTTGAGCTCGATCAGCTCGCCGACCTTGGCCTTGGCGCTGCCTTGGAAGCGCAACTGCCCGCGCACCCGGGCCAGGCCCGACTTGGTCTGCTGGGCCTTGGCCCACTGGGTCAGCATGGCCTCGGTCTGCGGCGCGCCGGCCTGCAGGCGCAGGCTGGCCAGCCCGATCACCTCCGACAGCGTGACGCTGTCAAGGTCGCCCTGGGCCGGCAGTGCGGCGGGGTCGGCGGCGCTGCCCTCCAGGGCGGCCTGCGCCTTGGGGTCCCAAGACACGGCAGTGGCACTGCCGTACTGGTAGCGGGCGTCGACATCGCCGTCGAAGGAGATCAGGTCGACGCCGTAGGTCACCGTCAGCACCGGCTCGCCGTCGGCCGTCGGCGTCTTCACCGCCACGCTGCCGTCCGTCGCGATGACCAGCATGCCGAGGGCTTCGGCGCGTGCCAGCATGAAGTCCCAGTCACTGCAGAAATGCTGGGCCAGCTCGCCGTGGGTCACGGTGGTGGACTCGACGTCGGTCGCCAGGCCGTGGGCTTCGATCAGCGCGCTGATGACGTCGCTGTCGGTCTTGTCGACGTGGTTGGCATTGCGCCGGCCCACCGTCATCCTGACGACCGTATCGCGGCAGTCCACCACCAGTCGGGCGTCGTTGTCGCCGCTGATGCGCAGGCCGTGGCGCACGACGATGCCTTGGAAGATGACCTCCTCCTGCTGACCATAGCCGGCTTTGAGCGTCAGCTGCGCGCCGGGCTTGAAGTCCGCCGCATCGCTCAGAGGAAAGGACTCTCCCGGCATGTCGCCGTCGTTGAGCACCAGGCGGGCGCTGGGCACGGTATTGGCCGCGCGCTGCACCGTGACGGAGATCAGGTCCGCGCTGGCGGCGAGTCGCTGCCCGTCCACCTCCACGCTGAGGGTGACGACACCGATGCTGTCTTGCAGGGGCGAGATGCCGGGCATGCTATTTACCGATGGGTGGGAACACCAGCACCTTGCCGGGCGGAATGTTGCGGAAGTCGGTCAGGCCGTTGTAGCGGGCCACCTTCATGAAGGCGGAGGAGTCGCCGTAAATGCGCTCGCAGGCGGCGCCCAGGGAGTCGCCGCTTTTCATCGTCACGGTGCGCGTGAGCTCGGAGGTGGATGCGCGGCTGGTGATGCGACGTTCCTCCTCCTTGCTCATGGCCCCGACAAAACTCATGTCGACCTTGGCGCGCAGCGGGTCGCCACCTGGCTTGAAGAGCGTGTACTGCGACTTCAGCGATTCCAGTCGGCCGAAGAAGATCAGCGTGCCCCAGAGCAGGCGCACATAGGGTGGCTCGCTGTTGAGGTCCACATATTCATAGACCACCTTGTTCAGCTGGGCGAGTTGGCCCTTCACGTCGGGCGGCTGGCCGGGCACGACCGGCACGACGCCGGTGCCATCCAGCACGATGGAGAACGACACGCGCTCGTCGTCCATACGGCTGAACTTGGGCTCCACGCCAGCCGAGCCCTGGGAGGTGGTCTTGTCGTACTGGATGCCGAAGCTGTGGCTGAACTCGGCCGGGTTGATCTGGGCCTGGAAGGTGGTGGCCTTGTCCAGCTGCACGCTGCCATTGCGCGCGAGGCTGTAGCGGGTGAGCAGCAGGCGCGTGAGCTCGGTCGAGCCACCGTCGGCGCCCGGGCCGCGGGCCGTGGACTCTGCGGGGTTGGGCATCTCAGCGCTCCTGCTGCGCGCGCTGGCGCTCGGTCAGCCAGGCGCGGCATTCGGCCAGCAACTGCTCGCGCAGGCGCTGCAGCTCTCGCGCCGTCACTGCGGCAGGCGGGGCTGCCGGCGCGGGCGTGACCTGGGAGCGGATCAGCAGCTGACGGACTTCGATGCTCATGGGCGTCTCTCACATCAGCCGGCTGGCGCCGGCATGGGCCAGCTCGATGCGCTCGATGGCCACTTCGTTGCGGGTAGCCTGGAAGGCCTCGACCGTCCACTTCACCGGGTAGGCGTTCTGCACCGACCACACACGCAGCGGGCCGCCTTCCTCGTCGAGCAGGAAGACGTGCAGCTGCTTGGGCTGGATGGGCCGCGCCAGCCCGCCTTCCAGCACCGATTGGCACCACAGCAGCAGCCGCGACTCCATCGTCGCGATGCCGCGCGACAGTACCAGCCGCGAATGCTTGACCGCCTTGGGCAGCAGGTGCTGAAAGGCGTTCTGTCCGCCCTCCACCACCGTCTCGACATCCATCTCCGGGCCCAGGCCGCTGACCTCACGAAAGGCGCCATCGGCATCCTTCGCGCTGGCCCCGAAGGTCACCGCGAAATGGAAGGCCGGCGGCGGGTAGACCGCTGCGGCCTGCGAGGCTTGCGAGGCCGGCCCAGCCGGCGGAGCGGGCGGTGGCCGGTTCACGCGCGCCGTCGGGCGCGCAGCGGGCGGCAGGGGCGGGGCAGGCGGCGGCATCAGGCGTTGGCGATCGTGAGGCCTTCGTGCGCGATGACGATGGTCTCGATCGCCACCTCGTTGCCGGTGGACTTCAGATCGGTGCCGGTGATCTTGGTCGGCCAGGCGTTGGCCAGGGTCCAGACCATGGTCGGCTTGCCACCCTCGTCGAGCAAGCTGATCGTGATCGGCTTGCGCTTGATGGTGTTCATCTTGATTTCGGCGAACCAGTCCCAGAACTTGTTGTCGCCCTTGAAGACGCCCTTCTTCATCGTGACGTCGCTGTACTTCTTCATGCCGGGCATCTTCAGCACCGAGAAGGCCGGACTGTCACCGTGCCGGTACTCGATGGGCTGGGCTTCCACATCCAGGCCCGAGATTTCCTGGAAGGACATGACCGCCGAATCCCACTTCACTTCAAAGCGGAACTTGGGAAGGGGCCACACCGTGGTCGATTGCGCTGATCCGTCGTCTGCCATTGCCTGCCTCCGAGAGGGTTAGGAGAGGAAAAGAGTTGAAAGCCGGGCGCCCGTGGCGCCTCAGGACTTCTGCATCTGCTGCTGGAAGGTGATTTCGATGAACTCGGCCGGGCGGCTGATGGCCACCAGCACGGTCACGCGCAGGATGCCTTCCAGAATGTCCTCCGCAGTCATGGTCTCGCCGAGGCCGACGTGCACGCTGAAAGCGTCCTCCGGCACGGCGCCGGCCAGGCCGCCGCGCTTCCAGATGCCGGTCAGGAAGCTGGAGATCATGCTCTTGATGGTCACCCAGGTGTTGGCCACATTGGGCTCGAACACCATGGCCTTGGCCGCCAGGCGGCAGGACTCCTCCAGCATGATCATGGTGCGGCGCACGTTGATGTAGCGCCAGTCCAGGCTGTTGCCATCCAGCGTGCGGGCGCCCCACACCAGCACGCCCTCGCCGATGAAGCTGCGGATGGCATTGATGGACTTGCCCTGGGTGGTGACGTTGAGGTCTTCCTGGTCCTCGTGCGAGAGGCTGACCTCCGGTGAGATGACCCCGTTCAGGCTGACATTGGCCGGCGCCTTCCAGACGCCCCGGCTGTTGTCCACCATGGTGTAGATGCCCGCCATGGCCGCAGAGGGCGGCAGCAGGTTGAGCCGGTTGCGCGCCTCGGTCATCAGCGTGTTGTAGAGCGGGCTCATGGAGACCAGGCTCTTGTGCAGCAGCGACTTGTGCGTCTCGACCGCCACGGCCAAGGCCAGGGGCGTCAGCGCCTTGGCCTTCTCCTCGTCGCTCTTGGTGGAGTTGTTGACCAGCTCGGTGACATAGGTCGTCCAGTCGGCGTCGGTCTTGGTGATGTCGGCCACCGCCTGGGCCTGCTGGGCGATGCGCGGCGGCGCCGTCTTGAGCCCTTCCTCATCGGGCAGCTGCAGCTCCTTGCGCAGCAGCTCCGACAGCAGCGCGGGGTTGGCGATGCGGGTGTAGTCGAGGTCTTTGTCCTGCACCACGGTCGTGTTGACCCAGGGGTAGTAGGCCGCCGCGAAGTCCAGGTAGTTGACGCCCAGGTCGTTGCGGAAGCTCTCGATCGGGTCGCCGCTGGGGTCCTTGCGGTCGAGGTATCCGCCCCAGACGTCAAGGATGGCAATGCGGTTGCGCATCTTGCCGCCGCAGTGCAGCAGCATGGCTTGCTGCACGGCCACGCAGTCCGGTCGCTTGAGCAGCACGGCGTCCGGGATGACCAGCATCGTCGGCTCCTGCTCCTTGATCAGAGGGTCGATGCCGTCGGTGAGGCGTTGGGCCTCGACGTCTTCCTCGTAGCTGCCCACGGAGACGACATAGCAGGGGCCGCCACCGTTCTGGAAGAAGTGCACCATGCCGTGGTACAGCAAGAAGCGCCCGCCGGCCGCGCCAACGGCCTGGTTGAGCGCGTAGTCCTTGCCATCGGCGCGGAAGTCGGTGCGGGTGTTCGCGGGTGCTCCGTCAATGCTCAGCTTGGGGTCAGGGCCGTGCCCGAAGTAGGTGTGGTACTCGGCCATCGAGCTGATGCGCCAGGGCTTGTTGCGCAAGGGCTTGCCCCCGTTTTCGGCGCGGCGCGTGTAGCCGACGAACGCCGGCACGGCGGTGGCCACCTCGACGATGGAGTTGGGAAAGGCATTCTTCTCGACGATATAGACACCGGGTGTCTTCATGGCCATGACGGGCTCCTCAGCGGTTAGCGATGCACATGGATCTCGGAGATGACCGCAGCGTGGCCGTCGATCACTTCACGGGCGAGGAACTGCGCCGACGGCGTGGGCAGCCGGCGGATCAGCACCTTGTCGGCGCGGCCGTCCTGCTCGGGGCGGCTGCGCAGTTGCAAGCGCTGGGGCGAACGCTGCGCCAGCGGCAGGCGGCCGCGCGACCGGATGGCCAGCATCGGGGTGCCGTCCTCCATCCGGTCTGGCGCGGGCGCACTGAAGTGGGTCTGTCCCGCGAGGTCGACGATGGCGAGCGAGGGCTCGGACCATGCGCCGAACAGGCAGTACTTCCAGAAGGTGCTGCGCGGCGTCAGCAGCCAGCGCAGCTGCAGCGGTGCTGCAGCGCGCAGGCGCGACAGCGGCAGCCACAGCAAGGCGAAGGGAGGCAGGTGGCGGTCCCGCGCCGTGAGCAGCCGCGCGACGGCTGGTTCGTCCATGGGCATAGGCATGGCGTCGACCGTATGGGTCGTGCCGGTCTCGGGTGGCTGCACCCACAGAAGCTGGCCAGGCCGCTGGGCGGAGTCCTCGGTGCCGCAGGCAAAGGCGTCGTCGGTGGCGGCGATGCGCCAGGCAAGGCCAGCCGTGTCGTCCGGCGCATCCAGCCCTTGCAGTGCATTGGCTGGCCCGTGCAGGTGCAGGCTGCCGCCGTCGCTTCGCGCGACGATGCCGGCACGCCGCAGCATGGCTGACGTCTGCGCCACCGGCTCAAAGCGCAGCCCACGGCAACGGCCATCGGCGTAGTAGCCATGGCTGACCTGCATGTTCAGCAGTGCGGTCCAGTCGGTCATCGCGTTGCGTCCCTCAGCCGTGCGCTGTGATGCGCGGCGATCGCACCGATGGCATTTGCGCATCGGGCTGGCGGGCGTCAATGGTGATGAGGCGCACCCGGTAGAGCACCGAGGGCAGGTAGCGTCCACCCAGCACGCCCCACAGAGTGGCCATCTCCTGCAGGTTCAGCGACTCGATCGCCAGGGCCAGCTTGTCCAGCCGCGGGTCCAGGCCGGGCGAGTTATGGGCGTCAAGTACAGGCGTGGCCTGGAAGCAGGCGATGGTGCTGCCGATCAGCTTGAGCGCCTCGGGATAGGTCGTGCCGCCGTAGTTGGCCGCGAACATGATCAGCAGATTGAGGTGCACGGGGGGGGCGGAGCGCGGCAGTCGCTCGCCGCCGCCGATAACCTGCGCCGGTTGGCCGGGCACGCCGTCACGCTCCAGGTTCACGAGGAAGGCCGACAGCCGGTTGGACGCCCCGGCCGCCGGGCTGCCGTCGGCCTCCTGCAGCCCGGTCACGGCAACGAGGTCCTCCGCCGACTGGTGCGAGCGGCGCAGCACGGCATTCAGATGTCCGGCGATGTGGAGGAGGGCGGCGTCGATCATGACGGGTGAGGGCGATGCTTGAGGCGCTGTGCGTTGTCGAGGTTGCTGAGCCGAAAGATAGGCAGCCGGCGTCCCTTGGCCCATCGGTCGGATGCCGATCTTTGGCCTCCGGTTTGCTGAGATTCCGTTGACGGGGCGTTGCGGAGTGCCGCCGCCAGCGGCTGTCAACCTGTCAACTCTTCCTGGCAAGCGAGAGTGACGATGGCCTGCACGGTCTCATAGACTGCTTGCAGCTTGGCTCACAGAGGCCAACACCCCCAGGGAGAACAACGTATGGATCGCACGGCGCCTGGTTCGCCTGTCATCAAGCCGCCACTGGCCAGCTCGGCTGATCGGCTGCCTCCTGCCGTGCGCAACGACGCTGTCGGAAGTTTTCTGCTGGGCGACTGGCGCGTCGACGTTGCGACACGGCGGCTCATCCGCGGTGACGAGACCGTGACGCTGGAACCGCGGCCCATGGCTGTGCTGCTGGCGCTGTGTCGCCAGCCGGGGGTGGTCATTTCAGCCGAGTCGCTGCTGCAGGACTGCTGGCCCGATGCGCCGGCCCAGGGCGACAACCCGGTGCACAAGAGCGTGGCCGTGCTGCGCAGGTCGCTGCACGACAGCGCGACCGAGCCGATCTACCTGGAGACCATTCGCAAGCAGGGCTACCGGCTGCTCGCGCCGGTGCGGGTGCTGTCGGAGCAGGGACCCCGCAGCCGGGCAGAGGGCTGGCGGGGGCAGTCGCCCTTCCGCGGGCTGGAGCCTTTCGATCAAGCGCATGCCAGTGTCTTCTTCGGGCGGGACGCAGCCGTCGCGGCGCTGCACTCGCGGCTGGCTCGGCAATGGCGCTGCAGCCGGCCCCTGGTAGTGCTGCTCGGTCCGAGCGGCTCGGGCAAAACCTCCCTGGTGCAAGCCGGCTTGCTGCCGGCGCTGGCCCAGCCGCCTGAACCCGCCGGTGAAGTGCTGCCCGACGCCCTGACGCCGCTGCGGGTATGTAGCGCTGCTACGGTCGACCTCGGTGCCCTGGGACGGACGCCTGGCTTCGCGGAAGTGGATGCCTGGGCGGGCCTGTCCGGCGCCTTGCTCGACTGGGACTGCCAGGGTGTGCCGCTGTTATCGGGCTACAGCATCGACAGCCTGTCTGAGACGCTGCGCGAGCGGCCGCAGGACGCGCTGCGCCAGTTGGTCATCGGCGTGGATGCCACGCGCGGCCTGCGTGACGGTGCCGCCGCGCCGCCGCTCCTCGTGCTGGATCGTCTGGAAGCGCTGCTGCAAGAGGATCCGGCCCTCACCGATGCCTGGTTCCGTACGCTCGAATGTCTCGTGGACAGCGGGCTGATGTTGGTGCTGGCCATCTGCCGCAACGACTTCTACGCCGCGCTTGCCCGCCGGCCGCTGCTGATGGAGGGCAAGGACACCGGTGCCCACTTCGACCTGGCGCCACCGCAGGCCGGCGAAATCGCCCAGATGATCCGGCTGCCGGCGCGCGCTGCAGGACTGAGCTATGGCAGCGACGACAGCGGCCTGAACCGACTCGACGACCGCCTGTGTGCTGATGCGATGCAGTCGCCCGATGCGCTCCCACTGCTGCAATACACCCTGCAGCAGCTCTATCTGAACCGCGAAGCGGGCGACGTGCTGGCCTGGTCGACCTACGAGGCGATGGGCGGGCTGGAGGGCGCCATCGGCCAGCGTGCCGAGGCCCTGCTGGCCGAACTGCCAGCGACGCAGCAGGCGGCCTTCTCGCCGCTGCTCTCCCGCCTGATCACGCTGGCCGGCGACGAGGCAGCCCCGACAAGCCGATGGATGCCCGACACGGAGTTGACCGATGGCGACGAGCGGGCGCTGGCCGAGGCTTTCGTCGCAGCGCGGCTGCTCGTGGCTGATCTGGCTGCCTGCGGCAAGGGGTACCGGGTGGCTCACGAGGCCCTGTTGCGGCGCTGGCCCCGCGTCACGGCCTGGGTGGCAAGCCACCGCGCCGCCCTCGTCGCGCGCGACAGCCTGGCCCCCTGGCTCGCCCGCTGGGCGCAGGCCGACCATGCCAACAGCCTCTTGCTGCCGCGCGGCGTGGTTCTGTGGACGGCCGCTCGGGCGATGATGGAAGCGCCTGGCCTGTTTGGTCCGCTGGAGCGCGACTTCATCCAGCGCTCCCAACGCCGACTGCGCCGCCGGCGCTGGAATCTGGGCGCCCTCGCAGCCGGGGCGCTGCTGCTGGCAGTGCTGGCCATCACGGCTGCCTTTGGCTATGCCCGTCAGGCTGAGCTGGCTGCCGAGCGCGAACGTCAAAGCCGCCAGATGGCGTCGTTCATGCTGGGCGAATTGGCCGACGGCCTGCGGCCCATCGGCAAGCTCGACCTGCTCAGCCGCATCGGCGAACAGGGAGTGAAGCTATTCGGCCCGGCGGCCGGCCGCGAGGCTGGCGGCCTCCCGATTGACGCCTTGCGGCGGGCTCAGGCGCTGGTGGTCATCGGCGAGGTCAACAGCAGTCGGGGCCAGGGCCGTACCGACATCGCCGTCGATGCACTGACCGCAGCACGCAGCCTGCTCGAAGGCCTTGCACCGGCAGGCCAGGTGCCCGACCTCAACACGGCGGACTACTTCCGTACGCTGGGCGCCGCCTCCTTCTGGCTGGGTCAGATTGCCTTCGATGCGGGCGAGCTGGACGCCGCCGCCGAGGCCATGGGCCGATACCGAGAGGCGAGTCTGCGATGGCAGCAGTTGGCGCCCGACGATGCGGCCGCAACGGCCGAGTTGGGTTATGCGCTACACAGCCTGGGCTCCATCGACTTTCGGCGCGGCAAGTGGCAGTTGGCCGAGCGCTCCTTCGAGGCCTCGCTGGCACTCAAGCAGGCTGCGTTGGTCCGCGCGCCGGGTGCGGCCGAGGCTCGTGAAGGCGTGGCCAACTCGCGCACTTGGCTGGGCCTTGTGTCGCTTGTGCAAGGGCGGCCGTTGGCTGCGCTCGAGCAGTTCGACGCGGCCCGCGCGGAGCGCATCGCGCTGGCCGCCGGCCGCGGCGATGAACAGCTTCGGCTGCGTGACCTTGGCACGCTGGAGCTGCGCAGAGCGGACGCCATGCGGGCGGCAGGCCGCGGCGCCGAAGCGGCCGCCGTCATGGCCGTCGGCGTGGCGCGTCTGCGCGAGGCAGAGCGCCACGATCCGAGCAATGCCTACTGGCGCATCGACCGCCTGCATGCGGAGAGTCATCTGGCGCTGGCCCGCCTTGACGCGGGGCTGCCCCTGGGCACCGAGCTGTCGGCCGTGCGCAGCCAGCTTGCCGCGGAACCGCCCGCCGCGGACGCTTCACGCGACTTCACGCGTCGCGAATCGCTGCTGCGCCTGGCCGTGGCGGAGGCCGAGCAGGCCGCTCTCCAACGCGACGGGCCGCGTGCCGCTCGCCTGCTGGCCCAGACCCAAGAGGCCTTCTCCGCGCTGTTGAGCCAGAGGCCGGCCTACTGGCAGCTGCGCGAGCTACAGGCCCGCGGTGCCCTGCTTGCCCTGCGCATCGGCAGCCCGGCCGGTACCGTGCTTGCGCCGGCACGCTGCGAGCAAATGCGCGATGCACTGAGGCCGGCGGTCGACGCCGGCCAGGCAGGCCTCGTGCTGCAGGCCTGGCTGGCGCTGCAGCGCTGTGCAGCGCCGGGCGGCCTATCGGCCGAAGCCGATGCCGTCCGGCGTCTGACCGCGCACGGCTATGTACCCTTGCCGCAAGCCGCCCTTGGCGGAGGGCCACCGATTACCACCACCCCACCCAAAAGGATGAAGCCATGACCGAACTCCGCATGACCGCCGACAGCGCAGGCGAACTGCAACCCACGACAGTCTTCGTGGTCGCCTTGACGCCGCCTGCTGATGCGCAAGGCGAGAAGCCCGAGAACATCGTTCCCTGCGCCTACTTCGACAGTGGCTGGAAGCCGTTGCTGGCCGGCCAATTGGATACGGACACGGACAGCAACAGCATCACATTTCAGCAGCAGACCCACCTGCCTGAAGACGTGACCAAGCTCTTGCAGGGTCAGGGCAGCGAGCCTGACCTGGACGTGACGCTGTTCGCAGCGATCGCAAAAACCTTACAGGGCAGCGCCGACTTGCCGCGCACCTTTCTGGCCATAGGTGCTGCGGGCGCCGCGTCCATCAACATCCCGGTGGAGCGGCACACCAAGCGGGGCGTCGTGCTGGTGTTCCGCAAGCCGGCCGGCGGCCAGGCGGAGCGGCTGATCGCAACGGCCGACCCCGAGATCCGCAACGGCAGCAGCACCTGAGGACGCGCTGTGGCTCAGGAAGGCGCCGGAAGTCGTGGGGCAAAGCGCTGCATCTTCTCCAGCGCATCCTCGATGGCTTCGGGCGTCACCCGCTCGGCGCCCAAGAAGGGGCGGTCCATCGCTGCCACGAAGTGAAAGATGAGGCCCAGGGCCACTGCCAGCATGAGCAGCGCACCCCGGCTGCTGGTGCTCACTGGCGGTACGGCCATCGGGATCAGCGTCAGCACCGAGCCCGCCAGCACCACGGCCCAGAGGGTGGCGGGTACCTTGCCTTTGCTCGCCTGCAGCCGGGCGCGGCGGTGGCTGACGAGTTCGTTGGCCTGCGTCCAAGCCTGGTCCAACAACACGGTGTCCGCCGGATTGGATGGTCTCAGTGTCGCAAGCGCATAGAAAAGGGCGTCGAAGGCATCTAGCGTGGTCGCGCTCGGCCTGTCCTCCAGCATGGCAGGCCACTCCTTCGTCACCACGCTGCGTCCATAGGCACGCAGCCGCTCGCGTGCGATGCGGGCCGGCGCACCTTCGTACAGCGCAAGCGTGCGGCCAAGTTGGGCGATGGCCGTGGCTTCGCGTTGCACGGCCTGTTCGGCGGCACCGAAGGATTCCCACACCGACACTGCCGAGAACGCCAGCAGCAAAGAGTTGATAGTCGCAATGACGCCCAGCGAGGCCAGCATGACATTGCGATCGATTTCCGTCGCCTGCTCGCGCCAGCGGCGCGGGATGAAGGTTTGTGCCGCCAGTGCGATCAGCATCCACGCCAGCACCAGGGTCAGGCCCAGCAGCCAGTTGGGGAGGTCATAGGCTATCAGTGGCATGACGGCACCATCTCGGTCAAGCCTTCGCGTATCGCATACCGCGTCATGCCCGCGATGCCGCGCACGCCGAGTTTTTGTGTGACGTTTTCGCGGTGAGTGGCGACGGTCTTTGCGCTGAGCTTGAGCCGGTCGGCGATGTCCTGCGTGCTCAAGTCCTCGGCGAAGAGCTGCACGATCTCGCGCTCTCGCGCCGTCAGCGTCGGGCCCGACGGTGCCTGCTGCACGCGCTGTCGGTCACGGATTTCGTCTACCAGGCCTCCGACCAAGCCGGGGCTGAGGTAAATGTGGCCGGCGGCGACCTGCCGCACGGCTCCCAGCAGCTCGTCGCAGGAGCTGTCTTTCAAGACGAAGCCGCTGGCGCCGGCCTGCATGGCCGACACCACGCTGCGCTGGTCACCATGCATGGACAGGCAGATGACCCGTGCCGGCGCCTCCTGGGCGCAGACGCGGCGGGCGGCCTCCAGGCCATTGAGGCCGGGCATGGCGATGTCGGTGATGAGCAAGTCGGGCTGCAGCTGTCGCACCAGCGTGACGGCGGCCGCACCGTCGGCGGCCAGGCCGACGACCTCCAACCGGGAATCGCGTGTGAGCAGGGCTCGCAGGCCCTCCCTTACCAACTGGTGATCATCGGCAAGAACAAGGCGAAGGGTCATGGTCGAGCTCCAGGAGGTCATGCCGGCTTGGCGTCGCGTGCGACAACGAGTCGGGCGGTTCAGGCAGGGAGGAGGGGCAGGTTCAGCGTGGCGCAGGTGCCAGTGCCTGGCGAGGAGCGCAGCATCAAGTCACCACCCAAAGCCCTCAACTGGGCCCGTGCGCCGCGCAGCCCCAGCCCCTTGGCTGGTAGCCCTGGCATATCGGTGGGTAGCCCAAGGCCGTCGTCCTGCACGCTGATGAATAGCTGACCGCTGGCAACGAAGGCCCTGATGTGCAGAGAAGAGGCTCGGGCATGCTTGAGCGCGTTTAGGCTCATCTCTCGCACAACACGGCAAGCCACCGCGCGGTGCCCGGCCGGCACTGCTGGCGCGTCGGCCTCCAACAGGCACTGGCCTTCAAGCTGCACCTTCAAACCGCTGCGCAGGCCCAGCTCGGCTGCCAGCGACTCGAGCGCGGGCAGCAGGCCGTCGTGCCATTCCGGTGGGGCCATCGCAAAAGTCAGGCGTCGCACCGTGCACGACAGCTCAGCCAGCAGCGCATCGAAAGCGGCGCTCGAGTCTGCGGGCCCGGCCGGCGGCGCAAGTTGCCGCCAAACGCCGTAGGCCAGCCGCAGCTGCACCAAGAGCCCACCCAATTGATCGTGCAGCAGCTGAGCGACATGCTCTCGCTCTTGCTGCGCCGAGTTGGTTGAGGCGGTGTGGGTATCGCGACAGCGTCGCTTGGCAGTTGCCGACTTTCGGGGGGATGCCCTCAGACGTGGCAACAAGGGCAGTGATGCGTTGTGATTGAGCATGGGCGGTGCGGAAGGTCTGCATGACCCGACCGAGACGCTGACGTCGATTGGTCGGCTGACCTCAAAGCTAGGCTCTCGCCGCTAAGTCGACCTTCTGGAAAGCTTCCGGTGTAGTCCGGCCCCTAGCATTCGGGAGAAGCGCCCCGTCTAACCATCAAACCTGCGTCTCGGCTGCTCACGGCGATAGGGCATGAAGCGATCAAATGCTGCACGATGGTGACGGTTTTTGACGCCCGCTCTAATGCGCTGCGAGCTCCTCTCGCTACGGCGGCGGCCGGACTATGTTGACCATCGCCCGATGATGGAGCCGAGCGCGCTCCGACACCGTCGCGGTTTTGTCGCTGAACGTCTGCGGGCATCACCCACCCTGGGTTCTTCGGGGACAGTCCATGCCGCCCAAGGCGAGCGCCCCGGCAGGGCCATTGCCCATATCCACATGTGGAACCTGAATGGAAACCAACGCGCTCATTGAGATGGAGCTGCTGCTGACGCCCAAGGACGCGGGGATGGCCTCTAAACACGATTGGACGCGAATCGTCGACCTCGACGGGACACTGCCCCTGCTTCACCTCGCTGAGCAGGCCTCGACGTGACAGCAAATAGGGCTCAGCCCCGGCCCTGCGCCGGGGCTTCTTTTTGACGCCGAGGTCTGGCGCCTCGACACGATTCAACCGGGTAAAACGAGGTGGGGAAGAGCAATAGGTTGAACGCCCGTGTGGGCTGGAGCCACATATTTACGTCACCCAAGTGCTCCGTTGGCGGTATTTGGTCTTCAGGTGCCGCAACGGCCTTCCTTACGGTTTCAACCTGATTTCACTTCGTTGTGGCCGGCTGAACGTGCAGTGCGCCGGGTAGGCCTAGGTGCGCTCTACCTGGGACGTAGTGGGATAGTCGGCTTTCGCGGTGGCCCCTTGGTGGACCCCTGGAACCTTCGCGCGGCCACAAAGGAAAACGGCCTAGCTGCCGAAGCTGCTAAGCCGTTGATTCTCTTCTTGCTTTATGGCCGGGACGGCGGGATTCGAACTAGCGACCCCTTGCACCCCATGCTTAAGCTCGGGCATCAGCGTCAGGCGCGGCGGCATGTAAAGCTGCATGCGACTCTAGCCCGGCGCACAACCAGGGCGGCCCCTATGCCGACGGCTTGCTGGTCGTGCAGGACGGCCACAAGCGCCTGTCGCAGGGACCGCAGAACTTCAGCGGATTCGTTAGCGCGAGGTGGAGACGGCCATGATGCGTTGAGCCGCATCAACGCGTGATGCGCTTCGCCTCCAGCTCGCTGCGCAGCTTCTCCGCCTCGTCCTCGAAGCGCACGGCCGTCAAGCCCAGGACGGGGTCCTGCAGCAGGGCGGTGTCGAGAGTCGAGCGGCTCCGCCAGCGCTTCACGAGGTCTTGGCTCAGTGCGTAGAGCTGCTGGTTCTTGGCTTCAGCATCGACCAGGGCTTGGGTGCTGCGTTCGAGCAGCTGAGTGAGGGCTTGATTCGCCTGCAGGCGCGAGGCGCTCTCCTGACGGACGGCCAGCAATTGCTGCTGCAGCGCCTGCTCACGTTCGCCGGCCTTGGCCGCGGTCTCCTGCTGGGCCAGTTCGGCCTGCCGGGCCGCCTGCAGCTGCGTGCGCAGTGCTTCCAGCTCGGCTTCGCGCGCCTTGAGCTTGGTGGCGCTGCCGGCGATCTGCGCCTTGGCGCTAGACGCCTCCTTGTGCGCGGCCGCCGCGTCGGCCTCAGCCTTGGCCTTGTCGGCCTGCAGCGTGGACTGCTGCTCCTGTGCGGCGCGCAGCGCGGTCTGGGCGCGGCGGAGGGCCTCGCGCTCCTTGGAGGGCTTGGCGTCCTGGGCCTGTGCGCCCAGTGCCAGCACGGCGGCGAGGGCGAGAGTGGCGAAGCGCTTCATCTTCAGAACCTCACGTTCAGGTCCAACTGCAGGACGTCGATGCGCAGCGGCGCACTGCTCAGGTTGCCGCTGAGCGAGGTCGGGTCGCTGGGCACGGCCAGGAAGCGCACGCCGTCGTCGAGGTTGCGCGTGCTGGTCCAACGGACACCCAGCCAGAAGCCACGGTCCAGCCCGTAGTTGCCGCCCATGCTCCAGCCCTTGTAGTTGGTGCCGCCGAGGTGCCAGGTCGTGTCGGTGAAGCCGTCGACCCAGGCGTCGCGCTCAACCATGCGGAAGGCGGCGAAGGCCTGCCAGTCGCCACGGCGCGAGATCTTCGGTGCGCCGGCCTGCAGGCGGCCCTGCACGGCTGTCGTCTTCTCGCGCAGATCGGGCAGGGCCACGCCGGCGCGGGCCTCGATGTCCTTCAGATCGAATTTGGTGTTCTTGATCCAGTCCAGCGTGAAGCCGACTGGCACTGGCAGCAGGCTGTCGAGCTGCAGGCCGAGCGTCAGGTTGACGGGGCGGAAGCGCGACGCCAGGCCCCAGGTCGGCGCGGCCGTGCTGGTCGGGTCGTTCAGGCTGATCAGCGTGTTGCCTTTCAAGCGCAGGCTGGCCGGGTATTGCGAAGCGAAGTAGCTGGTTGCGCCATTGCGCGGGCCGCTGGGCGGCGGGTTGGCCTCGCGCTGGCCCTCGATGCGATGGAACTCATAGGCCGCCAGGCCGAGCTTGAACCGCACGCCGCGCGCCAGGTCAATCTCGCCACCGACCTGGCCGCCGAGCAGCCATTTGTCGTGGGTGCTGAGGTTGAGCTCTTCCAGCGGGAAAACGCCGGCCGTCGCGAACAGCGAGCGCTGCGGCGTGAAGGCATGGCTGAGCTTGGCGGCCACGCCGTCGAAGGCGAGGTCGTCGGGCCAGGCCAGGTCCGTGCTGTAGAAGGGGTTGGGCAGGCGGCCGAAGTCGGCGGACAGGCCGTTGCTGAAGGTCGGGGGCTGCCAGCGGATGTAGGCGCGGTCCAGGCCGATGGTGTAGCGGTTGAAGTCGTTGCCCAGTGTCTGCGTTGTCGACGTGGCGCTGTTGGCCGTATTGCCGGTGGCCAGGCGCACGCTGGCCAGTACCTGGTCGCTAAGCTTGGCATCCACCTCCAGGCGAGCGCGCAAGGTCAGGCGCTGGCGGTCCGTCGTCGTGTTGGTCAGGTCGGGCGCCCAGGCCGGCGACGCGGTCTGGGCGCGATAGACCTCGGCGGGCAGGTTGTGGTCGTCGAAGAACTCGGACTGAGCCCGCGCCCGGATGTCGCCGCCGACGCGGATGCGGCCGACCCAGTCGGGCAGGGCGTCCGGCTGGCCCCAGCGCTCGCCCTTGGCCTGGGCCAGCACCTCGGCCTTGATCTCGTCGCGCATCTGCTGGCGCACCGTCTCGGGCACATAAGGGATGCGCAGTACCTTGGGCGCCGCGGCATCGGCCGGGGTGGCGGGCGCCGGTGCGGCCGCGGTGGACTGGGCCTGCTTGAGGATGGCCTCGGCCTTGTCGCGAGTCAGCAGGCCCTGGGCGACCAGGGCGTCGATGAGGGCTTGCGTGGTGGCGCGCAGGCGGGCGATTTCTTCCTTGTCGGAGGCGGTCTGGGCGCAGACCGGGGCCGCCACGAGAGCGGCGGTCAGCAGGGCGAGGATGGATTTCATGGCTGGGGACAAAAGTCGGAATCAGGCTTGCGGCCGCACGCTCAGGCGAAAGCGCATCGGCTGGGACAGGGCCAGCGCAGGTGGCGGCGGCAACTTGAATTGGCGGCGGGTTTCATCGAGGGCAGCGCGCAGCGCGTTGTCGTTGGCGTCGTTGCCGCTTGGACTGAGCTCGAAGCGCTGGATACCGCCGTCGCCGGTCAGCCAAACGGCGAAGGTGACCGTCAGCTGGTCGGCGTCGGATTTCAGATGCCGCTCGATCTCGCTTTGGAGCAGCTGACGCGCGGTGTTGGCGTAGAAGCGCTCCTGGGCGCGGTCGGCCGAAGTGCCGGCCGGGCCGGCGCCGCCGCCGGTGGTCGGCGGGCCGCCGGCATATTCCTTGGCCACGCTGCCGGCCGAGAAGGCGCTGGGGCCGTCACCGGCTGCACCCTCCATCTTGATGGTCTCGGCGGGCTTGGGTGCCTCGGCCTGCTTGAGCTGCTCCTCGCGCATGACCTGCTTGGGCTCGTCCTTGGGTGGCTCGGGTTTCTTCTCCTCCTTGGGGGGAGGCGGCGGGGGCGGCGGTGTGTCGGGCAGGATGGAGATCTTGGCGACCTGGCGCCTGGGGGCGTCGGGCTTGATGTTCTTGACCGCCCACCACACGGCCAAGCCGAGCAGCAGAAAGGCGGCGGCGACGAGGAGCTTGACGTGCCCGGTCTTCATGTCAGGTCCCGATTCGGCTCGTCACCAGGCCCATATTGACCTGCAGCTTGTTGCACAGGTCGATGACGGCGATGACGCTGGCGTATTGCGTGCGCGCATCGCCCTTGATGGCGACCGACATCTGCGCATCGCGCGCCTTGGCCGCGCCGAGCTGGGCCTCCAGCTCAACGAGGCTGACGCCCACGCCGTTCAGCAGCACGCCGCCGTCGGGCATCACCTGCACGATCTTCAGCTCGTGCTTCTCGGTGCTGGGCTTGTTGCTCGGCTTGGGCATGGTGATGCTCAGGCCCTGCACCGAGGCCGTCGTCATCAGGATGAAGACGACCAGCAGCACATAGGCCAGATCCAGCATCGGCGTCACGTTGATGCTGTCGTAGGGCTTGGCGTCCTGGTTGACTTGCATGCTCTCAACCACCTTCCGCGCGCTTGGTGACGAGGCCGATCTCGGTGATGTCCAGCTTCTTGGCCACCTCCAGCACCTGCATGACCTTCTCGTACTGCGCCGCCGCGTCGGCCTTCAGCACCACGGGCAGAGCCGGGTTGGCGGCCTTGTACTGGGCCAGGCTGCGGCTGAGTTGCTCCATGTCGACCGGGTAGGCGTCCAGGTAGACGCCGCCGTCGGCCGTGATCGTGATCGCACGCGTCTGCGGCTTGGCGAGGTTGTTGGCCGCGCGCGTCTCGGGCGACTTGACCTTCACGCCCTGCACCGACGCGGTCGTCAGGATGATGAAGACGACGAGCAGCACGTAGGCCAGATCCAGCATCGGCGTCACGTTGATGTCGTCGTAGGGCTGGTTGTCACCCTTGATGTCGGCAGACATGGCTGGCTCCGAGCTCAGGGGGCGCCGTAGAGTTCAGCGACGCGAGTGATGAACTCGTCGATGAAGATCTGCATGTCCGAGGTCGCGTTCTTGATCTGCGCGGCCAGGTAGTTGTAGCCAAACAGCGCCGGGATCGCGACGCCCAGGCCCGCCACCGTTGCCAGCAGCGCGGCAGCAATGCCCGGTGCGATCGCGTTGACGTTCACGTCACCCGCAGCGGCGATCGCGGCGAAGGTGATCATCACGCCCACCACGGTGCCCAGCAGGCCCAGGAAAGGCCCGCCCGAGATCGCGATGGTCAGTAGCACCATGCCGGAGTTGAGGTGGGCGTTCTCGCGCACATAGTCAGCATCGACCGAGGCCTTGACCGCGTCCAGCGAAGCGCCCGACAGCGGCTTGGCGCCCGCCTCGCCGACCTTGCGCTTGGCCAGCTCGCGCACGCCCGCCTGGTAGAGGCGGTAGATGGGCGACTGCGGATGCGGCGCGTGTGCCTCCAGATGCAGGAGATCGTCGGTGGCGTCGCGGAACTTCAGCACGAAGCTGCGGTTGGCGCGTCCCACCTTGGTCACCAGCAGGCCCTTGCTGACCATCACCCAGCAGGCGATGGCGAACATGACGCCGAGGATGCCGATGACGACCCAGGCATCCATCGTCAGGTTCTTGACCAGGATGCCCATATAGCCGTGGCTCTCGCCTTCGGCCTCGGCAGCGTCCTTGGCTTCGCGGTTGGACGCGACCAGCTTGCTCTCGGCGCCCTGGGCCCCCGCGGCCACGGCGATCCAGTCCGCGCTGCGCAGGGCCGCAGCCAGCTGCACCTCGTCCATCAGGCCACGTGCACCTTCGCCCAGGCGCAGGCTGCTGCCCAGCGCCGACGTGGCGAGGTCGCCTTGGGCCACCTGGGCGCCGTTGACGAACAGGGTGGCCTTGCCCAGGCCCAGGCGCAGTGCGACCTGGGTCCAGCGTGCCACCGGTACCGCGCCGCCGCTGACCTCGGCCTTGTCAGCGCGCACGACGAACTTGCCGCCGTTCAGATTCAGCGTCAGCCCGCCCCACTGCAGCAACGTGACCCGCTGCACGTCGTCGAGCTTGACCCACAGGCTGACCGTCAGCTGGTTGCCGGCATCGATGACCGGCTTGTCGGACAGCGCATAGACGATGGCCTCGCCACCCAGCTTGGCACTGGTAGCCAGCAGGCCGTTGGGCTCGGTGACCAGCGTGCCCTGCGGCTTGACGGCGCCGAGTTGGTCGGCACCCGCCGGCTTGTCGCTGAAGTGCAGGGCGATGACGGTGGCCGCATCGAAGCCGCTGGCTTCGCCTTCGGCCGCCGCCTTGGCATTGCCGCCGTAGACGTAGAAAACGTTCTTGTCGCTGCCGGGCAGCACGCTCGGCATTTGCACCCACAGCACCGCCAGCTCGTTGACGCTGTCAAAGCGCTCGATGCTGAACTTCAGCGGCGTCTTGTCGTCACCGGCGATGACGCGCAGATCGCTGCCGTCTTCCTTGGCCGCCGTGAAATCGAAGTTGCCCGAATGCAGGCGAACGGCCACGGCCACGCCGCTGGCGGCCTCCTTGGTCTCCAGCCCCTGGGTCGAGGTGTTCAGCGTGATCTTGGCGCGTTCGCTCCAGTCAGCGTTCCACCAGGCATGGGCGGTGGCCGGCAGCAGGGCGGCCAGGACGAGGGCGGTGAGGGCTTTGCGCATGGTTTCTTTCGTGATCACTGGCCGCCGAAGCCGAGGAACTCCAGCAGCAGGTTGCGGCGCCTGCGGCGCTTCTTCTTCTCGTCGTCGTCGCCGTCGCTGCTGCCGGGGCCAGCACTGGTGGCGGCCAGCGCCGTGTTGGCCGGCGCGGCAATCGCGGGTGCCGCCGCCTCGACCTTGCCGCCACCCGTCGTCTTGCCGCCGACCTGGATGTCGATGGCGTTGACCAGGCGCTCGGCGGCCAGCGTGGCGTTGCCCTTGGAGCGGATGCCCGCCTCGCCGGCGTTGATCTCGCCGGCGGGCGCGAACAGGAAGAGGTTGCTGTCGGCGTTCAGCACCGCGATGCCCGAGCCGCTGAAGGAGCCCGAGGTGTCGAACACCAGGTTGCCCTGGTCGTCCAGACGCAGCACGGGGGCTGGCGCACCGGTGACGGTCTTGGCGCCGCGGCCCGCGTCGATATTGCCGGCCGAGGCCCACAGCAGCAGGTCGCCCTTGGCCAGCGTGAACACGCGTGACTGGTTGACGGCGAAGTCGTCGCGCACGGCCGCCGCGATGGCGCCGCCGTTGACGGTGACCAGCCCCAGCTCGGTCGGTGGCTTGGGCAGGCCGCTGGCGACGATCTCGCCCGCGTTGGCGCCGCCGCCCGGTGCCAGCAGCCGGATATCGGCCTGCTGCAGCGTCTTGATCTGGCTGGTGGGCAGACGCAGCTCGCCGCTCGGTCGTGCCGTCAGGCCCCCGATGGGGAAGAGGGTGTTGATGGCTGCATAGCCCGGTGCATAGGCGCGCCAGCGCTCGTCGCCGGCCAGCGCCGCGGCGGCCGAGCCGGCCGCCTGCAGTTCGGCCACCAGCTGGCGGTTCAGCCACGGCATCTGCTGCATCAACGGCAGGGCTTCGAAGGCGGTCAGCGCCTGGGCATCGCCGACGCCCGACTGGGCGGCGCCGAGGCTTCGCACATAGTCGCCCAGCGCGTGCAGTTGGGCCGGGCTGGCCAGTGCGGCCAGCAGCTCCTGGCGGCGCGGCGTGTCGATGCCGGTCAGGCGATGCGTCAGCAGCGGCACCGTGACCGTGGCGCGCTGGGTTTCCGGAAGGCTTTCGAAGACCTTCAGCGCCTGCGCATCACTGAGATCGCTCCAAGCTGGCTGGCTCGTGCCCTTGAGCTTGGCGGCGTAGTCGGTGACCTGGGCGTCGCCCAGCGCGACACCGAGCAGCGCGGCGATGCGCAGCCGCTGCTCGGCCTCGTCGGCGCGGGCCGGCAGGCCGCGCACGAAGCCGGCGATGCCGGCGTCGACCGCCGTGCCGCCGAGCAGCTCGCGCAGCG
>NZ_JBFUMK010000019.1:0-117846 GCF_054049415.1 Roseateles sp. P5_D6 | reverse complement strand
GGCCTGGGTCAGCGCGCGGCCCGATCCGGCTGCGCGGCTGGCGTTTGGCCCCGTGGGCTGCGGCGGCTGCGTGCTGTGGCTGGACCTTGCCGAGGCACCACGCGCCGATGCCGCGGCAACGATCAAGGCCTTGCGCGCCCAGGGCAGGCGCGTGCGCCTGCTATCGGGCGACCAGCCGGCGGCGGTCGCGCGCATGGCGGCGTGGCTGGACATTGCCCACTGGCGCGCGGGCGCCACGCCCGAATCCAAGCTTGCTGCGCTGCGTGACTGGCAGGCGCGCGGCGAGCGCGTGCTGATGGTCGGCGACGGCATCAACGACGCGCCGGTGCTGGCCGCGGCCGACGTGCGCATCGCCATGGGGCAGGGCGCCATGCTGGCGCGCGGTGCCGCAGATGCGCTGCTGGTGTCCAACCAGCTGATGGCCATCCCGCAGGCGCTCGCGCTGGCGCACAGGACCCGCCGCGTGCTGCGCCAGAACCTCGCCTGGGCGGCGCTCTACAACCTGGCCTGCGTGCCGCTGGCACTCACCGGCTGGCTGCCGCCACTGGCGGCGGGCCTGGGCATGGCGGCGAGCTCGCTGTTCGTCGTGCTCAATGCCCAGAGATTGGCGCGCTGATGGACATCCTGTATCTCCTCATCCCCTTTTCGGTCGTGCTGGTGCTGCTCATCGTGGCGGTGTTCGGCTGGGCTGTGCACTCCGGGCAACTGGACGGCTTCGAAAACGAGGCTGAACGCATCCTGCTTGACGAGGATCAAGGCGTCTAGGAGCCCCCGCGCGAAGAATCGTTTGCATCAGACTGAAGGAGTCGCGATGGCGAACGAAAAGGCGCTGGCCACCACTGGGGCGGTATACGAAGACGGACCGGTACGCGCATTTGCGCTGGCCGCCGTTCTGTGGGGCGTGGTGGGCATGCTCGTGGGCGTCATCATTGCGGCGCAACTGGCCTGGCCCGATCTCGGCGCAGGCATCCCCTGGTTGAGCTACGGGCGGCTGCGGCCCCTGCATACCAACGCGGTCATCTTCGCGTTCGGTGGCTGCGCACTGATGGCGACCAGCTACCACGTCGTGCAGCGCACCGGCCAGACCCGCCTGTTCGCGCCGGGCCTGGCGTGGTTTCACTTCTGGTGCTGGCAGCTGGTCATCGTGGCTGCGGCCATCACGCTGCCGCTGGGCTTCACACGCGGCAAGGAATATGCCGAGCTGGAATGGCCCATCGGCGTGCTGATCACCATTGCCTGGGTGTCCTACGCCATCGTGTTCTTCGGCACCGTGGGGCGCCGCAAGATCCGTCACATCTACGTGGCCAACTGGTTCTTCGGTGCCTTCATCCTCGCTGTGGCCCTGCTGCACCTCGTCAACGGCGCGGTGATCCCGGTCAGCTTCTGGAAAAGCTATTCGGCCTACGCCGGTGTGCAGGACGCCATGGTGCAGTGGTGGTACGGCCATAACGCGGTGGGCTTCTTCCTGACCGCGGGCTTCCTCGGGATGATGTATTACTACATCCCCAAGCAGGCCGAGCGCCCCGTCTACAGCTACCGCCTGTCCATCGTCCACTTCTGGGCGCTGATCTTCACCTATATGTGGGCGGGCCCGCACCACCTTCACTACACGGCGCTGCCGGACTGGGCGCAGAGCGTCGGCATGATCTTCAGCCTGGTGCTGCTGGCGCCGAGCTGGGGCGGCATGATCAACGGCGTCATGACGTTGTCGGGTGCCTGGCACAAGCTGCGTGACGACCCCATCCTGAAGTTCCTCATCGTCGCGCTGTCGTTCTACGGCATGTCGACCTTCGAGGGGCCGATGATGTCCATCAAGACCGTCAACGCGCTGTCGCACTACACCGACTGGACGGTGGGCCACGTGCACAGCGGGGCGCTGGGCTGGGTGGGCCTCATCTCGATGGGCTCGCTCTACCACCTGATCCCGCGCATGTTCGGCCGCACGCAGATGTACTCCAAGCGCGCCATCGAACTGCACTTCTGGATCGCGACGCTGGGCATCGTGCTCTACATCGCCGCGATGTGGATTGCCGGCGTCATGCAGGGCCTGATGTGGCGYGCGSTCAACCCTGACGGCACGCTGGTCTACACCTTCGTCGAAAGCGTCAAGGCGACCTGGCCCTTCTACGTGATCCGCCTCAGCGGCGGCCTGCTCTACCTCGGCGGCATGCTGGTCATGAGCTGGAACGTCATCAAGACCGTGCAGGCCGGCCGTACCCAGGCCGTGCGCATCCCTGTGCCTGCGCTGGCTCACGCCTGAACTGACATGCAGCCCCTCGTCCAACGAGTACGTTGGCCGGTCCCCCGCGGGGACGGCGATACCTGCCGGTTCGACCGGCAGGTACGTCGCCCAACGCGGGCCGGCTTGGGAGCGGCCCGGCGCTCGGCCCGCAAATTTCAAGCGCCGCTACACGCGGCGGAGCAAATGACATGAGCACACAAACTTCATCCGTCTCCGGCCACCAGCGCATCGAGACCAGCAACCTGCTGATGATCGTGCTGGTGCTGCTGACCGTGCTGGTTGGCGGCGTCGTCGAGATCGTGCCGCTGTTCTTCCAGCGCTCCACCACCGAGGCCGCGCCCGGCCTCAAGCCCTACACGGCGCTGCAGCTGGCCGGCCGCGACATCTATCTGCGCGAGGGTTGCTACAACTGCCACTCGCAGATGATCCGCCCGCTTGCCGCCGAGACGCTGCGTTATGGCAAGTACTCCACGGCGGGCGAGTTCGTCTATGACCACCCCTTCCAGTGGGGCAGCAAGCGCACCGGGCCCGACCTGCATCGCGTCGGCGCCAAGTACAGCGACGACTGGCACCGCATCCACCTGAACAACCCACGCGACCTGGTGCCCGAGTCCAACATGCCTGCCTACCCCTGGCTGGTGAATGCACCGGTGGACGCAGCCGGCATGCCGGCGCGCCTCGCGGCGATGCGCATGCTGGGCGTGCCCTACACCGAGGCGGAGGTGAAGGCCTCCTCCCAGGACGTGACGGGCAAGACCGAGCTCGACGCGCTGGTGGCCTATCTGCAGGTGCTTGGCACCGCGAACAAGTAAGGAGCCCGCACCATGGGCATCAACGAACTCCGTGTGGCTGTGACTCTCGTGTCGCTGGCCGTCTTCCTCGGCATCATCGCCTGGGCCTGGCGCGGCCGCTTCGACGACGCCGCCCGCCTGCCCCTCGAAGGAGATGAGCAATGAGCGACTTCTTCAACGGCGGCTGGTCCCTCTTCATCGCCATTGGCACCATTGGCGGCCTCATCTTCTGCGGCATTCTGCTCATCATCGCCAGCCGCCGCCAGGTGATGGCCTCGGACAACACGACGGGCCACGTCTGGGACGAGGATCTGCGCGAACTCAACAACCCGCTGCCGGCCTGGTGGATGGGCCTGTTCGTGCTGACCATCGTCTTCTCCGGCATCTACCTGGCGCTCTATCCAGGGCTGGGCAACCAGGCCGGCAAGCTGGGTTGGACGAGCCTGGGCGAGCACGCCAACGACCTGGCACAGGCGCGCGCCACCATGGCGCCGGTCTATGCCGCCTTCGCCGACAAGACCCCGGAGCAACTCGCCAAGGATCCCAAGGCCCACGCCATTGGCGAGCGGCTGTTCGCCAACAACTGCGCGCAGTGCCACGGCGCCGACGCCAAGGGTTCCAAGGGCTTCCCCAACCTGACCGACACCGACTGGCTGTGGGGCGGCTCGCCCGAAACCATCACCGAGACCATCACCAAGGGCCGCGAGGGCAACATGCCCGTGATGGCCCCGGCAGTGGGCGCGGCGGAGGATGTGCGCAACGTCGCCCACTACGTGCTGTCGCTGTCGGGCAGCCCGCACAACGCGCTCTACGCCCAGCTCGGCAAGCCCAAGTTCACCGCCTGCGCGGCCTGCCACGGCCCCGGCGGCCAGGGCAACCCGGCCCTGGGGGCGCCCAACCTGAGCGACAAGGTCTGGCTGCATGGCTGGGGTGAGGAAGCCGTCACGGCCATGGTCAACAACGGCAAGCACAACGTGATGCCGGCCCATGGCGAGCGGCTGACGCCCGAGCAGATCCGCGTGCTTGCGTCCTATGTCTGGGGTCTGTCGCAGTCGCAAGGCGTCATCGCTTCCCCCTGAGTCCCATGCCTGTTCCCTCCGCGCCCGGTCCGGGCGATGCCGTCCAAGTCATCCGCCTCTACAAGTCGGAGGACAAGATCCACCCGCGGTCGGTGGACGGCTTCTACGCCCGCTGGCGCTGGGCCATCGTCGCGCTGACCCAACTCGTGTTCTACGGCCTGCCCTGGCTCAGTTGGGGCGAGAGGCAGGCCGTGCTCTTCGACCTGGGCTCGCGGCGTTTCTACATCTTCGGCCTGGTGCTGTATCCGCAGGACTTCGTGTACCTCACGGGCTTGCTGATGATCTCGGCCTACGCGCTCTTCCTGTTCACCGCCGTGGCCGGGCGCCTGTGGTGCGGCTACGCCTGCCCACAGACGGTCTACACCGAGCTGTTCATGCTCATCGAGCGCTGGTTCGAGGGCGACCGCAACGCGCGGCTGCGGCTGCAAAAGGCGCCGTGGTCCTGGACCAAGCTCTGGCGCAAGGCGGGCAAGCAGTCCGCCTGGATCGCGCTGGGCCTGTGGACCGGCTTCACCTTCGTTGGCTACTTCACGCCCATCCAGACACTGGCGCGCGAGGTCCTCGCGTTCGGCATGGGGCCGTGGGAAAGTTTCTGGGTGCTGTTCTACGGCTTCGCTACCTACGGCAATGCCGGCTACATGCGCGAGCAGGTCTGCAAGTACATGTGCCCGTACGCGCGCTTCCAGAGCGCGATGTTCGACCGCGACACGCTGATCGTCAGCTATGACCCGGAGCGCGGCGAGCCGCGCGGCAAGAACGCGCAGCGCGGCAAGAAGGGCGAGGTGCGCAGCGCCGCCGCGCCCGTGGGCGACTGCATCGACTGCAACCTGTGCGTGCAGGTCTGCCCGACCGGCATCGACATCCGCGACGGCCTGCAGTACGAATGCATCGGCTGCGCGGCCTGCATCGACGTCTGCAACGGCGTCATGGACAAGATGGGCACCGCGCGTGGCCTCATCCGCTATGACACCGAGAACGGCCTGGAGCAGCGCCTGACGCGCGCGCAGCGCTGGCAGCACGTGCTGCGCCCGCGCGTGCTGRTCTACACCGCCGTGCTGCTCGTCATCTGCACGGCGCTGATGTGGAGCCTGCTGTCGCGGCACAGCTTCCGCGTCGACATCGTGCGTGACCGCGCTTCGATGGCCCGCCTCGTCGAGGATGGCTGGATCGAGAACGTCTACCGCCTGCAGGTCATGAACGCGACCGAGTCGCCCCAGCACTACCGCATCGAAGCCGAGGGCCTGCCCGGCCTGGTGCTGACCCAGGCCGCCACCGTGGACCTGGGCCCGGCCGAGGCGCGCTGGGTGGCGGTGGCCCTGCGCGTGCCGCCCGGGACGGCGCAACAGCTCAAGGCTGGCGCCCATCCCATGCGCTGGCGCATCAGCCGTGTCGGCGATGGTGCCGGCGGATCGGCCGCCGAGACCGTCGTCGAGAAGTCCACTTTCGTGCTGCCGCGCTGACGGCGAGGAGAACCCCATGTCCGCCCTGAATCCCTCCTCCGCCTGGCGCGAGCCCATGGTCTGGCTCGTGGTCGGGGGCCCGGCGATCGTCGTCGTTGCCAGTTTCTTCACGCTGGCGCTGGCCATCCGCCACCCCGACCCGCCGCTGGAGCTGCACCGCACCGCCCAGGCTGCCGATGCCACCGAGCCCGCCGACCTGCGCGCCCGTGCCGGTGATGCGGTACCGGCCCTGGTCGCTCGCAACCATGCCGCCACGGGCACGGCGGGCCTGAAGAGATGAACGGCGCCGCCGGCCCCACGCGCATCAAGCGCTTTGCGATGGCCGTGGCCTGGTCGTCCTTCCTTGCGGCTGGCGTGCTGGAGGCCCTGGTGTTCGCCGTCGTCGACCCGGCCGACCTGCGCTGGTTTGGCACTGCGCCCGTGCAGTTGTCGACCCAGGCCGTCTACACCCTCAGCTTCCTGATCTTCTGGGCCGTCATCGCCTTGGGCGCCAGCCTGGCGTTGCTGCTGATCAGCCTGCCCGGCGACGAGGTCAAGCCTGGGCGTCACGCGCCGGGCTGGCCTCGCTGAGCCCGGCGCCTGCCACCACGCGTGCGTTGCGGTCATGCGTCCAGTAGGCCCAGGCCCAGTCCACCAGCACGACGAAGCGGTTGCGGAAGCCGATCAGGAAATAGACGTGGGCGAACAGCCAGAACAACCAGGCCGGCAGGCCCGAGAAGCGCAGCGACCCGGCCGGCGTGCCCAGGTCGACGACGGCGCTGTGGCGGCCGATGGTGGCGAGGTTGCCGTAGTCGCGGTAGCGAAAGGCCTGCGTCGCCTCGCCGCGCAGCCGGCGCTGGATGTTGGCGGCGGCGTGCCGGCCCATCTGCTTGGCGCCGGGTGACACGCCGGGCACGGGCTTCGGAGGCTGGCCGGGCGCGTGGCTTTGCGCGGCGGCGAGGTCGCCGATGACCTGGATATTGGCCTGGCCCTTCAAGCTCAGGTCAGGCTCGACGACCACACGGCCGGCGCGGTCCAGCGTGCAGCCGGTTGCATCGGCCAGCGCACGGCCCAAGGGCGAGGCCGCCACGCCGGCGGCCCAGACGACGCAGCGGCTGTGCAGGCGCTCCGGGCCGGTTGGCGTCGTGATGTCCAGCCCCTGGGCGTCGATGCCGGTCACACGGGCGTTCAGGCGCACGTCCACGCCGAGCGCGCCCAGTTGCTCGCGGGCGCGTTCGCTCAAGCTCTCGGGCATGGCCTGCAGCACACGCGGGCTGCCCTCCACCAGCAGCACACGTGCCTGTCGTGGGTCGATGCGGCGGAATTCACCGGGCAAGGTGTGGCGGGCGATCTCGGCGAAGGTGCCAGCCAGTTCGACCCCGGTCGGCCCACCGCCGACGACGACGAACTGCAGCAGGGCGGCACGCTGGGCGGGATCGTCCTCGCCATTTGCTTCACGTTCGGCGGCCTCGAAGGCCAGCAGCACGCGGCGGCGAATCTCGAAGGCGTCGCTCAGCGTCTTCAGCCCCGGCGCGTGCTCGGCCCAGTCATCGCGGCCGAAATAGCTGTGCGTGGCGCCAGCGGCGACGATGAGGTGGTCCCAGCGCAGCGTGGCGCCATCCTTCAGCGTGGCGGTTCGCGCGGTGGCGTCGATGGCTACGATCTCGCCCATCAGCGTCGTCACATTGCGCTGGCCGCGGAAGAGGTGGCGGATGGGCGCCGCAATCGACGGCGCCGACAGGCCCGCCGTGGCCACCTGGTAGAGCAGGGGCTGGAAGAGGTGGTGGTTGGTCTTGTCGACGAGGGTGATGTCGACGTCGGTGCTGCGCAGGGCGCGCGCCGCCTCCAGGCCGCCGAAGCCGCAGCCAATGATCAGGACTTGAGGACGCATGGACAGCCATCCTACGCTCGGTTTGTTGCGCCGCAGCATGGCTGTTTTTCAAATGGCGGCAGGCTGGTTGCATCGTGATGCAAAGCCAGCCGGCGAGGTCCGATCACGTGCCGTTTGCGCACCTAGGATGCGGCGCCCAAGATGTCCTCCGCCACGCTGGCCGCTGCCTCCTCCGCACCCGAACCGACCTGGCAACGCCCGCGCGGCGGTGGCCTGCGCGGGCTGTCCTTCCACCAGTGCCTGCTGGCCGCCTTTTTGCTGATCACGGCGCTGCTGGGCGGCGCGGCGGCCCAGGCCATGTTCGCACTCGAGCATGTCGCCCTGCAGAGCCGCGAAGCCGCGCAGGACGCCGCCAGTCTGAGCGCCCAGGTGCAGCGGCTGTCCGAACGCACCGTGGCCATGGAGCGCAGTGCGCGGCAGTTCCTGGTGCTCGACGACGCCAGCCTGCGCGAACGCTTCCAGGCCGCCTGGGCAGACGCCAAGGCCACGCAGGCGACATTGGCCGGCACGCTGACCGAGCCGGCATCGAAGCAGCTGTTCGCCGACTGGGGCAGGCAGGCCGAAGCGGCCTGGGAGGTGCTGCAGAACCCGGGCCCGACCCGCACTCGCTCCACGGCACTGCGGCGGCTGACACCGGTATTCGCGCGCCTGCACGGCCTCAACGAGACCCTGACCGAGCAGAGCCAGCGCGCCGTGGACCGCCGCAGTGACGCGGTGCTGGCCGAACTGGAGCAGCAGCGCCGCCTCATCAGCGCCCTGGTGCTGGGCGCCATCGCGCTGGCCGTGCTGCTGGCGCTGGGCTTTGGACACTGGCTGCTGCGGCCTCTGGCCCATGTCGAGGCGGCCATCGGCCGGTTGGGCGACAACCGCTTCGACGAGCCCGTGGAGGTGCGCGGCCCGGCCGACCTGCGCCGGCTCGGGCGCCAGCTGGAGTGGCTGCGCCAACGCCTGGCCACGCTGGAGTCGGACAAGACGCGCTTCGTGCGCCACATGTCGCATGAGCTGAAAACGCCGATGGCCTCCATCCGCGAAGGCGCGGCCCTGCTGCGCGAGGGCGTTGCCGGCCCGCTGACGCCGGATCAGACCGAGATCGTGCGCATCCTCGGCGACAACAGCGCCGCCCTGCAGGGCCAGATCGAGGACCTGCTGCGCTACCAGACGCTGGCCTCCAACTCTCAGCAACTGCAGCGCCGCGCGACCGACCTCAAGGCGTTGCTGGCGCGTGTGGTGGATGAACAGCGCCTGCTCTGGCAGACCCGGGGCCTGCAGGTACGCATTGACGCCGCGGCCTGCAACGCCCTTGTCGACGACGCCAAGCTGGCCATCGTGCTGGCCAATCTGCTGGCCAACGCGCTGCGCTTCAGCCCGCCCGGGGGCGTCATCGTGCTGACCCTGGAGCAGGACGACCGCAAGTTTTGCATCGACTGCATCGACGCCGGTCCCGGCGTGGCAGCCGAGGATGCCGAGCGCATCTTCGACCCCTTCTATCAAGGCCGCAACCAGGCGCCCGGTGCGCGCCGCGGCAGTGGCATCGGCTTGTCCATCGTGCGCGAGATCGTGCAGGCCCACGGCGGCAGCTGCCGGCTGCTGGCCAGCGAAGGCGGTGCCCATTTCCGGATCGAGATACCCCATGCGAAGACTGCTTGAGATTGGCTCATTGCTGCTGCTGGCCGCCTGCCAGACGGCCCCGCCAGCGCCCGTGCCGGCTCCGCCGCCCCCTGCGCCTGTCTGCCCGGAGCTGCCCGCGCCACCGCCGCAGGTCGACGATCTGAAGGCGCTGGTCGGCTATGCCGAGGATCTGCGCAAGGCGCTGGCCCTGAACCAGGGGCGCAGCAGCGCAGACCAGGCCCAGGCTGCGGCGCAGCTCGACCTGATCGCCAATGCGACCGACGCGTCGGCCGAACCGATCAAGCCGCTGGCCACGCTGATGGCCACCCGCTTGGCCGAGCAGCGGCGGCTGCAGGACAACATCGACAAGCTCAGCCAGCAACTGCGCGAGAGCCAGCGCCGCAACGAGCAGCTCAACGAGAAGCTCGAGGCCCTCAAGGCCATCGAGCAGACCCTGCCGGGCAAGCCTGGTGCTCCGCGATAAAGAGGCAGCGATGACCACACAAGCCGCAATCCTTCTAGTCGACGACGACGCCGACCTGCTGCGCCTGATGACGATGCGGCTGACCGCTGCCGGCCACGCCGTGCAGGCCGTGGCCAGCGCCGAAGCTGCGCTTGCCCACCTCGCCGTGCGGCTGCCATCCCTCGTCATCACCGATGTGCGCCTGCCGGGGCTGGACGGCCTGGCCCTGTTCGACGAGGTGCGCGCCCGGCACCCGTCGCTGCCGGTCATCCTGTTGACCGCGCACGGCAACATCCCCGATGCCGTCGAGGCCACGACGCGGGGTGCCCATGCCTATCTGACCAAGCCCTTCGACGGCAAGGGGCTGCTGGACAAGATCAACCAGGCGCTGCGGGTGAACGTGACGGGGCCGGCGCCGCTTGACGGCGATGCTGCGTGGCGCAGCGAGATCATCAGCCGCAGCCCGCGCATGGCCGAGGTGCTGTCCGAGGCGCGGCTGGTGGCGGCGACCGACGCGAGCGTGCTGATCTCGGGCGACAGCGGCACCGGCAAGGAGCTGCTGGCGCGCGCCATCCACCGCGCCAGCCCGCGCGCAGCGAAGCCCTTCATCGCGGTGAACTGCGCCGCCATCCCCGAGGCACTGCTGGAATCCGAGCTGTTCGGCCATGTGAAGGGCGCCTTCACCGGCGCGCAGGCACAGCGCCAGGGGCTGATCCCCGCGGCGCAGGGCGGCACGGTCTTTCTGGACGAGATCGGCGACATGCCGCTGGCCTTGCAGGTGAAGTTGTTGCGCGTGCTGCAGGAGCGTGTCGTGCGGCCGGTGGGCAGCAACGAGGCGGTGGCCGTGGACGTGCGTGTGCTGTCCGCCACCCACCGTGACCTGGAGCTCGCCATGGCCGAGGGTCAGTTCCGCCCCGACCTCTATTACCGGCTCAATGTCGTGCAACTGCGCCTGCCCCCGCTGTCGGAGCGGCGCGAGGACATCGCACTGCTGGCCCAGCACTTCCTGCAGACCTTGGCCGAGCGGCACCGCCGGCCGGTCAAGGGTTTTGCGCCGGATGCGCTGGAGGCGTTGGTGACTGCGCCCTGGCCGGGTAATGCGCGCCAGCTCTACAACGTCGTCGAACAGGTCTGCGTGCTGGCCATGGCGCCGCTGGTGTCGCTGACCCAGGTGCAGCGCGCGCTGCAGACGCCGTCGTTGGAGGTGCTGAGCTACCAGCACGCCAAGCAGCGTTTCGAGCGCGACTACCTCAATCAGTTGCTGAAATTGACCTCGGGCCATGTGGCCGAGGCCGCACGCCTGGCCGACCGCAACCGCACCGAGTTTTATCGCCTGATGCAGAAGCACGGGCTGGATCCGCAGCTCTTTCGCGCTGACCCCCTAGCTGCCGCGTCGGATTCGGGCGACAGAAAACCGTCAGATGAATCAAGCACTTAGGCCGGCATCGCCATGCAGCGTCGCCGCCCGGCGACAAAATGGCCGGTGCTGAGGGTTGCTGAAGGGCCCCGTCGCGCCGGGTTTTGTCCTAAGTCGTTGATCTGCTGACGAAATTTGAAACTGGCACGGGCCTTGCGCTGAACCTGTTCGTGGTGCCCCCCGGTATCGCTTTCGATTCACGCATCCTCAGGAGATCTGCATGCGACAAACATCCACCTTCGCCCGACTGCTGTCTGCCGCCTTGATGGCTGGTAGTGCCACTGCAACCTTTGCCGCTGACCAAGCACCGGCGACGCCGGCCCCGGCCGAACAGGTTGCTCAGGCGCAAACCGCCGGCGACACGACGATTGCCAGCCAGGCCCAGGCCGTATTGCAGCAGGACAAGGATCTGGCAGCCCTGCCGCTGACCGTGAGCAGCAGCGCTGCTGGCGTGGTCGTGCTCAAGGGCGCGGCACCCAGCGCCGACCTGGCCCAGAAGGCCATCAAGCTGGTTCAGGCCGTGCCCGGCGTGAAGGAAGTGCGCAACGAGATCAAGGTCGGCTGACCGCCGTTTCCTTGATCTCGAGGCCCTGCGCGCCCCCGCAGGGCCTTTTTTCGTCTGGCTTCAGCAGCGGCTGTTGTTCACCAAGACCTGAAGCCCGGCCTGGTCGAGGATGCGCAGCTGGCGCTGCTTGACCTCCAGCAGCCCGTCCTCCTGGAATTTGGAGAAGGTGCGGCTGACGGTTTCCAGTTTCAGGCCGAGGTAGCTGCCGATCTCTTCGCGCGTCATGCGCAGCACGAGGCTGGATGCCGAGAAGCCGCGTGCCTGCAGGCGCTGGGTCAGGTTCAGCAGGAAGGCCGCCAGGCGCTCCTCGGCCCGCATATTGCCGAGCAGCAGCATGACGCCGTGGTCGCGCACGATCTCCCGGCTCATGATCTTGTGAAAGGAGTGCTGCAGCACGCTGAATTCGCGTGAAAGCTCCTCCAGCTGGGAATAGTGAATGACGCAGACGGACGAGTCCTCCAGCGCGACGGCGTCGCAGTGGTGGCGGTCGCTGCTGATGCCGTCCAGGCCGAGCAACTCGCCGGCCATCTGGAAGCCGGTGACCTGGTCGCGGCCATCCTCGCTGCCGACGCGGGTCTTGAAGAAGCCGGTGCGCACGGCGTACAACGCTTCAAAGCGCTCGCCGTTGCGAAACAGATACCCGCCGCGCGGCACGCTGCGTCGCATCGCGACGAGGCCATCCAGGCGGGTCAGGTCGGCGGCCCGCAAGCCCACAGGCAGGCAGAGCTCGCGCAGATTGCAGCTGGCGCAGGCGACCTTGAGCGGCTCGAGCGCGGCGGTGGGGCAGGGAAGACTCATGGGTTGGCATTCTTGGACCGGGCCGGCACTGCGCGCTTGACCTGGATCAAGGCCGGCGAGCCGCGGTATCGGCACAGTTGCCGCATGGCTGCTGTGACCGAAAGACCGCTGGACCCCGACCTCCTTGACGCCAACATCAGGCGCCACGACGTGGCCGGCCCGCGCTACACCTCCTACCCGACGGCCGACCGCTTCGTCGAGGCCTACCAGGCACCCCAGCACCTGCAGGCCCTGGCACAGCGCGGCGCGGCCCAGCCGCTGTCGGTCTATGTGCACATCCCGTTCTGTGAGCAGCTCTGCTACTACTGCGCCTGCAACAAGATCATCACCAAGCACCACGAGCGCGCCCAGCCCTATCTGGCCGCGTTGAACCTGGAGATGGACCTGGTGGCCGAGGCCCTGGGTGGCCACGCGCCCGTTTCGCAACTGCATCTGGGCGGTGGCTCGCCGACCTTTCTGTCGGACACTGAACTGAGCGTGCTGATGGATGCGTTGCGCCGGCGCTTCAAGCTGCTGCCTGGCGCCGAGTTGTCCATTGAGGTGGACCCGCGCACGGTCGACCTGGCGCGCCTGGCGCACCTGCGCCGGCTTGGGTTCAACCGCCTGTCCTTCGGCGTGCAGGACTTCGACCCGGCCGTGCAGAAGGCCGTGCACCGCGTGCAGCCGCTGGCCTCTGTCGCGGCCCTGATGCGCGGGGCGCGCGAGCTGGGTTTCGCCTCCATCAGCGTCGACCTGATCTATGGCCTGCCGCTGCAGACGCCGGCGTCCTTCCCGCGCACCATCGCCCAGGTCGCCGAGCTCCGGCCCGACCGCATCGCGATGTATGCCTATGCCCACCTGCCGCAGCGCTTCAAGCCGCAGCGCCGCATCGTCGCCGAGTTGCTGCCGCCGGCGGGTGACAAGCTGGCCATGCTGTCAGGCGCGATCAGCGCGCTGCTGGGCGAGGGCTATGCCTACATCGGCATGGACCATTTCGCGCTGCCCGACGACCCGCTGGCCGTGGCCAAGCGCCAGGGCCTGCTGCACCGCAACTTCCAGGGCTATTCGACGCAGCCTGATTGCGATCTCATCGGCCTGGGCGTTTCGGCCATCAGCCGCGTCGGCGCAACGTATGCGCAGAACGCCAAGACCCTGGCCGAGTATGAGGATGCGCTGAACCAGCGCCAGCTGCCCGTGCAGCGCGGCCTGGCATTGACGCGCGACGACCTGGTGCGCCGCGCCGTCATCATGGCGTTGATGTGCCAGGGCCGGCTGGAGTTCGAGTCCATCGCGGCGTCCTATCTCGTCGACGTTGCCACCTACTTCGCGCCGGAGCTGGAGCGCTTGTCCCGGCTGGCCGACCAAGGCCTGGTCGAGCGGCAACCCGACGCTCTCCAGGTCACGCCGCTGGGCTGGTATTTCGTGCGCGCCGTCGCGTCGGTTTTTGATCGCTACCTGCAGGCCGACGCCAGCCGCGAGCGCTTCTCCAAGATCATCTGATGGATGCGGCCCTGGTCCTGTCCGCCACGCTGATGGGGCTGGCAGGCATGCCGCACTGCGCGGCCATGTGCAGTGCGCCTTGCGCCCTCGCCGCGGGGCACCGGCCCGTGCGGCTGCTGGCCGGCCGACTGTTAGGTTATGYCGCCGGGGGTGCGGTGGCGGCAGCGTCCGTCCAGGCGCTCGCACGTGTCTCGCAGAGCGTGACGCTGCTGCAGCCCGCCTGGGCCTTGCTGCAGGCGGCACTGCTGCTGTTCGGCCTGACGCTGTTGGTGCGTGGCCGCGTGCCGGCGTGGCTGGGCGCCATGCGCTGGCGCCCTCAGCCGCGCCATGCCTTCGCTACCGGCATCGCCTGGGTGGCCATGCCCTGTGGGCTGCTGCATGCGGCGCTGCTGCTGGCCGGCTTGTCAGGCTCGCCCTTGAGCGGTGCCGCAGCGATGGCTGGCTTTGCGCTGGCCAGCACACCGGGCCTCGTCATCGCGCCGCTGTGGCGGGCGCGGCTGCTCAAGCAGGGTACGGGTGGTGAGGTGCTGGCGCTGCGCCTGGCCGGGCTCATGCTGGCCGCGGGGGCGGCGTGGGGGCTGGTGCACGGCGTGTGGCAGCGGCTCCTGCTGGCCTGCTGAGCCGGCCATAAACTCGCCGGGTTTCGTTTCCTAGTCTCGTCTCTTGCGCGGAGCCCACACGTCATGTCCCAACACATCAAGGTGCCTGAAGGCGGCCAGAAGATCACCGTCAACGCCGACTTCACGCTGAACGTGCCCGACCAGCCCATCATTCCCTACATCGAAGGCGACGGCACCGGCCTGGACATCACGCCCGTCATGCTCAAGGTGGTGGACGCGGCGGTGGCCAAGGCCTACGGCGGTGCGAAGAAGATCCACTGGATGGAGGTCTACGCCGGCGAGAAGAGCACTCGCGTATACGGCCCCGATGTGTGGCTGCCCGAAGAGACGCTGCAGGCCGTGAAGGAATACGTTGTCTCCATCAAGGGGCCGCTGACCACGCCCGTCGGCGGTGGCATCCGCTCGCTGAACGTCGCCCTGCGCCAGGAGCTGGACCTGTACGTCTGCCTGCGCCCGGTGCAGTATTTCGACGGCGTGCCCAGCCCGGTGAAGGAGCCGCACAAGGTCGACATGGTCATCTTCCGCGAGAACTCGGAGGACATCTACGCCGGCATCGAATACGAGGCCGAGAGCGACAAGGCCAAGAAGCTCATCAAGTTCCTGCAGGACGAAATGGGCGTCAAGAAGATCCGCTTCCCAAACACCTCGGGCATCGGCATCAAGCCTGTCAGCCGGGAGGGCACCGAGCGCCTGGTGCGCAAGGCCATCCAGTACGCCATCGACAACAACAAGCCCAGCGTCACCATCGTGCACAAGGGCAACATCATGAAGTTCACGGAAGGGGCTTTTCGTGACTGGGCCTATGCGCTGGCGCAGAAGGAGTTCGGCGCCSWGSCMATYGACGGYGGCCCGTGGWKSAAGTTCAAGAACCCCAAGACSGGCAAGGACATCACCATCAAGGACAGCATCGCTGACGCCTTCCTGCAGCAGATCATCCTGCGCCCGGCCGAGTACAGCGTCATCGCCACGCTGAACCTGAACGGCGACTACATCTCCGACGCGCTGGCCGCGCAGGTGGGCGGCATCGGCATCGCCCCGGGCGCCAACATGAGCGACTCCATCGCGATGTTCGAGGCCACGCACGGCACGGCGCCGAAGTACGCYGGCAAGGACTAYGTGAACCCCGGCTCCGAGATCCTSTCGGCCGAAATGATGCTGCGCCACATGGGCTGGATAGCAGCCGCTGACCTCATCATCAGCGCGATGGAGAAGGCCGTCCTGAGCAAGAAGGTGACCTACGACTTCGCGCGCCTGATGGACGGCGCGACGCAGGTGTCGTGCTCCGGGTTCGGGCAGGTGATGATTGACCAGATGGAGTGACACGGTTTCGCCCCGAACGCCTAGACTTTGGGCATGCCGGACTACATCAACACCTACGTTGACGAAGATCAGCTCCTCATCTACGAGGGGGCGGACTTCGACGAGGTGTATCTGGCTGACCGTTCGGGTGAGCGCGGTGCACAGGTGTGGTGTTGGACTCGTCGTGAGACGGACCTCAACAAGGCCAGCTGGCTGCGGCTGATCGTGTCGGTCGATGACAAGGATTCCGCTGCCGCCGTGGAGCGGGTCCGTGGCGCGTTGAAGCCGAATCCTGTGCCGGATCCGTTTCGCAAGCCCGTGCAGCATTGAGTTCGCAATGGTGCAAAAAGAAACCCCGGCGCTCAGGCCGGGGTTTGGGACGACCCGTGGTGCTTCACGTGTCGCCTGTCAGAAGGCTTTGCAGGAGCAAACGCCTGGTATCAGACTGTAGTAAATATTTTGGTCGTTGGGCTTGCTGTTTCATTGCGGAATACCCGCCAACGTGAAATCGCAACGCGTCATGAGGCGTTGCAAGCAAAACGGGGCACCGATGGCGCCCCGTTTCTTCATTCAGCAGTCGATCAGCTGGCCAGCGATTGCAGCGCCGCATTGAACGTGGCGCTGGGACGCATGACCTTGTCGAGCTTGGCAACGTCCGGCAGGAAATAGCCGCCGATGTCCGTCGGCTTGCCTTGGACGGCCTTCAGTTCCTCGGCGATCTTGGCCTCGTTGGCGGTCAGCGTCTGGGCCAGTGGCTTGAAGCGGGCCGCCAGTTCGGCGTCCTCGGTCTGCTCGGCCAGGGCCTGGGCCCAGTACAGCGTCAGATAGAAGTGGCTGCCGCGGTTGTCGAGCTCGCCGGTCTTGGGGCTGGGGCCCTTGCCGTTGTCCAGCAACTTGCCGGTGGCGGCATCCAGGGCCTTGGCCAGCACCTTGGCCTTGGCGTTCTTGGTCTTGATGCCCACGTCTTCCAGGCTGACCGCCAGCGCCAGGAACTCGCCCAGCGAATCCCAGCGCAGGTGGTTTTCCTCCACCAGCTGCTGCACGTGCTTGGGCGCCGAGCCACCGGCGCCGGTTTCGTACATGCCGCCGCCAGCCATCAACGGCACGATGGACAGCATCTTGGCCGAGGTGCCCAGTTCCATGATGGGGAAGAGGTCGGTCAGGTAGTCGCGCAGGATGTTGCCGGTGGCGCTGATGGTGTCCTGGCCGCGGATGACGCGCTCCAGTGTGTAACGCATCGCGCGCACCTGGCTCATGATCTGGATGTCCAGGCCGGTCGTGTTGTGCTCATGCAGGTACATCTTGACCTTGGTGATGAGCTGCGCCTCGTGCGGGCGGTAGGAGTCCAGCCAGAACACCACCGGCATGCCGGAGTTGCGGGCGCGCGTGACGGCCAGCTTGACCCAGTCGCGGACGGCGGCGTCCTTGCACTGGCACATGCGCCAGATGTCGCCCTGCTCGACGTCCTGGCTCATCAGCACCTCGCCGGTGGCGAGGTCGGTGATGTTGGCCACGCCGTCCTCCGGGATCTCGAAGGTCTTGTCGTGCGAGCCGTATTCCTCGGCCTGCTGAGCCATCAGGCCCACGTTGGGTACCGTGCCCATGGTGCGCGGGTCGAAGGCGCCATGCCATTTGCAGAAGTTGATGATCTCCTGGTAGATGCGGGCAAAGGTCGACTCCGGCATCACGGCCTTGACGTCCTTCAGGCGGCCATCAGCGCCGTACATCTTGCCGCCGCTGCGGATCATCGCGGGCATGGAGGCGTCCACGATGACGTCGTTGGGCGAATGGAAGTTGGTGATGCCCTTGGCCGAGTCCACCATCGCCAGTTCGGGGCGGTGTTCGTGGCAGGCGTGCAGGTCGCGCTTGATCTCGTCCTGCTTGGCGCTGGGCAGCGTGGCGATCTTGGTGTACAGGTCCACCATGCCGTTGTTGACGTTGATGCCCAGTTCGTCGAACAGCTTGGCGTGCTTCTCGAACGCGTCGCGGTAGAAGATGCGCACGCAGTGGCCGAACACGATGGGATGGGACACCTTCATCATGGTGGCCTTGACGTGCAGCGAGAACATCACGCCGGTCTTGCGCGCGTCCTCGATCTCTTTCTCATAGAAGGCCAGCAGGGCCTTCTTGCTCATGTACATCGAGTCGACGACCTCGCGGTCCAGCAGCGAAACCTTGGCCTTGAGCACGATGGCCTTGCCGCTCTTGGTGATGAGCTCCATCTTCACGTCGCGTGCGCGGTCCAGCGTGATCGATTTTTCACCGTGATAGAAGTCGCCGTCATGCATGTGCGAGACGTGCGAGCGCGAGGCCTGGCTCCAGTCGTCCATGCGGTGCGGGTTCTTGCGGGCGTATTCCTTCACCGCCTTGGGCGCGCGGCGGTCGGAGTTGCCTTCGCGCAGCACCGGGTTCACGGCCGAGCCGATGCACTTGTTGTAGCGCGCGCGGATGTCCTTCTGCTCATCCGTCTCGGGCTTTTCGGGGTAGTCCGGGATCTTGTAGCCCTTGTCCTGCAGCTCCTTGATGGCGGCCTTCAACTGCGACACCGAGGCGCTGATATTGGGCAATTTGATGATGTTGGCTTCCGACTTCAACGTCAGCTTGCCCAGGGCGGCCAGGTTGTCGGGCACGCGCTGCGCTTCAGTCAGTAGTTCCGGGAACTGGCCCAGGATGCGGCTGGCCACCGAGATGTCGCTGCTGACGACGTCGATCCCAGCCGACGCCGCGAAGGCCTTGACGACCGGCAGCAGCGAGGCAGTGGCCAAGCGGGGGGCTTCGTCGGTCAACGTGTAAACAATCTGGGTCTTTTCGGCGGTCATGAGCGTGTTCCGGTAGATGGCAATCCGTGTTGCACACAGCGCCAGGCGGCGGCGCGCAACACGTAACTCTAGCAAGCCGGGCGCGCTTGCTGCGCGAGCCCGGCGACGCCAATGCAAAAGCCCCGTGGCGTCAGGCCACGGGGCTTTTGATTTGTGAGCTCAGCTCAGGACGCCAGTTGCGGCTGTTGCTGCTGCTCGGCGGCGCGTGCGGCTTCCATCGGCGTGATGTTCTGCGCAAGCTGGCCTTTGGGGCCCTGCACCAGGTCGAACTGCACCTGGCTGCCCTGCTTCAGCGTCCGAAAGCCTTCCATCTGGATCGCTGAAAAATGGGCGAAGACATCATCTCCGCCAGCTTCCGGCTCGATGAATCCGAAGCCCTTGGCATCGTTGAACCACTTGACTTTGCCCAGTGCCATCATCTTGTCTCCATTCTTTGTGGCACCTCCTGGGGAGGCGGAGGCAGATTCTGGTAGCGCAATAAAAAGCGTCAATTCGGGACCTTCCCGGCCGGGTTCACCCTCAGAACCTTCCGCCCCGCGCTTGCAATTTCCAGGAGCGTCGCCAACTGCCCGCGGTCGGCGAGGGGAAGCCCCCGTCGATAGAATCCCGACATGCCTGTGCTCCCCGTCTTTTCACCGCGAAACCAGTCGCCCCCGCCCCCGCCCGCGCCCCCTCTGAAGCCGGGCAAGGACGAAGGCGAGGGCGCGGTCGTCGTCGAGCGGCAGACCCAGAAAACCGAGCCCCCCCGGCTCTACCAGGTCCTGCTGTTGAACGACGATTTCACGCCGATGGAGTTTGTTGTCATGGTTCTGCAGGAATTTTTCCGGCATGACCTCGATACGGCGACGCAGATCATGCTCAAAATCCACCACGAGGGTCGCGGGGTCTGCGGTGTGTTCACCAAGGACGTCGCCGCGACCAAGGTGGAGTTGGTTCTGGCCGCCTCACGGCGTGCCGGCCACCCCCTGCAGTGCATTATGGAGGCCGCATGATTGCGCAAGAGCTTGAAGTCAGTTTGCACATGGCGTTCGTCGAAGCACGCCAGCAGCGGCACGAATTCATCACCGTCGAGCACCTGCTGCTCGCTTTGCTCGACAACCCCAGCGCCGCGGAGGTGCTGCGCGCCTGCGCGGCCAACCTGGACGACCTGCGAAAGAGCCTGACGCAGTTCATCAAGGAAAACACGCCGATGGTGGGCGGCASCGACGAKGTSGACACSCAGCCCACGCTGGGCTTCCARCGYGTSATCCAGCGCGCCATCATGCACGTGCAGWSCACCGGCARYGGCAAGAAGGAAGTSACCGGCGCCAAYGTGCTSGTCGCCATCTTCGGCGAGAAGGATTCGCACGCCGTCTACTACCTGCACCAGCAGGGCGTCACGCGCCTGGACGTCGTCAATTTCATCGCCCACGGCATCAAGAAGACCGATCCCGAGCCGCCCAAGAACCCCGAGGGCCAGGCCCCCGGCAGCCAGGAAGGCGAGCGCGAGGAAGGCGAGGGCGGCAGCGCCAAGGCGTCGCCGCTGGAGCAGTTCACGCAGAACCTGAACCAGCTSGCCAAGGACGGCAAGATCGATCCGCTGATCGGCCGCGAGTMAGARGTCGAGCGCGTCGTGCAGGTGCTGTGCCGCCGGCGCAAGAACAACCCGCTGCTGGTCGGCGAGGCCGGCGTGGGCAAGACGGCCATCGCTGAAGGCCTGGCCTGGAGGATCACCGAAGGCGAAGTCCCTGAGGTCCTCGCCGACGCCGTCGTCTACTCGCTGGACATGGGCGCGCTGCTGGCGGGTACCAAGTACCGCGGCGACTTCGAGCAGCGCCTGAAGGCGGTTCTGAAGGCGCTGAAGGACCAACCCAGCGCCATCCTCTTCATCGACGAGATCCACACGCTGATCGGCGCCGGTGCGGCCTCGGGCGGCACGCTGGATGCGAGCAACCTGCTCAAGCCGGCGCTGTCCAGCGGCGCGATGAAGTGCATCGGCGCGACCACTTTCACCGAATACCGCGGCATCTTCGAGAAGGACGCGGCGCTGAGCCGGCGCTTCCAGAAGATCGACGTCGCCGAGCCTTCGGTCGAGCAGACCATCGAGATCCTGAAGGGGCTCAAGAGCCGCTTCGAGGAGCATCACTCGGTCAAGTACGCCCTGGGCGCGCTGCAGGCGGCCGCCGAGCTGTCGGCCAAGTACATCAATGATCGCCACCTGCCGGACAAGGCCATCGACGTCATCGACGAGGCCGGTGCTGCCCAGCGCATCCTGCCCAAGAGCAAGCAGAAGAAGACCATCACGCGCGTCGAGGTCGAGGACATCGTCGCCAAGATCGCGCGCATCCCGCCCGCATCGGTCAACAGCGATGACCGCAGCAAGCTCAAGACGCTCGACCGAGACCTGAAGAGCGTCGTGTTCGGGCAGGACCCGGCCGTCGACGCGCTCGCAGCCGCCATCAAGATGGCGCGCTCGGGCCTGGGCCGGCCCGAGAAGCCGGTGGGCTCCTTCCTGTTCAGCGGCCCGACGGGCGTCGGCAAGACCGAGGTGGCCAAGCARCTSGCCTACATCWTGGGCATCGAGYTGATCCGCTTCGACATGTCCGARTACATGGAGCGCCAYGCCGTSAGCCGCCTGATCGGYGCGCCTCCGGGYTACGTYGGTTTTGACCAGGGTGGCCTGCTGACCGAGGCCGTCACCAAGAAGCCGCACTCGGTGCTGCTGCTCGATGAAATCGAGAAGGCGCACCCGGATGTCTTCAACGTGTTGCTGCAGGTCATGGACCACGGCACGTTGACCGACAACAACGGGCGCAAGGCCGACTTCCGCAACGTCATCATCATCATGACGACAAACGCGGGCGCCGAGGCGTTGAACAAGGCCACCATCGGCTTCACGAACTCGCGCCAGCAGGGCGACGAGATGGGCGACATCAAGCGCCTGTTCACGCCGGAGTTCCGCAACCGKCTGGACGCCATCGTGTCCTTCCGCCCGCTGGACGAGGAAATCATCCTGCGCGTGGTCGACAAGTTCCTGCTGCAACTGGAAAGCCAGCTGCAGGAGAAGAAGGTCGAGGTCAGCTTCTCCGACGCGCTGCGCAAGCACCTCGCCAAGAAGGGGTTCGACCCGCTGATGGGCGCGCGGCCGATGCAGCGCCTCATCCAGGACACCATCCGCCGTGCGCTGGCCGACGAACTGCTGTTCGGCAAGCTGGTCGATGGCGGGCGCCTGAGCGTGGACGTGGACGACAAGGGCGAGACGGTGCTGGACATCCAGCCCACGCCGCCCAAGCCGGCCAAGGACAACAAGCCCAAGGCGGAGCCTGCCACGGCTTGAGTTCAGTGCTCAGACGGAAAGGGACGCTGCGGCGTCCCTTTTTTCGTTCAATCAGCCGGGTCCTGTTTGAAAAAGCCGGCCAGCAACTCGTACATCGCCGGTTCCTCGGCGCGCATGGCGGCCGGGGCGACGAAGAAGGCCTCCACGGCGACGGCGAAGAATTCCTCGACGGCCTCGCCGCCGTAGGGGTCGATCAGCGTCTCCTCGCCGGCGTCGATGCGGGCGCAGAACTTCTCCCATTCGGCGTCGATGACCGTGGTCCAGCGCTCGCGTTCGTCGGCGTCCAGCGGCGGCACGCCGTCAGCCAGCCCATCTCCCATGTCGATGACGTGGGCGAACTCGTGGATGACGACGTTGAAGACCGCGTCCGCGCCGAACTCGGCCGGGTCGTCGCTGACGGCGATGGCATTCCAGGTCAGCATCAGCGGGCCGCCTTCCATGGCTTCGCCGGCCAGCTCCTCGTCGTACTCGTGGACGACACCGTCCTCGTCCTCGAAGCGCCGCTGCGCCACGACTTCGCCCTCGTGCATGACGATGCCGACGAAACCGTCATACCAGGACAGGCCCAGCCGTAGCACGGGCAGGCAGGCCTGGGCTGCGACGGCGACGGCGACTTCGTCGGTCACCTCGAAGCCGCCGACGCCGTGGAATTCCTTGGTCGACAGGAACAGGCTGGACAGCCGCCGCAGTTCAGCGAGGTCGTCCTCGCTGCGTTGGGCCAGGAAGGGGTAGCGCAGCAGGGTCAGCTGCCATAGCGCATCTGGAATCGGATGGCGTTCGACGGCGCGTTGCTCACGCCAGTTGCGCAAAGCTTTCAGGATCACAGGGAAAGGCGTTGCAGGCCGGCTGCGGACAGGCGGATGACGTCGCCGCGCGGTGGGGTGCCATCGAGGTCCCAGTCCGACAGCACGACGCGCCTGAGCCCGTCGCCCAGATCGTGCTCGGCAGGGCGGTGTGTGTGGCCGTGGATCATCGTCGTCGCGCCGGCTTCGTTCAGCAGCGCGCGGCAAGCCTCGGCGTCAAGGTCGGTGGCCATCAGTTGCGCGGCTTGCGCCGCGCGGCTGCCTTCACGCATCTGGCGCCCCAGCGCCTGGCGAGCTTCGAGCGGCTGCGCCAGCACCTGGGCCTGCCATTCGGGCGAGCGCACCTGGCGGCGGAAGGCCTGGTAGGCGGTGTCGGCAAGGCATTGCGCATCGCCATGCACCAGCAGCCAGCGCTGGCCAAAGGCATCGAGCACCGTGGGATCGGGCAGGGCGGTCATGCCGGCGTCCGCCAGCAACTCCGCGCCGACAAGGAAGTCGCGGTTGCCGTGCATGAAGAAGAGGTCCAGGCGCCGCGACGCATCGTGCAGTAGGCGTACGACGCCGGCCTCGAAGGGCTCGTTCCGCGCGTCGTCGCCGACCCAGACCTCGAAAATGTCGCCGAGCAGCAGCACCGCTTGCGCGGGCGTCTGCGCAAGGTGCTGCTCAAGCCGGGCCAGCGTGCCCGGCGTGTCCGGCCCGAGGTGCAGGTCCGACAGCAGATCGATCTGCCGCCACTGCGCCGGGGCCGTCAGCGTGTGGATCAAACCTCGACGGCTTTCTCGATGATGACGTCTTCGACCGGCACGTCACCATGGCCGCCACGCGTGGCGGTCTTGGACTTCTCGATCTTGTCGACGACGTCCTTGCCCTCGATGACCTTGCCGAAGACGGCATAGCCCCAGCCCGACGGGCTCTCGGACTTGAAGTCCAGGAAGCCGTTGTTCGTCGTGTTGATGAAGAACTGCGCCGTGGCCGAGTGGGGCGCGTTGGTACGCGCCATGGCCAGGGTGTAGTGCGCGTTCTTCAGGCCGTTGTTGGCCTCGTTCTGGATGGCCGCCTCGGTGGGCTTTTGATTCATGCCGACCTCAAAGCCGCCGCCCTGGACCATGAAGCCCTTGATGACGCGGTGGAACACCGTGCCGTCGTAGTGGCCCTTGCGGACGTAGTTCAGGAAGTTGGCGACCGACAGCGGCGCCTTCTCGGCATCCAGCTCAATGAGGATGTCGCCGTGGTTGGTGGTGAGTTTGACTTGGCTCATTTTTTGACGGGCTCAACGAGAGCCTTGGTGATGAAGATGGGCTTGACCGGGAAATGCTGGTGCATGCCGTGCGGCGTGACCTCGACGGCGCGGATCTTGTCGACGACGTCCATGCCCTCGATGACCTGGCCGAAGACGGCATAGCCCGACGCCGGATTGTCCGGCTCGCCGTCGAGCATGGGGTTGTCCACCACGTTGACGAAGAACTGCGAGGTCGCCGAGTTCGGGTCGTTGGTGCGCGCCATGGCGATGCTGCCGCGCACATTGGGCAGGCCGTTGTGTGACTCCAGCGGGATGGGCGGCTTGGTCGGCTTCTGGTTCAGCTTGGCGTCGTAACCGCCGCCCTGGATCATGAAGGTTGCCATGACGCGGTGGAAGACCGTGCCGTTGTAGTGGCCGGCCTTCACATATTGCAGGAAGTTGGCGACCGACTTGGGCGCCTTCTGGGCGTTCAGTTCGATGCGGATGTCGCCTTCGGTGGTCTGCAGCTTGACGGTTTGGGCCTCGGCGCCCAGCGTGGCCAGCAGGCCGGCGAGAAGGAGAGGAAGGATTTTGGTCATGGGAGGCGAGTGGTTAGCGGGTGCGCAATTCGCGGGTCAGGGCCAGCGTGCGGTTGATCTTGCCGGCCAGCGTGTCGCTGGGCATCAGGGCCGACTTCTGGGCACGCTGGTAGGCGCGCAGAGCCAGGCGTATCAACACATCGCCCAGATTTTCCTGGGCCTGGGCATGGTCGGGATGCAGGCGCAGGGCCTGCTCCAGCGCGGCCTTGGCTTCGTCGAGTTCGCCGGCGGCCGCGTGCAGTACGGCGAGATTGTTGTAGGGGTCGGCCAGGTCGGGGAAGTCCTGCGTGAGGCGGGTGAAGATGGCCGTCGCATTGGCAGGCTCGCCCAGTTCCATGCGCATGACACCCAGGGCGAAGCGCAGTTGCAGATCATCAGGTTGACGGGTCAGGGCCTGCTCGACCTGCTCGACGGCCTGGCTCTTCTGGCCGGCCAGCCAAAGCCGCTGGGCGCTGGCAAGGTCGTCGGCGCGAACCGGCGTGGTTGCCAGCGCCAGGATCAGCAGGCAGGGCAACGCGAGGGTGGGGAAGGGCAGGCGCATGAGGGTTGTAGCGGGGGGCGGCGTCAGGGTCGGCCGCTATACTGAATTCATTCTATGAGCCCCGCCTGGGCGGACCCGGTGCGGGGCTTCTTGTTGGTGGCTGCTGCCCTCGTTTTTCATGTCCCTGCGCGTTCACAACTCCCTCAGCCGAGATCTCGAAGACTTCCAACCGCTCGTGCCTGGCCAAGTGCGCATGTACGTTTGCGGCATCACGGTCTACGACCTCTGCCACATGGGGCATCTGCGCATGAACATGGCGTTCGACGTCATCTACCGCTGGCTGCGTGCCAGTGGTTACGGCGTCACCTATGTGCGCAACATCACCGACATCGACGACAAGATCATCAAGCGTGCCGTCGAGCGCGGCATCACCATCCGCCAGCTCACCGAAGAGATGAGTGCGGCGATGCACGAGGACTTTGCCGCTGTCGGCCTACTGCGCCCGGACCACGAACCGCGCGCGACCGAGTACGTGCCGCAGATGCTGTCGCTGATCGAGCGCCTGGAAGAGCGTGGCCTGGCCTACCGTTCTGATACTGGCGACGTGAACTACGCGGTGCGCAAGTTCGAAGGCTACGGCAAGCTCAGCGGCAAGAGCATCGATGACCTGCGCGCCGGCGAGCGCGTGGCCGTGGACGACGGCAAGCTGGACCCGCTGGACTTTGTGCTCTGGAAGGCCGCCAAGGCCGAGGAGCCGGCGGACGCCAAGTGGGCAGCTCCCTTCGGCGAGGGCCGCCCGGGTTGGCACATCGAGTGCTCGGCAATGAGCTGCGCGCTGCTCGGCGAAAGCTTTGACATCCACGGTGGTGGCACCGATCTGCAGTTCCCTCACCACGAGAACGAGATCGCCCAGAGCGAGGGTGCGGGCTACCCCTTCGCGCGCTACTGGCTGCACAACGGCTTCCTGAACGTCGATGGCGAAAAGATGTCCAAGAGCCTGGGCAACTTCTTCACCATCCGCGACGTGCTGCAGAAGTTCGACGGCGAGACGCTGCGCTTCTTCATGCTGCGCACCCACTATCGCCGGCCGTTCAACTTCAGCGATGCCCACCTCGAAGACGCCCGAGCCGCGCTGACGCGCCTGTACACGGCGTTGGACGCCGTGCCGCCGTCCGAAGTCGCCGTCGACTGGAGCGAGCCCAGCGCCGCTGCCTTCAAGACGGCGATGGACGAGGACTTCGGCACGCCCGGTGCCATCGCCGTGCTGTTTGACCTCGTCAACGAAGTCAACCGTGATCGCTCACCCCAGCGTGCCGGCTTGCTGAAGGCGCTGGCCGGCGTGCTCGGCGTCCTGCAGCAGGAGCCGCGCGCCTATCTGCAGGGCGGCTCGGGCATTGACGACGCGGCCTGGATCGAGGCGCGCATCGCGGCCCGCGCTGCCGCCAAGGCCGCCAAGGACTTTGCGGGTGCCGACGCGATCCGCGCCGAGTTGACGGCCAAGGGCATCATGCTGAAGGACGGTGCCGACGGCACGACCTGGGTGAAGAGCTGATGCCGCCCGAAGTGATCCCGGCCTATTGGGACGAGGCCTGCAAGCACCTGGTCAAGCGCGACCGGGTCATGAAGAAGCTCATCCCGCAGTTCGGCGAGGCGCGGTTGCAGAGCCGCGGCGACGCCTTCGCGACGCTGGCCCGCTCCATCGTCGGCCAGCAGATCTCGGTCAAGGCCGCCCAATCGGTCTGGAACCGCTGGATCGCGCTGATGACCAAATTCCAGCCGACCGCCGTGCTGGGCCTGGGTGTGGATGAGCAGCGCGCTGCCGGCCTGTCCGCCCGCAAGGTCGAATACCTGCGCGACCTGGCGGAACATTTCGACACTGGCCAGGTTCATGTGCGCCAATGGGCGCAGATGGACGACGAAGCCATCATCGAAGAGCTCGTTGCCATTCGCGGCATCGGCCGGTGGACGGCCGAGATGTTCTTGATTTTTCACTTGATGCGCCCCAATGTGATGCCCCTGGATGACATCGGCTTGTTGAAGGGCATCAGCCAGAATTACTTTTCGGGCGAACCTGTCTCCCGCGCCGAGGCGCGCGAAGTCGGCGACGCCTGGGCACCCTACCGTTCGGTAGCGGTTTGGTACATTTGGCGCAGCCTCGACCCGCTGCCTGTGGACTATTGAGGTCATTGTTCAACCACCCAGAGCGGGCCGCACGCCGGGACGCTCCAAAGCCGACAGACACCCGTCAAGGGATCAGCCGGCGTACTCACCGGACGAGGGGATCCATTGAGCAAAAAACATTTTCTGGAATTCGAGCAGCCCATCGCCGAGCTCGAGACCAAGATCGAAGAACTGCGCTATGTGCAGAGCGAGTCTGCGGTCGACATCTCCGAGGAGATCGATCGCCTCTCCAAGAAAAGCCAGCAGCTGACCAAGGAGGTCTACGCCAACGTCCTGCCCTGGCAGGTCTACCAGATCGCCCGCCACCCGCAGCGCCCGCAGACGCTGGACTACTGCTCGGAAGTCTTCACCGAGTTCCAGGAACTGCACGGTGACCGTCACTTCGCCGACGACGCAGCCATCGTGGGCGGCATCGCGCGCTTCAACGGCCAGGCCTGCATGGTCATCGGCCACCAGCGCGGCAGCGACGCCAAGGAGCGCACGCTGCGCAACTTCGGCATGCCGCGCCCCGAGGGCTACCGCAAGGCGCTGCGCCTGCTGAAGCTGGCCGAGAAGTTCGGCCTGCCGGTCTTCACCTTCATCGACACCATGGGCGCCTATCCTGGCATCGGTGCCGAGGAGCGCAGCCAGAGCGAGGCCATCGGCCGCAACATCCTCGAAATGGCGCAGCTCGAAGTGCCCATCATCGCCACCGTCATCGGCGAGGGCGGCTCGGGTGGCGCGCTGGCCATCGGCGTGGCCGACCAGGTGCTGATGCTGCAGTTCGCGGCCTATTCCGTCATCTCGCCGGAGGGCTGTGCGTCCATCCTGTGGAAGAGCAGCGAACGCGCCTCCGAGGCGGCCGAGGCCCTGGGCATCACGGCTCACCGCCTGAAAGCGCTCGGCCTGATCGACAAGATCGTCAGCGAGCCGGTGGGTGGCGCGCACCGCGACGCCAAGCAGATGGCGTCCAACCTGAAGCGCGCGCTGAGCGACGCACTGCGCCAGGTCAGCGACCTCAAGACTCGTGAACTGGTGGACCGCCGCTACGAGCGCCTGCAGGCCTATGGCCGATTCGGCGACACCAAGAACAGGTGATGCGGTCGCCGTCGCCTTCAGCGGCGGCCTGGATTCCACGGCCCTGTTGCATGCGACCGCTCGCGCGGCGCAAGGCAGCAGGGTCGTTGCCCTTCATGTCCACCACGGCCTGCAGCCGCAGGCCGACGACTGGGTCGCGCATTGCGAGCGCGTGGCGCATGAGTTCGGAGCGGCCTATGTCTGCACGTGGCTGAGCGGATCGCCGGCGCGCGGCGACAGCGTGGAGGCCTGGGCTCATGCGGGCCGGCATCGCGCCCTGCACGACATGGCTGTTGCGGCGGGGGCCGACCTGCTGCTGCTGGCCCATCACCGACAGGACCAGGCCGAGACCTTCGTGCTGCAGGCTTTGCGCGGCGCCGGCACGGCGGGCCTTGCTGGCATGCCCAGGGCGCAATGGCGCGACGGCGTCTGCTGGGCACGGCCCTGGCTTGATCAGCCGCGCGACCTCATCCGCGCTTACGCCGAGCAGCATGGGCTCAGCTGGATAGAAGATCCGAGCAATGCCGATGCGCGCCATGCCCGCAACCGACTGCGCCAGACGCTGTGGCCGGCCTTTGCGGCGGCCGAGGCGGGCCTGGCCCAGTCGGCGCGCTGGGCGCAGCAGGCTGAGGAACTGGCTGCGGAAGTCGCGGCATCCGACCTTGCGGAGCTCGCGACCGCCGAGCGGCTGGATCTGGCCGCCGTGTTCCGCCTGTCGCCCGCCCGCGCAAGCAACGCGCTACGCGCCTGGCTGTCGCGGTACGCGAGCGTGCCGGCCAGCCTGGTCGAGCGCCTGCGGTCTGAATGGCATTCGGGCGCCACGCTGTCCTGGCCCGCGCCCGGTGGTGCCGTGCACGCCTATCGCGACGGCCTTTACTGGGCCGCCGAATCGGCCGCCCCGCCGCCTGCGTCGATGCTGAACCTGAGTCGCCCCGGCCTGCATCCTCAGCCGGCCTGGCAGGGCGCATGGCTCGTCGAGCCGGCCTCGCCCGGCATCGCGGTGGGGCGACTCGCCCAACTGACCCAGCGCGCTCGCGCCGGCGGTGAGCAATTCCAACGGGCCCCGGCCTCCGTGCAGCGTGCCCTCAGAAAGGCCTGCCAGGAAGCCGGCCTGCCGCCGTGGCGGCGCGGCGGGCCTCTGCTTTTTGACGCGCAGCAGCGCCTCATTGCCGTCGCCGGGCTTGGCATGGACGCCCGTGCCTTCGCCGATCAAGATGAGCCGAAGCTGTCCTTGCGCTGGCTGGAGGACGCAGCCTTGCCGCAGAGCGAAGGCGAGGGCGGGACTGCCGCATAAAATCGGGGGTTTGCGAGCATCCGTCCCGGCAGCTCACTCTTCCAGCCTTCGCTCAAACACATGGCTCTGATCGTCCACAAGTACGGCGGCACCTCGATGGGGTCCACCGATCGCATCCGCAACGTGGCCAAACGCGTCGCCAAATGGGTGCGCGCCGGCCACCAGATGGTGGTCGTGCCCTCGGCGATGAGCGGTGAAACCAACCGCCTGCTCGGTCTGGCCAAGGAACTGTCACCGGCCAGCATGACGCCGGCCGTGATGCGCGAGATGGACGCCATCGCCGCCACCGGCGAGCAGGTCTCCGTCGGCCTGCTGGCCATTGCGCTGCAGGCCGAAGGGCTGGAAGCGGTCAGCTATGCCGGCTGGCAGGTGCCGGTGGCCACCGACTCGTCCTTCACCAAGGCCCGCATCGAGAGCATCGACGATGTCCGCGTGCGTGCTGATCTGGCCGCTGGGAAGGTGGTTGTCATCACCGGCTTCCAGGGCATCGACCCGGAAGGCCACATCACGACGCTGGGCCGCGGTGGTTCCGACACCTCGGCCGTGGCGATTGCTGCGGCGATGAAGGCTGCCGAATGTCTGATCTACACCGACGTGGACGGCGTCTACACGACCGACCCGCGCGTGGTGCCCGAGGCGCGGCGCCTGAGCACCATCACGTTCGAGGAAATGCTGGAGATGGCCTCGCTCGGCTCCAAGATCCTGCAGATCCGCTCSGTSGARTTCGCSGGCAAGTACCGCGTGCCGCTGCGCGTGCTSTCSAGCTTCACRCCCTGGGACATCGACATCACTGAAGAGGCGGCCTCCGGCACGCTGATCACTTTCGAACAAGAGGATGACAACATGGAACAAGCCGTCGTTTCGGGCATTGCCTTCAACCGTGACGAGGCCAAGGTGACGCTGCTCGGCGTGCCCGACAAGCCCGGCATCGCCTTCCAGATCCTGGGACCCGTGGCCGAGGCCAACATCGACATCGACGTCATCATCCAGAACGTCTCCCACGACGGCAAGACCGACTTCTCCTTCACCGTGCACCGCAACGACTACGCGCGCACGATGGAGCTGCTGCAGAACACGGTCGGCCCGGCCACCAACGCCAGCAAGGTCGTGGGCGACCCCAAGATCTGCAAGGTCTCCATCGTYGGYATCGGCATGCGCTCGCAYGTCGGCGTSGCCAGCAAGATGTTCCGYGCGCTGAGYGAAGAGGGCATCAACATCCAGATGATCTCGACCAGCGAGATCAAGACCAGCGTCGTCATCGACGAGAAGTACATGGAGCTSGCCGTGCGCGCATTGCACAAGGCCTTCGACCTCGATCAGGAAGCCGCTACCGCGGCCTGATTTCTGTCTGAGATTGCTCCGCACTGGTATAGAATGCGGGGCTGTGCTGGAGACGTGACCGAGTGGCCGAAGGTGCTCCCCTGCTAAGGGAGTATTTGCGCTAAAACGCGAATCGAGGGTTCGAATCCCTCCGTCTCCTCCAAACACATCAAAGCCCGTCCTCGTGACGGGCTTTGTCTTTTCGGCGTTCAACAGGCGCTTTTGGGCGATTCGTCACGAATTGATCGTTTCAAGTCCAAATTTGCCAAATCTCCCGTTGATTCGGTTATTTATGATCGCCACGTGGCGGTCAAGACAATAAATCGGGTGAGGCAGGGCTTCGCTACCCTGCTGGTGCTTGCCGGGGCGCTGCTGGCCGCTGCGGCCGCGCGCGCCGTGCAGCCCATCACTCATGCTCTGCCGGTGTCGCCGACCACCGTCCGGCTTTTCGTGCCCTTCATGGCTGGCGGTGAGGCCGACGGCTCGGCGCGCAATTTCGTCCAGAGCGCGACACGCGTTGGCGGCGTGGGCTTCGAGATCGTCCATCTGACGGCTGAATCGGGCGCCGCAGCGGGGCGGGCTGTCAGGCAAGCCGCGCCCGATGGCCTGACGCTGTTGCTGGCTCGGGTGGGCAGCGTTGCCATCCTGCCGGCGCTGTCGCCACGCACGGCCGCGCCATTGAGTGACTTCACGGTGTTGGCCGTGCTCGACCAGGCGCCGCTCATCTGCGCCGTTCGCAGCGGCACGCCCATTGTGTCCATGCGCGAGTTGCTGGCAGCCATCGCCGCGACGCCAGCGCAGTTGCGCTACAGCACGAGCGGTGCCGGCACCCTGCAAAACCTGGCCGTGCGCTATCTGTTGGCATTGAACGGCCTGCCGGGCGACGCGGCCAAGCCGGTGCATTTCGGCCAGGACTCACTGGCCACCCAGGCCCTGCTCAACGGCGAGGTGGATTTCAGCTGCAACACCGCGCGCAGCATCATGCCGGCCGTGCAGTCGGGCGCCCTGCGTGGATTGATGACGACGGCCCACGGGCGGCTGAGGTCGCTGCCGCAACTGCAGAACGCCGCCGAGCTCGGCCTGCGCGATATGCAGCAGTTGCAGGGCTGGTCGGCGCTGCTCGGGCCGGCGGGCATGCCGGCCGAGGCCGTTCTGCGCTGGCGCGCACTGCTCGACAAGGTCGCTGCTGAGCCCGAGTGGCAGGCCGGCACCGAAGCGCTGAGCGCGTCGGCCCGCATCCACGCAGTCAAGGACCCGACGCAGTACTTGCGCCAGCAGGGGCAGTTCTACGAGCGCCTCGTGACGACGCTGGAGGCCCGGCCATGAGCCTGGGCAGTCCCTCGCGCCGTCGACTCTGGCCCTGGATCGTGGACGCGGCGCTGGTCGTGCTCATCTTGGTGATGGGCCTGGCAGGTAGCGTGGGCGCCTACCGCTCGCTGGCGCTGAAGGCTGCGGGCCAGCAGCGCGAGCTGTTGAACGCGATGGGGCAGAGCGTCGTCGGCGCCTTTGATCTGCAATTGGTGAGGGTGGTGGAGACGCTGCAGGCGGCCAGCCGGATGTTGTCGGCCCAACCAGGGCTGACGCGCGCTCAATTCGCACGCTATGGCGCCGGCTTGGTCACCGATTCCTCGGCCCTGACCCTGCTGGAGTGGCAGCCCGTCGTGCCGCATGCGCAGCTGGCTGAGTTCGAGAGGCAGGCGAATCTGGAGCAACCGGGCTATCGCGTCGTCGAGCCGGCGCCGCAATACCAGGGCGATGGGCTCATCGCCGCGCGCGAGCGCGACATGCATGTGCCGGTGCGCTATTCCTGGCCCGAGAACGGCTCCGCCGTCGGTGTGGACATGGCCTTCGACCCGCGCCGCATGCGCTCCAAGCTGCTCGCCCGCGATGCCGGCGTGCCCATCGCGTCCGAGACATTTCCGTTGATCCGGCTTGGCCAGCAGGCGGCCGCCATCAGCGGCTTCGCGGTGTCCGCGCCGGTCTACCGGATCTCGCAGCCGACGGGCGTCGAGGCGCGTCGCCGCGAGCTGACGGGTTTCCTGGCCGGCGTCATCGAGCTGCCGACGCTGATGGCCGAGGCGGCGCTGCGGGCCGACGCCAATGGCCTGGATGTCTTCGTCTTCGACCAGGAGGAGAAGCACCGGCTCATCTATTCATCGGCCGGCAGTGAACCCTTCCAGTCCGACGAGCGCGACACGGCGCTGAGCATCGACGTGGGCGGGCGCCCCTGGCAACTGGTGCTCAGGCCCCGGCCCGGCGTGCTGGCTGGGGAAGGTGACAGAACACCGCTACTGGTCCTGGCCGCAGGCAGCCTGGCAAGCCTGCTCGTCGCGTTGGCGGTGGCGCGCAGCCTCGTCGTCAGGCGCCGCCTGGAGCGGACCGAGGCTGACCTGGCCGAGGATCGCCAGCGCATGGCCAATGTGCTGGACGGCACGGCGGCCGGCACCTGGGACTGGCATATCGACACCGGCCGGCTCGACATCAACGAGCGTTGGGCCCGGATGCTGGGTCGCAGCCGCGCCGAACTCGAACCTGTGACGAGCACGACCTGGGAAAGACTCTGCCATCCCGGCGACCTCATCGAGTCCAACCTGGCGATGAAGCGCCATTTCAGCGGTGCGGACGAGCGCTACACCGCCGAGTTCCGCATGCGCCATGCCGAGGGCCACTGGGTCTGGGTGCAGAGCAACGGCAGCGTCTTCGAGCGTGACGCCCAGGGGCGCCCGCTGCGATTGGCCGGCACGCACATGGACATCTCCCGCCGCAAGGCTGACGAGCAGCGGCTGTATGACGATGCCCGCGCCCTGGAGGCGGCGAACCGCCAGTTGCGCGACCTGGCCATCGTCGACGCCCTGACCGGCGCCTTCAACCGGCGTCATTTCAATGATGTCTGCCTGGCTGCCCTGGCCGGCGCCCAGCGCGGCCAGGCCGTGGCCTTGTGCATGCTCGACGTGGATCATTTCAAGGCCTACAACGACCGCTACGGCCACCAAGCCGGCGATGCCGTCCTCAAGGCCCTGGCGCAGACGCTCAAGGACTCCCTCAAGCGCTCGACCGATGCGCTGTTCCGCCTGGGCGGCGAGGAGTTCGGCGTGATCTTCTCGGCCACGTCGGCCGAGATGGCCGAGCATTTCGTCAGCCAGCTCAGCGCTGCCCTGCACGCCCTGGCTCTGCCTCACGAGGGCAGCCCTCAGCGCGTTGTGACCGCCAGCTTCGGCCTGGCCTGGTGGGCCGCGCCGAGCTCCAATCTGACGCCGGAGGCCATGTACGCCGCGGCCGACGAAGCCTTGTACGAAGCCAAGCGCTGCGGCCGCGATCAGATCGTCATTCGCTGCTTCCTGGCCGGCGAAGGCGAAGGCGAAACCCGAACGTCAGAGCCGATGGCGCTGAGCGGCCGTCAGGCGTAGCGCGTCGCGCGGCCCTCGCGCACGAAGGCCCAGAGCTCCAGCCCCAGGCCGCGCGCCGTCGCAATGGCCAGACTGCTGGGGGCGGACATGCAGGCCAGCAAGCCGACGCCGGCCATCGCCGTCTTGTGCACGAGCTCGAAGCTGGCCCGGCTGGACATCAGCACGAAGCCTTCACGCGGATCGGTATCGCGACGGGCGAGGGCGCCGGTCAGCTTGTCGAGTGCGTTATGGCGGCCGATATCCTCGCGCACCAGCAGCAGTTCACCGCTGGGCAGGCACCACGCCGCACCGTGCAGACCACCGCAGCGCGCATTCAGCACCTGCGCGGCGGGCAGGGCGGCCAGGGCCCGGTCCAGCGCCTGCGGGGCCAGCGTTGGCGCGCTGACGGCGGCGGGTTGCAGCGCGCCAAGCAGGGCCAGGCTTTCGACGCCGCACAGGCCGCAGCCGGTGCGGCCTGCCAGGGTGCGCCGGCGCACCTTCAGGCGCTGCTCGCAGGCGGCGGTCACCGTCAGGGCCAGTTCGATGCCTTCGGGCCGGGTCTCGATCTCGACGTCCAGCAGTTCGCGCCGCGACGTGAACCAACCTTCCGCGAGGCCGAAGCCGAGGGCGAAGTCCTCCAGATCGGCCGGCGTGGCCAGCATGACGGCCTGCGAGATGTCGTTGACCGTCAGCGCCACGGGCACCTCGGCGGCGACCTCTTCGTCAGTCGCCGTATTCAGGGGTTTCAATGTCCGCAGCGCGGCCTCGGTTTGCATGGCGGCGATGATAGAAGCCTCGTTTTGCTGGAGCCACCGTGTACCTGCCCGCCCATTTCAAGTCTGCCGACCTCGACCATGCGTTGCGCCTGATCGCGGAGCATCCGCTGGCCTTGCTGATCGGGCCGGATGCGCAGGGCGAGAGCTTCGGCAGTCATCTGCCGCTGGTCGTCGTGCCGCAGCAGGACGGCCTTGTGCTGGAAGGCCATATGGCACGCGCCAATCCGCACTGGGGTTGGCTGTCGCAGCAGAAGAGCCTGCTGGCCGTCTTCAGCGGCCCGAGCGCCTACATCAGCCCGAGCCACTATGACGCGGTGCAGAACGTGCCGACCTGGAACTATRCGGCCCTGCATGCCTATGGCGACATCGAGTTGATCGACGGCCAGGTCGACAAGGATGGGCTGCTGAAGCGGCTGATCGGCCGCTTCGAGCCCGAGTACGCCGAGCAGTGGCGTGGCCTCAACGAGGACTACCAGCGCAAGCTGCTGGGTGCCATCGTCGGCTTTCGCATCCGCGTGACGCGCTGGGAACTCAAGCTCAAGATGAGCCAGAACCGCGCGGCGGTGGAACGCCAGCGCATTCGCGAGGCGCTCGCGGCCTCCGAGCGGGCCGAAGAACGCGCTACGGCTGAATGGATGACGCGATTGGAGGCCTAGACAGGGACCTCTTCGCCCAGCGCCCGGCGCAGCGCCATCGCGGCATGCGGCGCCCGCTCCTTGGCACCGCTGATGAAGTAGACGAAGACATCGCGCGGCGCCGTGCTCGCCGTGGGTGCGGGTTCGATGCGCGGCACGCCCTCGGGCTCGCCGCCCTCGCTCCAGATGCGCGCCGACCCGGCCAGTTGCGGGAAGACCTCGGGCTTGCAGCCCAGCGCCTCTTCCGAGTGCGTGCGCATGATGCGCGTGTAGACGAAGTCGCCCGTCGGCTCGGCAATCGGCGGGTAGTCGTCGGACTCGGTGAACACCGTCGCGGCCTTGTACTGGCGGGCCAGCGCGAGGTATTCGGGGCACTGGAAGCTGGCATGGCGCACGTCCAGTACATGGCGCAGCTTCAGGCCATCGACTTGAGCAGGCAGCAGTTCCAGGAAGGCCGTCAGATCGCCAGCGTCGAAGCGGTGCGTCGGCGCCAACTGCCAGACGATGGGCCCGAGCTTGTCGCCGAGCTCGGCGATGCCGCTGTCGACGAAGCGCTTGATGGAGTCGGCCCCATCTGCGAGCACGCGGCGCTGGGTCGCGAAGCGGATGGCCTTGAGCGAGAACATGAAGCCGGCGGGTGCCGTATCGCGCCACTTGGCGAAGGTGGCGGGCTTCTGCGCGCCGTAGTAGGTGCTGTTGATCTCGATGGCCGTGAGGCGTTGGCTCGCATATTCCAGCTCACGGGCCTGCGGCCAGCCCTTGGGATAGAAGTTGTCGCGCCAGGGCTCGAAGTTCCAGCCGCCGATACCGACCCTGATGGTTCCGTTGCTCACGCCGACTCCTGGCTGATGGCTGTATGAAAAAACAGTCTATCGGCCAGGGTGCTTGCATTGCAAGAGGGCTTACATGCCCGCGTAGTTCGGCCCGCCGCCGCCCTCGGGCGTGACCCAGACGATGTTCTGCGTCGGGTCCTTGATGTCGCAGGTCTTGCAGTGCACGCAGTTCTGCGCGTTGATCTGCAGCCGCTCGCCGCTGCCGCCCTCGTTGGGCACGAACTCGTAGACGCCCGCCGGGCAGTAGCGGCTTTCGGGGCCGGCGTATTTGGCGAGGTTGACCTGCACCGGCACCGAGTTGTTCTTCAGCGTCAGGTGGGCGGGCTGGTTTTCCTCGTGGTTGGTGTTGGAGATGAACACCGAGGAGAGGCGGTCGAAGGTCAGCTTGCCGTCGGGCTTGGGATAGGCGATCGGCTTGCACTCGGCCGCCGGGCGCAGGGACTCGTGGTCGCCTTTGTAGTTGTGCAGCGTCCAGGGCGGGTTCTTGATGCCGAGCTTGGGCAGCAACCACTGCTCGATGCCGGTCATCAACTGGCCGGTCGTCTTGCCCTTCTTGAACCAGAGCTTGAAGTTGCGCGTCTGCTGCAGTTCCTCGTTCAGCCAGCTCTTCTCGAAGGCTTCGGGGTACGCGGCGAGCTCGTCCTGGGCGCGGCCGGCGTCCAGCGCGGGTGCCAACGCCTCGGCGGCCAGCATGCCGCTCTTGATGGCTGCGTGGCTGCCCTTGATGCGCGCGGCATTCAGGTAGCCGGCATCGCAGCCGATCAGGCAGCCGCCCGGGAACACCGTCTTGGGCAGGGCCTGCGGCGTGCCGTTGTTGATGGCGCGGGCGCCATAGCCGATGCGCTTGCCGCCTTCGATGTGGGCGCGGATGGCCGGATGGGCCTTCCAGCGCTGCATCTCTTCAAACGGGCTCATGAAGGGGTTGTCGTAGTCCAGGCCGATGACGAAGCCCAGCGTGACCTTGTTGTTTTCCAGGTGGTAGAGGAAGCCGCCGCCGAAGGTGTCGCCCTCCATCGGCCAGCCGGCCGTGTGCACGACCTTGCCGGGTTGGGCCTTGTCCGCCGGAACCTCCCACAGCTCCTTCACGCCGATGGCGTAGGTCTGCGTGTCCTTGCCTTCGGTCAACTTGAACTTCTCAAGCAGTTGCTTGCCCAGATGGCCGCGCGCGCCTTCGGCAAACACCGTGTACTTGCCGAGCAGTTCCATGCCGAGCTGGAAGTGGTCGGTCGGCTCGCCGTCCTTGCCCAGGCCCATATTGCCGGTGGCCACGCCCTTCACACGGCCCTGTTCGTCGTACAGCACCTCGGCGGCGGCGAAGCCGGGGAAGATCTCGATGCCCAGGCCTTCCGCCTGCTGCGCCATCCACTTGACGACGTCGGACAGGCTGATGACGTAGCAGCCGTGGTTGTGGAAATTGCGAGGCACGAGCCAGTCGGGCGTGCGCTGGCTGCCCGTCTCGGACAGAAACAGCACGTCGTCGCCGGACACGGCCTGGTTCAGCGGCGCGCCGAGTTCCTTCCAGTTCGGGAACAGCTCCTCCATCGCACGTGGGTCCATCACGGCGCCCGACAGGATGTGGGCGCCAGGCTCCGAGCCCTTCTCCAGCACGACGATGTTGGCATCGGGCTTGAGCTGCTTCAGGCGGATGGCCGTGGCCAGGCCGGCCGGGCCGCCACCGACGATGACCACGTCGTATTCCATGGACTCGCGAGGGCCGAACTGGGCGAGGATCTCTTCGGACGTCATGCAGGTTCTCCGTCAGCTTTTGAATTGCGCGCGATTCTAGAGAGGCTGGATTGCGAATCGAACGATCGTGCTTTTTTAGGTTGGGCGGTCTAGACCGGTAGGATGGACGCAACCCACTCGGAAGGCAGTCCCATGAGTTACTCCATCAATCTCGAAGGCCGCGTGGCCTTGATCACCGGTGCGTCCAGCGGCCTGGGCGCGCAATTCGCCAGGACCCTGTCCCAGGCCGGTGCCTGCGTCGTGCTGGCGGGCCGGCGAGTCGAGCGGCTGAAGGACCTGCGCGCCGAAATCGAGGGCAATGGCGGTGACGCCCATGTGGTGCAGCTGGACGTGACCGACGTGGCCAGCATCAAGAGCGCGGTGGCCCACGCCGAGACCGAAGTCGGCACGCTGGACATCCTGATCAACAACTCCGGCGTGTCCACGACGCAGCGCCTCACCGACGTCACCGAGAACGACTACGACTACGTGATGGACACCAACACGCGCGGCGCCTTTTTCGTCGCGCAGGAGGTGGGCAAGCGCATGCTGGCCCGCGCGCGCGGCTCGGCGCCGGGCACCTTCATCGGTGGGCGCATCGTCAACGTCGCGTCCATGGCCGGCCTGCGTGTGCTGGGCCAGATTGGCGTCTATGCGATGAGCAAGGCCGCGGTCATCCACATGACGCGAGCGATGGCGCTGGAGTGGGGCCGCTACGGCATCAACGTGAACGCCATCTGCCCGGGCTATATCGACACCGAGATCAACCACCGCCACTGGGGCACCGAGCAGGGCAAGAAGCTGGTCGACATGCTGCCCAGGAAGCGCGTCGGCCAGCCGAAGGATCTGGATACGTCACTGCTGATGTTGTGCGCCACCGAAAGCCATTTCATCAACGGTGCAGTGATCCAGGCTGACGACGGCTTCGGAGTTTGATGTTGAAGCGAGACCTGACCCCGCTGGAGGCCCGCGTCCTTGCCGTTCTCGTCGAGAAGGAAAGCACCGTACCGGACAGCTATCCGCTCTCGGCCAATGCATTGACCTCGGGCTGCAACCAGAAAACGGCGCGCGACCCGGTCATGGACGTCAGCGAAGCCGAGGTGCTGGCCACCGTGGAAGAGCTGAAGGCGCTGCACCTCGTCAATACGGTCAGCGGTAGCCGCGTCGTGCGCTATGAGCACAACTTCGCGCGCGGCATGGGCGTGCCCGGCGCCGCGATGGCGCTGCTGACCCAGCTGATGCTGCGCGGCCCGCAGACGGCGGCCGAACTGCGCCAGAACACCGAGAGGCTGCACCGCTTTGCCGATGTGTCGTCGGTGGAGGGCTTTCTGGAGGAGCTGGCCGAGCGCGAGCAGCCTATGGCCGTCAAGCTGCCCAAGGCGCCCGGCGCCCGCGAGGCGCGCTGGGCGCATCTGCTGTGCGGGCCGGTGGCGTCGTTCGAGCAGGCCGCGGCGGTGGGTCAACCTCGCGATGAAGAGGTTGCCTTGTTGCGCGCCGAGGTCGCCGCGCTGCGCAGCCTCGTCAACCGCATCGCCGCTGACCTTGGCATCACGCCGTGAGGTATCTCGTCCCGGTCGACAAGAAGCTCACCTATGAGGTGCGCATTCCCATGCGCTGGGGCGACATGGATGCGATGGGCCACATCAACAACACGCTGTATTTCCGCTACCTGGAGATCGCGCGTGTGGACTGGCTGACGCAGATCGGCGCCGCGCCCAATCCGGGCGGGCAGGGGCCGGTCATCGTCAACGCCTTCTGCAACTTCTATCGCCAGCTTAAATGCCCGGGCGAGGTGCTGGCCAGGCACTACGTCAGCGACGCGGGCCGCACCAGCTTCGAGACCTGGATCACGCTGGAGCGCGCCGACGAACCCGGCGTCATCTGCGCCGAGGGCGGCGCGACGACGCTGTGGTTCGACGCGCAGACCGACAAGGCCATTGCCCTGCCGGACTGGGTGAGAAACCTCGTCACCTGAAGGCGTACTTCAAGCTGGCGTAGATGTAGCGCCCGCGCGAGTCGGTGTAGCTCGGGTCGTAGCCGGACAGGAAGAACCAGGCCTGCTGCGAGAACGGCGGCGCCTTGTTGAGCATGTTCTGCACGCCGACGCGCAGGGTGGTCGACTTGCTGGCCTCCCAGCCGGCCGACATGTTCCACAGCGAATAGGCCGACACCTTGCGATCGGGCTTGCCGATGATGTGCTGGTCGTTGTAGCCCTGCAGATAGCTGTTGGACAACGTCATAGACACGGGGCCAGTTTCCCAATCCAGGCTGACCGTGTGGCGCCAGCGCTGCACGACGCCGTCGTTGATGAAGACGCCCAGGTTGCTGACGAAGGGGTCGCCGTCGCCGGTCTGCTGCTGCGACTTCAGCGTCAGCGTGCCGTTGATGCGCAGGCCGAACTGCCCGAAGCCGGTCTTCAGGCCGCTCAGGTTCACGCCAAGGTCCAGGCCGGAGATGCGCTGCTTGCCGCGGTTCTCCTTGAAGAGGTCGACGGCCTCGATGGCGTCGTCTTCATCGCGGTGGACCAGGCTGCCGTACTTGGCCAGGTTGCCCAGGATGACGTCCACGCCCAGTGTGCTGATCAGGTTGGTCTTCTCGATGTTCCAGTAGTCGGCATTGAGGCTGACGCCGCGCCGGGGCTCGAAGACGATGCCCAGCGAATACTGGCGCGACTTCTCGGGCTTGAGCTTGGCATTGCTGAAGTTGCGCGTGACCCAGATGTCCGAGCAGTCGGTGGGCGTATTGGTGGGGTCGGCTGCCAGGCAGACCGGGTCCACCAGCGTGGCCGAATTGCCTTCGGTGACGGGGCGGTACAGGTCCGACAGGCTGGGCGCGCGGAAGCCCCTGCCGATCGAGGCGCGCAGCAGCAGCTCCGGCATCGGCACGTATTTCAGGCCCAGCTTGGGGCTGGCTGCGCCGCCGCTGACCTGGTAGTGCTCATAGCGCAGCGCGGCCGACAGCTCCAGCTGCTTGGTGATGGGCGCGCTGAGCTCGCCGAACACGGCACCGACCTTGCGCGACTTGCCGAAGTCGGAGTCGGGGCCTTGCGTGGTCTCGCCGAGGATGAGGTCCTGCTTGAGCGCGTCGGACTGGTGGTAGTTCTGCTTCTCGCGCCGGTACTCGCCGCCGATGGCCACGGCCAGGTCGCCGCCCGCCAGCTTCGTCAGCGCCTTGGAGGCCTTGAAGTCCAGGCTGTCCATGTTGCCGGTGGCGTGGCGCACCTCGCCGCGGATCTGCGACTTCTCATACAGCGCCAGGCCGGCGGCGCTGGAGGGGCCAAAGGCATTCAGCGTGCCATTCGCGAAGCCGTCCAGGATCATCTGCTCGTTCAGGTAGCCCTGGAAGTCCCGGTCGGAGACCTTGCTGGTGCTGTGGTTCAGTGCCCACTCATAGTCCCAGCCGCTCACCAGGCCGGTCATGCCGGCCACGACCCGCTGGGTGGTCGACACCAGCTCGCTGGTGCGCAGGCCGGCTTCGGACAGGCGGGTGCGCACGGTGATGATGCGTTCCTCGTCGTCGGCGTCCAGGCTGTTCAGCGCGCTGCCTGCAAAGGCCGGCACGCGCGACACGTCCATGTCGGCGTCCACGCGGTTGGGCGTGCCGGTGTAGAGGGTGCGAGCCCTTGCCAGCGACACCTCGGCAAAGGCCTGGTGGCCGCCACCGAGGTTGAAGATGCCGCGGCCGAAGATGCTGCTTTTCTTCGACTTCGGATACAGCTCGATATCGCGCATGTAGTCAAAGGTGCAACCGTCCGCGCCACCAATGCCGTCAGGCAGGTAGAGGCTGGCGGGCGGGTTGCAGCCCGCGGCGGCGGCCGGGTTGACGGTCTTGGAGTCGATGACCGTGCTGCCGTTGCTGCTGTAGCCCTCGCCGATCAGCGTGTCGCGCTGGTAGTTGGACAGCCGGATATTGCCGGGGAAGCTCGCGCTGGACAGCAGGTCTGGCAGCCGGCCCGGGATGTCCAGGTCCTTGATGAACTGGCGCTTGGAGGCGTTCAGGCTGCTGGTCTTCTGCACGTCCAGTACACCGAAGACATTGAAGCCGTCGCGACCGAAGTCGCCGAAGCCACCGGCCACGGTCGCCGAGCGCTTGGCCGCGCCGTGGCCTTCGGTGGTGCTGCCGGCCAATGCGTTGATTTCGATGCCGGAGAAGTCCTTGCGGGTGATGAAGTTGATGACGCCGCCGATGGCGTCCGAGCCGTACAGCGACGAGGCGCCGTCGAGCAGGATCTCGACGCGCTGGATGGCGGCGGCCGGGATGCTGTTCAGGTCCACGCCGGCCGCGTCGCCGGGCGAGGCGAAGTTGGCCACGCGCCGGCCGTTCAGCAGCACGAGGGTGGACGACACGCCCAGGCCGCGCAGGTTGGCGGCGTTGAAGCCCATCTGGTCCCGGAAGCCGCCATAGGCCACGCTGCCGCCGTCGGTCAGGTTGTTGGCGCTGGCGCTGATGCGGGCGATCAGCTCGGCGGCCGTCGTCACGCCGGCCTTGTCGATTTCGCCGCGTGTGATCACCTGCACCGGCAGCGCTGTCTCGCCCTCGATGCGCTTGATCGCCGTGCCGGTGATCTCGACGCGCTCCAGCGTCGACTGGGCCTGGGCAGCGCAGCTCAGCGCAAGCAGGGCCGCCGCAGCAGCAGTGACGGCAATGCGGGAAGGGCAGGGGGTTTTCATGGGCGGCTCTCCGTGGTTCGGGCGAGTCTAGGCACGGCGGCGCTAGCTGCCGGGCTCCAAGCCGGCGATTCGTCTCGTGCGCGCCACGCCCTCGTCGTTCGAATTAGGGGCGAACGGTCATCGGCGCTCTGTCATCATGCGCGGTCTGACCAAGGAGGGGTGTGGGCATGAGGGCATGGATCTGGGCCGGTGTGGCGGCAATGGCGGCAGCCATGGGCGTACAGGCGGCTCCGCCGGCGACGGCACCGGCGGCGAGCGCGCCGCAAGGCTTCAGGCTGCTGCGTCCGTCGGCGCCGGCCTCGGCATCGGCACCACGCGCTGCGGCACCGGCGCCCGCCAAGGCCGCGTCGGCCGTTCAAGCCGGTCCGGCACAGGCCTCAGGGGCGCTGCAGCCGCTGCCCGAGTCCGAGCCCGCCATCCGCGGCTATGCCGTGCCTATCGGCGGCGCGCTGAAGGCCGACAACGAAGAGGTCTGGCAACGCATCGTTCAACTGGCCGGCGGCAAGGGCGCGCGCTTCGTCGTTTTCGGCACAGCCAGTGAGGATCCCGAGGCCAGCGCCAAGCAGATCGTGGATCTGCTGCAGCGCCGAGGCGCCGTGGCCGAGGCCTTGCCGGTGGCGCCCAAGTTCCTGTGGGTGGACCTGAGCAAGGTCGTGCGCGACCCGGCCCTGATCGCCAAGGTCAAGGCCGCCAAGGGCATTTTCTTCACGGGCGGCGTGCAGGAGCGCATCGTCGATGTGCTGCAGCCCGGTGGCCAGAGCACGCCCATGCTGGAGGCGATCTGGGACGTCTACCGCAAGGGCGGCGTCATCGCCGGCACTTCCGCCGGTGCGGCCATCATGAGCACCGTGATGTTCCGTGACCCGCCCAGCAACATCAACATCCTCAAGGGCCGCTTTTCGGATGGCAAGCAGATCGACCGTGGGCTGGGCTTCGTCGGCCCTCATCTGTTCGTCGACCAGCATTTCCTCAAGCGCGGCCGCTTCGGCCGCATGATCCCGCTGATGATGGCCAAGGGCTACAAGCTCGGCCTGGGCGTGGACGAGAACACCGCCGCCATCATCCGCGGTGACGAGATCGAGGTCATCGGCGACCGCGGCTGTCTGGTCGTGGACCTCACCGAGGCCAAGAGCGATCCCTCGCTGGGCGCTTTCAACGTGCAGGGCGCTCGCCTGTCCTACCTCGAGCACGGCGACCGCTACCACCTGCGCGCGCGCTCGGCGACGCCGTCGGCGCCCAAGCTGCGCGGCGAGTTGCACGACGCCGAGTCGCCTAACTTCAAGCCGAGCTACATCGACGATGTCTTCCACCTCGACATGATGGGCGACTCGACCATCTCCAACGCGATGACACGCCTCATCGACAGCGTGCGCAAGGAGGTCAAGGGCCTGGCCTTCGACGTGCTGCCGCGCACCAACGACCCGCTGGCCGAGCTCGGCTTCCTGTTCCGCCTCTACAAGGGCTCGGACTCGCTGGGTTGGAGCACCGAGGAATTCGGCGGCGAACAGTTCACGGTCACCAACCTCTACCTCGACATCAGCCCCGTGCGCCTGCCGATGCCGCTGTATGGCGGCTGGTCAGGGCCGCCCAAGCCTGCGGCCAGCCTGCCCGCCACGAGCGTTCCCGCAGCGTCGGCGCCCTCGGGCCAGTGAATCGGCAGCCGGTTGCAGCGCTTGGTCACAAGCGTTGCTTTTCCTCGGGCCTGACCCGCTGTTGGATTGCGCGGGAGCCTGCCAAGATGTCGGGCTCGTGAACTGCGCCAGCCCGGCACCCATCTTGCCCAGCCACTCCCCCGTCGGCACCGTCATCGTCATCGGCGGCGCGCTCAAAGCTGACAGCGACGCCGTCTGGCAGCGCATCGTCGACGAGGCCGGGGGCGCCGGTGCGTCCATCGCCGTCTTCCCGACCGCGGCCTATGAGCCCGAGCGCGTTGCGGCCCAGATCGCCGCCGCGCTGGAGCGCTGCGGCGCGCACGCCGAGATCATTCCCGTCGCCCCCAATCTCGAAGCGGGTGATCTGCAGGGAACGCTGCACGATACGGCCTTGATCGCCCGCGTCGCTGCCTGCCGCGCCGTCTTCTTCTCCGGTGGCGCCCAGGAGCTCATCGTCGACACGCTGCAGCCGGGCGGCGAGCCCACGGCCATGCTGGCGGCCATCCGCCAGGTCTTCGAGCGTGGCGGCGTCATCGCTGGCACCAGTGCCGGTGCCGCAGTCATGAGCCGCATGATGTTCCGCGATGCGATGGACAGCCTGGCCGTTCTCAAGGGCCAGTGGCGGGCGGGCCTGGAATACGACCGGGGCCTGGCCTTCCTCGGCCCCGACCTGCTGATCGACCAGCATTTCCTCAAGCGCGGCCGCATCGGCCGCATGCTGCCAGCCCTGCAGTCCCTGGGCTGCCGCCTGGGCCTCGGTGTGGACGAGAACGCGGCCGTCGTCATCAAGGGCGGGCAACTCGAGGTCATCGGCGGCAGCGGTGCCGTCCTGGTCGACCTTGGCGACGCGACGCGCGACGCCGCGCTGCCGGCCTTCAACCTGCAGGGCGTGCGCCTGTCCTACCTCGACCATGGCGACCGCCACGACCTGGCCAGCGGCGAGACGACGCCGGCGCCGCACAAGCAGCGCGAGCCCCGCATCGACCCTGGCGCCCCGGGCTTCAAGCCGCGTCTGCAGTCCGACCGGTTCTTCCTCGACATCCTCGGCGACGGCTGCATCCTCGGCGCGCTGACGCAGCTGCTGGACGGCCCCGAGCCCGAGGTGGGCGGCCTCGCTTACCGCGCCCGTCCGCACGCCGACGATCCGGCGCCCGACGTGGGCTTCGAGTTCCGGCTGCGCCGTGCCCCTGGCTTCGTGGGCTGGCGCAGTGCCGTCCGCGGCGGCGGCGAGGACTACACGGTGCTGCAGGCCCGACTGGATGTCATCCCCGTGCGGGTCGCCAAGCCACTGTTCACACCCCTCGCCGCCGAGGGGCAGCCCGTGGTCGAATCGGCGTTGGCGAGCCGGCCCGGCTCGAAGGAGAGTGGTGATGGCGACGGTCAGCGGTGAGTTCACGGTGGGGATGACGGCCCAGGCTGCCGAGGCGGCAAGTCCGGCCCTCGGCCGCATGGTGCTGGACAAGCAATATCGCGGCGCCCTCGAGGCCCGTGGCGCCGGCCAGATGCTGGCCACGCACGGCAGCATCGCCGGCTCGGCGGCCTATGTGGCGCTGGAGACCGTGACCGGCAGCCTGCAGGGCCGCGAGGGTAGCTTCGCCCTCGTGCATCACGGCCTGATGGAGCGCGGCACGCCCAGCCTCGCCATCACCGTTGTGCCAGACTCCGGGACCGGCGCACTGGCCGGCCTGGCGGGCCGCATGAACATCCGCGTTGAAGGCCACCAGCATTTCTACGATTTCGATTTCACGCTGCCTTAAGCTTGAAACCTGGCCTGAAGCAAGGAGACACCATGAAGAAGATCCTGCCCCTCATCACGCTGCTGCTGATTGCTGGCGCCGCCCAGGCTACCGACGTCGGTGTGTCCATCCAGGTCGGCCAGCCCGGCTTCTACGGCCGCATCGACATCGGCCAGACGGCGCCGCCGCCCGTCGTGCTGCGCGAGCCCGTCTGGGTACAGCGGCGGCCGGTGCATGTCGAGCCCGTTTATATGCGCATCCCGCCCGGCCACCAGAAGCACTGGGACAAGCACTGCGCCAAGTACAACGCCTGCGGCATGCCGGTCTACTTCGTCCGCGAGGACTGGTACCAGGAGCGCTACGAGCGGCGGGGCGACGATAACGACCAGGGCAAAGGCCATGGCAAGGGCCATGGCAAGCACAAGGGCAAGGACCGCGACTGACGTGGCGGGCGCCGGCCGCGACACAATTGCGGCCATGGCTGATACCGATCTCCGCGATACCCGACCCGGAGGCTTCCTGCGCGTCAGCGCCGCGCTCACCGCCCTGGCCCATCCCCACCGGCCGCTGTGGCTGGACGTTGCGGCCCGCACCGCCCAGGAGGCCGCCGACGCCCTGGGCGTGACCCTGGGCCAGATTGCCAAGTCCGTCGTCTTCCGGCGCAAGGCCGATGACGCGGCCGTTCTCGTCATCACCTCGGGCGACAGGCGTGTCGACGAGGCCAAGCTCAAGCCCCACACGGGCGCTCTGGGCCGCGCCGACGCCGACTTCGTCAAGGCGCGCACCGGCTTCTCCATCGGTGGCGTGTCACCGGCCGGCTTCGCACCCAGTGATGGCGCGGCACCCCCTCAACTCTTCATCGACCGCGAGCTGTTCCGCTTCGACATCATCTGGGCCGCGGCCGGGCATCCGAATGGCGTGTTCAAGCTGACGCCCAGCGAGCTGGAGAAGCTGACGGGCGCGCCCGTCATCGACGTCGTCCAAGCATGAAACCTGCGGTCATTTCGCCCTGCGTCAACGTCTGCCAGATGGATGCAGCCAGCGGTTGGTGTCGCGGCTGCGGGCGCAGCATCAATGAGATTGCCGGCTGGGGCGGAGCGCCCGAGACCGTGCAGCGCCACATCCTCGACCAGTTGCCCGAGAGGCGCGTCGAAATGCATCGTCACGGCCTTTGGCTGGGGCCCTGGCCCCATACCGAGGAACAGGACCGATGAAGCAGCTCACCTTCTATTTCGACCCCATCTCGCCCTACGCGGCCCTCGCCTTCGAGGCCCTGCCCGAAGCGCTGGCGGGCCACAGCGTCGAGGTCGTCTACCGGCCTATCCTGTTTGCGGCGCTGCTGCAGGCCCTGGGCCAAAAGGGCCCGGCCGAGATCGAGGCCAAGCGGCGCTGGACCTTCCGCCAGGTGGCCTGGCTGGCGCACGCCCAGGGCCTCGTGCTGGACCCGCCGGCCCAGCACCCCTTCAACCCCTTGCCGCTGTTGCGGCTGGCCTGGGCCTGTACGGCGCCGCAAGGGCAGCCGGGCGACACCCCGGGGCGCTGGGTCGTCGAGCAGCTGTTTCATCACGTCTGGCGTGGCGCCGGTGCCGACGCCAGTGACGCCGCCCGCATCGCCGCGCTGACCGAACGCCTTGCGCCCGCGCAGGATCCGGCCGGCGAGGCCGTCAAGCAGCGCCTGCGCAGCGAGACCGAGGCGGCACTGGCCCTGGGCGTCTTCGGCGTGCCGACCGTCGAGTTCGAAGGCCGGCTGTTCTGGGGTCAGGATGCGCTGCCGATGCTGCGTGCTGCGCTGGACGGCGACCCCTGGTTTCGCAGCGGCATTTGGGAATCAGCGGCCCAGGCCCGGCCCGGCATCACCCGGAAACACTGAGCGCGGACCAAGAACAAGCCCTGCGGCTTGTTCGACGCCTCGCGAAGGACTGCCGGCATGCAGGCCGGCAGACATGATTCAAAACGTCTCAGGATTTACCCGCGAGGGTCATCTGATCTCGCATTGAGAAATGCTGACTGCGGGTTCCTGCGGAGTTTGTCAGCCTCGATTCAGACTGGCGTCAGAACACGGTCAGAGGCGGTGTGAATAGTCGCGGTGAGGGAAGCCTGTGGGGCGGCCCGACAACTGACGGAGACATATCAATGGCAACTGCGACTTCGACGGCCGCGACGCCGATGACCAAAGAGGAGAAGAAGGTCATCTTCGCCTCCTCGCTGGGCACGGTGTTCGAGTGGTACGACTTCTACCTTTACGGCTCGCTGGCGGCCGTCATCGCCAAGCAGTTCTTTGCCGGCCTGGATCCGAGCGCGGCCTTCATCGCCTCGCTGATGGCCTTTGCCGCCGGCTTCATCGTGCGCCCCTTCGGCGCGCTGGTGTTCGGCCGCCTCGGCGACATGATCGGCCGCAAGTACACCTTCCTGGTCACCATCCTGATCATGGGCCTGTCGACCTTCATCGTCGGCGTGCTGCCCACCTACGCGACCATCGGCGCCGCGGCGCCGGTCATCCTGGTCGGCCTGCGTCTGCTGCAGGGCCTGGCCCTCGGCGGTGAGTACGGCGGTGCCGCCACCTACGTGGCCGAGCATGCCCCTCACGGCAAGCGTGGCGCCTACACCTCGTGGATCCAGACGACGGCGACGCTGGGCTTGTTCCTGTCGCTGATGGTCATCCTCGGCGTGAAGAACTCGATGTCGGACAAGGACTTCGGCGAATGGGGCTGGCGCATTCCCTTCATCGTGTCGATCCTGCTGCTGGGCGTTTCGGTGTGGATTCGCCTGTCGATGAACGAATCGCCCGCCTTCCAGAAGATGAAGGCGGAGGGCAAGACCTCCAAGGCGCCGCTGTCCGAATCCTTCGGCCAGTGGAAGAACCTGAAGATCGTGCTGCTGGCGCTCTTCGGCCTGGTGGCCGGCCAGGGCGTGGTCTGGTATTCGGGCCAGTTCTACGCGCTGTTCTTCCTGACGTCGGTGCTCAAGGTGGACCTCACCTCGGCCAACATCTGGATCGCCATCTCGCTGCTGCTGGGCACGCCCTTCTTCGTCATCTTCGGCACGCTGTCGGACAAGATCGGCCGCAAGCCCATCATCATGGCCGGCCTGCTGCTCGCCGCGCTGACCTACTTCCCGCTGTTCAAGGCCCTGACCGCTGCGGCCAACCCCGACCTCGCCAAGGCCCAGGAGACCGCCAAGGTCACGCTGACCACCAACATGGCCAGTTGCTCCTTCCAGGGCAGCCCGCTGGCACGCGAGGTGGACTTCACCAGCGCCTGCGACATTGCCAAGCGTGCTCTGGCCCAGTCGTCGGCCAGCTCCGAGACCATCGAGGCTCCCGCAGGTGCACCAACGGTCGTGAAGGTCGGCGAAAAGGAAATCGCCGTCCCGACCGCCACCAAGCTGACCGAGCACAAGTTCGACGAAGCCAGTACCAAGGCCATCGCCGGCTTCAAGAAGGAGCTGGGCGAAGCGATGAAGGCTGCCGGCTATCCGGCCAAGGCCGACATGGCCAAGGCCAATGTGCCGATGGTCATTGCCATCCTGTTCGTGCTGGTGCTGTACGTGACCATGGTCTACGGCCCGATCGCGGCCATGCTGGTGGAGATGTTCCCGACCCGCATCCGCTACACCTCGATGAGCCTGCCGTACCACATCGGCAACGGCTGGTTCGGCGGCATGCTGCCCTCCATCACCTTCGCGATGGTGGCGCAGAACGGCAACATCTATCACGGCCTCTGGTACCCCATCATCATCGCGGCGGCGACCTTCGTCATCGGCGTGCTGTTCGTGCGCGAGACCAAGGACGTGGACATCTACGCCCGCGACTGATCATGTTTTTCCCGGGGAGTTCCCGGGATGTCTACACGAGGCCGGCTTCATGCCGGCCTTTTTCGTTCTGGCTAGCCCTGCTTGTCGATGGCAGTCTGCCCTGCGACGATGCCGCTGATGCCCAAGTCCAAAGACCCTTCTGACAGCAGCGCCGGTGAGCAACGCCGGCTGCAGATGGTCGACATCGCCCGCCTGGCCGGCGTGTCGGTGTCCACCGTGTCACGGGCCTTGAACGGCAGCGAGCTCGTCAATGCCGAGACGCGCCAGCGCGTCGCCGAACTGGCGCGCTCGCTGAACTACTCGATCAACTTCGGCGCGCGCAACCTGCGCCTGCAGGAGAACAAGACGGTGGCCGTCGTCGTGCCCTACGACGCCAAGTCCCGCCAGCACATCTCCGACCCCTTCTTCCTGTCCATCGTCGGCTCCATCGCTGACGCGCTGACCGACCGCGGCTACGACATGCTGCTGTCGCGCGTCGACGCCGAGCGGCTGGACCTGGCCTCGCACTGGTTCGACTCCGGCAAGGCCATCGGCGTCGTCCTCATCGGCCAATGGCGCCACCACGACCAGCTCAACGACATGGCCGCGCGCAAGCTCCCGCTGGTCGTCTGGGGCGGCGAGATGCCGCAGCAGCTCTACTGCAGCGTGGGTGGCGACAACGTGCTGGGCGGCACGCTGGCCGCGCGTCATCTGCTGCAACTGGGTCGACGCCGCATCGCCTTCGTGGGCGACGCCAATCTGCCCGAGGTCTGGCTGCGCCGCCAGGGCTACGCCCAGGCGCTGCGTGAGGCGGGCCTGGACGTCGACCCCGCGCTGGAGCTGGCCGCGCCCTTCGAGCCCGGCGTGGCGACCGAAGTGCTGCGCGAGTTCTGTTCTGCACAGCGTGGCTTCGACGGCGTCGTCTGCTGCAGCGACGTGCTGGCGCTGCTGACCATCCAGGCCTTGCGTGCCGCGGGCCGCAGCGTGCCGGGCGACGTGGCCGTCATCGGCTACGACGACATGCCGTTGGCCGCCTACTGCGACCCGCCGCTGACCACCGTCCACCAACCGGTGGCCGAAGCGGGTGCTGAGCTGGTGGAAGCACTGCTGGGCCAGCTGCGTGGCGAACGCGCCGGGCCGCGCACGATGCCGGTCTACCTGACGCTGCGCGAGAGCGCTCCCCACGCCTGACGGCAGCACCCTGACCGCGCGGCCCGCGCCGCCCGGTCAGCGCAGCTGTGGGCCGGAGCACGGCTGCCTATCGTTTTCATTCGGTCAAATATCAGTACCAATGATGTTTGTCGAATACGTGTTTCTACTGAAATGCAATCGATTGCAAAACAAACGGCGGCGCCGCAGAATGGCGGCACGGATCGGCGCTCGACAGGGCGGCCAAGCCGCTTCGCCCCGCAGAGGGCGCTCAAACACCGACAACCAGGAGACTCCATGCCCAGCCCCCATCCGACCGCCGCGCGGTCCAGCCGCCGCCCGTCTCTGCAACCGCTGTCCGCCGCCGTGGCCCTGGCGCTGTTGAGCGTGGCCGCGCAAGGCCAACAGGTCGCCGCTACCGCCGCTGAATCGGCCGACGGCCTCAAGCTCGACGCCGTCGTCGTCACCGGCACTTCGACGGCCAAGTCCAAGATGCGCTCCAGCGTGGCCATCTCGACCATCGAGAGCGAAGGCGTCGCGGCCGTCACCGCCGCCAGTGCCACGGACCTGCTCCGGGGCGTGCCCGGCATCCGCGCCGAGGCCAGCGGCGGCGAGTCCAACGCCAACGTCGCCGTGCGCGGCATCCCGGTCTCGGCCGGCGGCGCGCGCTACATCCAGTTCCAGGAAGACGGCTTGCCCGTGCTGCAGTTCGGCGACATCGCCTTCGCCACGCCCGACACCTGGATGCGCGCCGACGCCGGCTTCGAGCGCCTGGAGGTCGTGCGCGGCGGTTCGGCCGCGCTGTTGGCCACCGGTGCGCCCGGCGGCATCATCAACTTCATCGGCAAGACCGGCCTCGAGCCCGGTGGCAGCCTGCAGCTGACCAAGGGCCTGGACTTCGACCAGACCCGCGTCGACTTCGGCTACGGCGGTCGCCTGGCGGCCAAAACGCGCTTCTTCATCGGCGGCTTCTACCGCGTGGGCGACGGCGGCCGCAAGGGTGCCGACGGCACCGAGAACGGCGGTCAGGTGCGCGCCAACGTCACCTTCGAACTGGAGGGCAAGAGCTATGTGCGCTTCAGCCTCAAGCACCTGGATGACCACAGCCCGACCTTCATGCCTACGCCGGTGAAGTACGTGAACGGCAGCATCCAGGAGATTCCCGGCCTGGACCCGCGCCGCGCCGCCTTCTACGATGTCGCCTGGCCGCTGGACAGCACGCTGACCAACACCAACAGCCGCGCCACCAGCAACATCCGCGACGGCCTCACTGCCAGGAGCGACGCTTTCGGCGCCGACCTTGACCTCGACGCCGGCGATGGCTTTCGCCTGCAGAACAAGTTCTCGTGGAGCCGCAATTCGGGTCGCTTCATCGGCATCTTCCCAGGCGACGACGTGGCCGCCGCGCCGGCCGGCACCACCCTGGCCACTGGCCCCGATGCCGGTGCGGCCTACACAGGCAACAAGTTCACGGCCGTCGTCTTCAACACCAAGGTCGACAACGCCGGCCTGATGGCCAACGACCTGAAGTTCTCGCGTGACTTCGAACTAGGCGGTGCAGCCAAGCTCAGCGCCGTGGCGGGCCTCTACACCTCGGTGCAGCAGTTGGACCTGACGTGGAACTTCAACCAGTACTCGCTGTCGGCCAGCGGCGAGGGCGCCCGCGTGCTGAACGTGCCCGGCGTCGTCAACGGCTCGCCGGGTTTTGGCGGCTGCTGCAGCAACACGCAGGACAGCAAGTACACGACCAACGCACCCTACGTGGTGCTGAACTACGAGGCCGGCCCGCTGTCGGCCGACATCGGTGTGCGCCGCGACAACCAGAAGGCCAGCGGCGCCTACTACCAGTCCAACGCCGGCGTCAGCTACGACCTGACCAAGCCCAACGCCATTGATTACGACTTCGGCCGCACCTCGTATTCGCTGGGTGGCAACTATGCGCTGAGCAAGGATCTGTCCGTCTTCGCCCGCTATTCCGACGGCGCTGCCTACAACGCCGACCGCATCACCTTCTTCAACAACCCCAACCTCGTCAACGGCAAGAGCCCGACCATCCCGACCAACAAGGTCAGGCAGGCGGAAGCCGGCGTGAAGATCCGCGGCGGTGGCATGAGCCTGTTTGCCACGCTCTTCCACGCCAAGACCGACGAGGTCAACGTCGACGTGACGACCAACCCCATCGTCGCCAAGGCCAACAGCTACCGCAGCAACGGTTTGGAACTGGAAGGCTCGGCCCGTTTTGGCGTCGTCAGAGTGCTGGGCGGCCTGACTTACACCGACGCGAAGCAGGCCGACGGCCGGGCTCCCAAGCGCCAGGCCAAGGTCGTCTACCAGCTCACGCCCACGGTCAACCTCAACGATGCACTGAGCTTCGGCGTCAGCATCGTCGGCACGTCCAAGAGCCTGGACGATGGCCCCACCGGTGCGCTGACCATCACGCTGCCGGCCTACACCGTCGTCAACGCGTTTGCCAGCTACGCGCTCACCGACCGCGCGACGCTCTCGCTGGCGGCCAACAACCTCTTCAACGAGCTGGCCTACACCGAGAGCAACGACGGCCGCGGCGCCGCGCGTGCCTACACGGGCCGCACCGTGAAGGCCTCGCTGCGCTACAGCTTCTGAGCGCGATGAGTCCCATCCTGGTACTGGGCGAGGCCCTCGTGGACGAGTTCCACGACGGCCCGGTCGCCGGGGGCGCGCCCTTCAACGTGGCGCGCTCGCTGGCCGCGTTGGATGTGCCGCTGCGCTTCGTCAGTCGCGTCGGTGCCGATGATGCGGCGGGCCACCTCGTGCTGGAAAGTGCAGCGCGCTACGGCCTCGCCATCGACGGCATCCAGCGCGATACGACCCGTGCGACTGGACGCGTCAGCGTGCATGAGGATGCGGGCGGCGGCCATCGCTTCGAGATCCATGTCGACGCGGCCTGGGACCACCTCGAAGCGCCGGCCGTGGGTGACGCCGGCATCGTCTACTTCGGCAGCCTGGCCCAGCGCCACGCCGTCTCGCGCGCAGCCATCCGCGCCACGGTCAAGCGCATGGCCGGCCCGCGTCTGCTGGATCTCAATCTGCGCCCCGGCACCGACACGCCCGAACTGGCCGCTGAAGTGTTGATGCTGGCCGACTGCGTCAAGCTCAACGAGGACGAACTCGGCTGCCTGCTCACCTGGTTCGAGCCCACGCTGCCGGCGCTGATGGCCCGCTTTGCGCTGCAAGGCCTGGTGCTGACGCGCGGCGCCGCCGGCTACGTGCTGCACGGCGAGCACGGCCGCGTGCTGGCGACAGGCGAGGGCGTGGCCCAGCCGGCTTTCGTCGACAGCGTCGGCGCCGGCGACGGCTTCACGGCGGTGTTGCTGGCCGGGCTGGCGCTGGGTCGTGACCTGGGTGCGACCCTGCACCTGGCCAACCGTTACGCCGCGATGATCTGCGGCGTGCGCGGTCCGCTGCCGCCAGACCCGGCAGCGCTGGCCCCCTGGCGCGAGGCCTTGCACGCGCTGCCGGCCGAGGAATGAGATGAACAAGCCCCACCTGTCGCCGCATTTGTCGTTCACGCAGATCGTGAACATGAACATCGGCTTCCTCGGCATCCAGTTCAGCTTCGGCCTGCAGCAGGCCAACATGAGCCCGATCTACCAGATGCTGGGCGCCGACGGCAAAAGCCTGCCCTACCTCTGGCTGGCCGGCCCCATCACCGGCCTGCTGGTGCAGCCCCTCATCGGCGCCATGAGCGACCGCACGACGCACCGCCTGGGCCGGCGCACGCCTTACTTCCTCATCGGCGCGCTGATCTGCTCGCTGGGCCTGCTGGCCATGCCCTTCAGCCCTGCGCTGTGGTTCGCGGCCGGCCTGCTGTGGATCCTGGACGCAGCCAACAACGTGACGATGGAGCCCTACCGCGCCTACGTCAGCGACCGGCTTCGCGAAGAGCAGCACGCCAGCGGCTTTCTCACGCAGGCCTCGTTCACGGGTCTGGCGCAGACGCTGGCCTATCTGACGCCCAGCCTGCTCGTTGCCTTCGGGATGAACAAGGACGCTTTGGGCGCCAACGGCATCCCGGTCGTCACGACGCTGGCCTTTGTCGTCGGCGCGCTGCTGTCGTTCACGACGGTGTGGTGGTCGGTGCGCCGGGTGCCGGAGCTGCCCTTGCCGGCTGAAGAGATCGCCCGCCTGCGCGCGCTGCCCCATGGCCTGGGCGCGACGCTCACCGAGATATGGGCCGCGCTGCGCGACATGCCGGCCACGATGCGGCGGCTGTGGTGGATGGCGCTGTTCCAGTGGTACGGAATGATGTGCTACTGGATCTACATCGTGCCGACGCTGGCCGCGACGGTCTTCGGCACGGACGACCCGCACAGCGCCGGCTTTCGCGACGCGGCCTTGCTCAACGGCCAGGTCGGCGGCTTCTACAACGCCGTCGCCTTCGTTGCCGCCTTCGCGATGGTGCCGTTCACCAAACGACTTGGCGCGAAATGGGTCCATGCCTTCGCACTCGCCTGTGCGGCCGCCGGCATGTGGGCGCTGCCCGGCATCCATGACAAGACCTGGCTCTTCCTGCCCATGGTCGGCATTGGCCTGGCCTGGGGTTCCATCATGGGCAACCCCTATGTGCTGCTGGCCGGCAGCATCCCGCCCGAGCGCGCCGGCGTCTACATGGGCATCTTCAACATGTTCATCGTCATCCCCATGCTGATCCAGGCGGTGACCCTGCCCTTGTTCTACGACGGCCTGCTGGGCGGCCGGCCCGAGAACGTCATCCGCCTCGCCGGCGTGCTGCTGGCGCTCGCCGCGCTGTGCGTGCTGGCGGTCAAAAGTCCTAAGTCCCCATGAAGAACCAAGTCCAGCTCATCACCTATGTCGACCGCCTCGGCGGCGAGCGCGACGGCGCCGATCTGGCACGGCTGCGCAAGCTGCTCTGCGAGCCGGGCTCGCCACTGCACGGCGTGTTCGGTGGCGTGCACCTGCTGCCGTTCTTCCATGCCATCGATGGCGCCGACGCCGGCTTCGACCCCATCGACCACACGCAGGTGGACCCGCGCCTGGGCGCCTGGGATGACATCAAGGCGCTGACCGAGGATCTGGACGTGATGGCCGACGTCATCGTCAACCACATGTCCAGCGAGTCGCCGCAGTTCCTCGACTACGCCGAGAAGGGCGAGGTCTCGGCCTACGCGGGCCTGTTCCTGACGCTGGACGCCGTCTTCCCGGAGGGCGCCAGCGAGCGAGACCTGCTGGCCGTCTACCGCCCCCGCCCCGGCCTGCCGCTGACCTATGCCACGCTGAAGAACGGTGAGCGCCGCATCCTGTGGACGACCTTCACTGCCGCGCAGGTGGACATCGCCGTGCGCCACCCCCAGGGCCGCGCCTACCTCGCTGGCATCCTGCGCACCTTTGCCAGCAACGGCATTCGCATGGTGCGGCTGGACGCCGTCGGCTACGCCATCAAGAAGGCCGGCGGCAGCTGCTTCATGATGGCCGAGACCTTCGACTTCATCGCCGAGTTCGCGGGCGAAGCGAGGGCGCTGGGCATCGAGGTGCTCGTCGAGATCCACGCCTATCACCAGCGCCAGATCGAGATCGCTGCCAGGGTCGACTGGGTCTACGACTTCGCGCTGCCGCCACTGGTGCTGCACGCCTTCAACTTCCACACCGCCGCCGCGCTGAAGCGCTGGATCGACATCCGCCCGACCAACGCGCTGACCGTGCTCGACACCCACGACGGCATCGGCATCATCGACATCGGTGCCGACGCGAGCGACCGCGCGGCCCACCCCGGCCTCGTGCCGCCCGCGGAGCTGGACGCGTTGGTGGAGCGCATCCACGCGGCCAGCGGCGGCGAGAGCCGGCGCGCCACCGGGGCCGCGGCCAGCAACCTCGACCTCTACCAGGTCAACTGCAGCTTCTTCGACGCGATGGGCCGCAACGAGACGGCCTATCTGCTGGCCCGTGCCATCCAGTTCTTCCTGCCCGGCGTGCCGCAGGTCTATTACGTCGGCCTGCTGGCCGGCCACAACGACATGGCCTTGCTGGCGCGCACGCAGGTCGGCCGCGACATCAACCGCCATCACTACAGCGAAGGCGAGATCGCCCGCGACTGCGAGCGCCCCGTCGTGCGCCGGCTCATCGAGTTGATCAGGCTGCGCAACCGGCACCCGGCGTTCGGTGGCGAGTTCCGCGTCGAGCCCAGTGGCGACGACGAGTTGCACATGCGCTGGCAGTTGCACAGCGAATGGGCGGCGCTGCGGGTCAACTTCCGCGACCTCACCCACGCGTTGAGCTACAGCGGCGAGGGCGGTGGCCGGGAGACCTTCGCCTTCAGTTGAGCGTCAGCCTCGGTCGCCAGAATGCGCCGCAGTACAAACCTGTGGAGACCCGAGCATGTGGAAGTTGATCGTCGGCTTCATCGCCTTTGCCGCGCTGGCGCTTTTCATCCTGACCAAGAGCGGCGGCAACATCGACCTGAGCGGCGAGAAGCATGACGTGACGGGTGGACACGAGCCTGCCGCTTCTGCCGCGGCTTCGGCCGCCGTCGCCGCTACGGTCGAGGCGGCATCCGCCCCGGCCTCTGGCGCGTCGCAGTAAGCCTATGCCGGCTCGCCGCTGGCGCGTTGCGGTGCGTTGAGCGGCAGCCGCATCAGCATCTGCGTACCCTCGCCCGGCGAGGAGCGCACCTCGATCTGGCCGCCCAGCACATTGGTCACGATGCTGTGCACGATGTGCATGCCCAGACCCGAGCCGCCGGTGCCCAGCTTGGTGGTGAAGAAGGGGTCGAAGATGCGCCGCCGTACGGACTCGTCCATGCCGCGGCCATCGTCCGTCACGCTGAGCTCGACCTGCTCTTCGTCCAGCGCCGCGCAATAGACCTTGACGTGCCCCTGTGCCGCGCTGTCGAAGCCGTGCAGCAGCGCGTTCATCAGCAGATTGGTCAGCACCTGGCCGAGCGCGCCGGGATAGCTGTTCATCACCAGGCCATGGCAGAGCTCGGTGTCGATGACGAAGGGCGTGTGCTTGAAGCTGGGCTCGACCATGACGAGCACGTCCTCGACGACCTTGGCCAGGTCGAAGTCGCGCCTGAGGTCGGCCGTCTGGTCGATTGCCACCTGCTTGAAGTCGCGCACCAGGTCGGCGGCCTTCTGCACGTTGCGCTGCAGGATGTCCTGGCCGCGCCGCGTGTCGCGCGCCAGTTCCTCCAGCGTGCTGCGGCGCATCTGCACGCTGCCCGACAGCATGGCCTCGAGCTGCTTGTAGCGGTCGTCCAGGGCCGACACCACGGTCAGTGCATTGCCCAGCGGCGTGTTCAGCTCATGGGCAACGCCCGCCACCAGGCGGCCTAGCGAGGCGAGCTTCTCCGACTCGACCAGCTCGCGCTGCGCCTTCTGCAGCGTTTCCAGCGCCTCGGACAGTTCGGCATTGCTGGTCGTCAGCTCGGCAGTGCGCTGGGCGACGGTTTCTTCCAGGTTCACGTTGTGCTGGCGCAGCGCCTCGAAGGCCGACAGCAGGGCCTGGCGCATGCGCTCCATCGCCACGCCCACGCGTGCGATCTCGTCGGCGCCGGCCACACGCAAAGGCTGGTCCAGCCGCCCGGCCGCCAGCGCCTCGGCTGAGCCGGTCAGCTCGGTCATGGGCCGCATCACATAGCGCTGCAGCACCCACAGCATCAGTGCCAGCGACAGCGTCAGCGTCAGCATGCTGCGCCAGACCGTGCGCCAGACCTCGGCCTGCTTGGCCTGCAGCAGCGGCGCGGCGCTCATGCGAACGGTCAGCTTGGCGATCTCGCGGCCGTCGCGCTGGATGGGCCGGGTCTGGCTCAGCACCAGATCGCTGTCGCCCTGCTCGCCAGCGCGCTGCTGCGACAGGAAGGGGGCCGATGACGCCGGCTCGACGACCTGCACCGACACGAAGCGTGGATCGTCCATCTGCGCCTTGACCATGGGGTCAGCCAGGTCCGGCGAGACCTGCCAGACCGGCTCGGCCAGCGACAGGGCCATCACCTCGGTGGCGCGCGACAGGTCGCGCTTCAAGTCCTCCATCGCGGTGGCGCGGGTCTTCTGGCCGTCATAGAGCAACACGGCCGTTGTCGGCAGCAGCAGCCCCAGCAGCAGGGCCAGCACGACAGCGAAGGTCAGGGAACTGCGCTGCCAACCGTATGCAGGTGCTGGCGTGCGGGGCAAGGCGATAGGCGGCAAGGGGCTTTCCGGCATGGGCGGCGCGGAGACGGGCGCTGGCAGCGCGAACACGGCACCGAGGCGGCCAGAGTGTAGGCCCGCCAAAAGCGGTGCAAATGCGCATTCAGACCCGGTGAAGCCCGGGTTTTTCCTGGGGGAGAGGGGCTGCTGGGGGCGGGGGGGCTGGCCCCACAATCCGCGGCCATAAACGCGCCTCTGTGGGCGCTTGGCCTGGAGAAAAACAGTGAAGCGTTGGGTTGGCCTGGCGGCCTTGTTCGCTGCCTGTATTGGTATGAATGGCGCATTCGCGCAAAGCACCCTGCGCATCGGCATGGTGGCGGGCTTTTCAGGGCCCGTGGCCGGCATCGTGCAGGAGAGCGCCGAGGGCGCGAAGCTGTACTTTGACTCGGTCAATGCCCAGGGCGGCATCAAGGGCCAGAACATCGAGCTCGTCACGCAGGACGACAAATACGACCCGGCGACCGCCGTGGCCGCTGCCAAGTCCCTGGCCAGCCAGGGTGTGCTGGCGCTGATGCTGAGCCGTGGCACCGGCCCGACCGAGGCTCTGCTGCCCGTGCTGAAGGAGAACAAGCTGCCGCTGATCGCGCCCGCCACTGGCGCCATCAGCCTGCGCGAGCCGGTCCAGCCCTGGGTCTACCACTTGCGCGCCAGCTACCAGAAGGAGGCCGAACGCGCGGTCAAGCACCTGGCCGGCATTGGCGTCAAGCGCATCACCATCGTGCAGGTCAACGACCCCTTCGGCAATGACGCCGGCAAGGGCGCCATCAAGGGCCTGGACGACATCAAGCTGCGCGCCATGTCCAATCTGCGCTTTGACCGCAACAAGCCCGATCTCGCACCGACGATGCAGGCCATCGCCAAGGCCGGCATCGAGGCCGTCGTGCTGATCGGGCCGGCCTATGCGGTTGTGGAGGGCGTGCAGGCGCTGCGCGCGGCCGGCTCCACGGCGCACGTGGCCACGCTGTCCAACAACGCCTCGGCCGATTTCGTGAAGGCGCTGGGCAATGACAGCCGTGGGGTCATCGTGACCCAGCTCTTCCCCTACGAGCGCTCGACGGCCAACCTGATGGTGCGGGAGGCGCTGAGCCTGGCCAAGTCCGCCGGCCGCAACGAGCTGACGCCGGCCCATGTTGAAGGCTTTGCCGCGGCGAAACTGATCGTCGAAGCGCTCAAGCGCGCACCGGGCAAGGAGATCACGCGCGAGAGCCTGGCCAAGGCGCTGGACGGCGCCCGCATCGACCTGGGCGGCCTGCAGGTGCACTACTCCGAGAAGGAGCACAGCGGCCTGGAGTACACCGACGTGTCCATCGTGGGCGAGGACGGCAAGTTCAAGCGCYGAACTCGGCGCGCAGCACCCTTGACCGCGCGATGATGCGGGCCTGTCAAGGCCGCGCATGGCGATCGAGGAGCTGACATGGATCTGGGACTGAAAGGCCACTGGGCGCTGGTCTGCGCGGCGAGCAAGGGCTTGGGCCGAGGCTGTGCCGAGGCGTTGGTGGGTGAGGGCGTCAACGTCGTCATCACGGCACGCGGCGAGGCCGAGTTGCTGGCGACAGCTGATGCGCTGCGGGCCCTGAACCCTGACGCCGAGGTGCGCGCGGTGGCCGGCGACATTGCCACTCCCGAAGGCCGAGCAGCGGCGCTCGCGGCCTGCCCGCGGGTGGACATCCTCATCAACAACGCCGGCGGCCCGCCGCCCGGGGATTTCCGCGACTGGGGCCGCGAGCAGTGGATCGCCGCGCTGGACGCCAACATGCTGGCACCCATCGAGCTCATCAAGGCGACGGTGGATGCGATGGCGGCGCGCGGCTTCGGTCGCATCGTCAACATCACCTCGGGCGCGGTTAAAGCGCCCATCGACACGCTGGGTCTGTCCAACGGCGCGCGTTCCGGCCTGACGGGTTTCGTAGCCGGCGTGGCCCGCCAACCGCGCCTGGCCGGCGCCAACGTGACGATCAACAACCTGCTGCCGGGTGCCTTCGATACCGACCGGCTGAAGAAGGGCTTCGCCGCCGGCGCCGCCAAGGCGGGCGTCAGCGCGGATGAACTGGCGGCCAGGCGCCGCGCGGCCATTCCGGCGCAGCGCTTCGGCACTGCCGCCGAGTTCGGCGCCATCTGCGCCATGCTGTGCAGCGCCCAAGCCGCCTACCTGACGGGCCAGAACATCTTGCTCGACGGCGGCGGCTACCCGGGGACATTCTGATGAGGTGGCTCAAGCGCATCCTCCTTGCCCTGCTGGCCCTCGTGCTGCTGCTCGCTCTGGCGCTGTGGCTGACCCTGCGTGGCAGCCTGGCCCAGCTCGACGGTGAACGTGCCATCGCCGCCCTGAGTGCGCCGGCCGAGTTGCAGCGCGACGCGCGCGGCTACCTGACCATCACGGCCGAGAACCGCCTGGACGTGGCCCGGGCCCTGGGCTTCGCACACGCTCAGGAGCGCTTCTTCCAGATGGACCTGATGCGCCGCAACGCGGCTGGCGAGCTGTCCGCGCTGGTGGGCGCGAAGGCGCTGCCGCTGGACAAGTCGCGCCGCCTGCATCGCTTCCGCCACCGTGCTGAAGCCGGCATCGCGGCCTTGGCCGCAGATGAGCGCGCGCTGCTGGACGCCTACGTGAGCGGCGTCAACGCTGGCCTGGCCGGCCTCGGCGCACGCCCGCCCGAATACCTGCTGCTGCGCCAGCAACCCCAGCCCTGGGTCGCGGCCGACACTGTCCTCGTCGCCTATGGCATGTATCTCGACCTGCAGGGCGCCCAGGGCCGCGACGACGTCGCCACGGGCCTGCTGCGCGAGGCCGTGCCGGACGACTGGTATGCCTTCCTGACCCAGCACAGCGCCGACTGGCAGGCCGCGATAGACGACAGCCGCGTGACTGCCGTGCCCCTGCCAGCGGGGCCGCTGCCGGCCGCGTTGCGCGCCGCCAAGACGGCCTGCAGCGACTGCAGCCTGCGTGACGCCCGTGACATCGGCAGCAACAACTTCGCCGTCGCGGCCGCGCATGGCACCGGCGGGCGGGCCATCCTGGCCGACGACATGCACCTGGGCCTGCGCTCGCCCGGCACCTGGTTCAAGGCGCGCATGAAGTGGAAGGACGCGGCCGGCAGCCATGACGTGGCTGGGGTGACCCTGCCCGGCGCGCCGCTGTTGGTCGTCGGCAGCAACGGCCACGTGGCCTGGGGTTTCACGAACACGACCTCCGACTGGGCCGATGTCGTCGCGTTGAAGCTCAACGCGGCTGGCACGCACTACCTGGCTGGCGGCGCCGAGAAGCCGCTGCAACGTGCCGTCGAGCGCATCGAGATCGCGGGCGAGGCCCCGGTCGACCATGTCGTGCTGGAAAGCGAATGGGGCCCCGTCATGCCTCAAAAGGCAGCGAGCGGGCAGGCCTATGCGCTGCGCTGGGTGGCCCATGACCGCGAGGGCATGAATCTGCGCCTGATGCATATGGAGACGGCCAGCAATGTCGACGAGGCCGTGCAAGTGGCCGCGGGCGCCGGCATGCCCGCCCAGAACCTGCTGGTGGCCGACGCCGGCGGGCGTATCGCCTGGACCGTCATCGGCGCGATGCCCAGGCGCGTCGGTGGCGATGACGTCGACCGCCCGCAGGACTGGAGCGACGGCCGGTCGCGCTGGCAGGGCTATCTCGGCGCGGCCGAGCAGCCGCGCATCGTCGACCCGGCCGACGGGCGGCTGTGGACGGCCAATGCGCGCATGGTCGGTGGCGAGGCGATGAAGCTGCTCGGCAACGGTGGCTGGGATCTCGGCGCCCGCGCCCAGCAGATCCGCGATGACCTGCGCGCCCAGGACAAGTTCGATGAAGCCGGCCTGCACGCCATCCAGCTCGACCACCGCGCGCTCTTCCATCAGCGCTGGCGCAAGCTGCTGCTGGAACAGGTGCTGACGCCCGACTTCGTGGCCAACAACGGCCTGGCGGACTATCGCGCCGAGGTCGAGAAGGGCGCCGACGCGGCCCGACCCGACGCGGTCGGTTATCTGCTCGTGCGCTCCTTCCGGTTGCAGGCGCTGAAAAACATCTTCGACCCGCTGGCTGGCCTGCTGGAAGCGCAAGGCGCGAAGCTGTCCGACCTGAAACTGGTGCCCGAGACCCCCGGCTGGGCGCTGATCCAGGCGGCGCGGCCTGACACCCTGCCAGGCAGCTTCAAGACCTGGCCCGAGCTCCTGCAGCGCGCCGTGCTCGACAGCCGCAAGGAGCTGCTGAGCAAATACGGCAGCCTCGCCGCAGCCACCTGGGGTGCCGACAACCCCACCAGCGTGCGCCACCCGCTGAGCGTCGCCGTGCCGGCGCTCTCAAGCTGGCTGGACCAGGCCTCCCAGGGCATGGCCGGCGACAGCCACATGCCACGCGTGCACAACCACGGCCATGGCCAGAGCGAGCGCATGGTGGTGTCGCCCGGCCACGAGGAGAGCGGCATCCTCGTCATCCCGGGCGGTCAGAGCGGCCACCCGATGTCGCCTTTCTACCGTGGCGACCATGCCGCCTGGCTGGCCGGCGAGGCCCTGCCTTTCCTGCCCGGCGAGACCGTGCACCGACTCGTGCTGCGCCCCTGATCCAGGCGACCCTATTCCCGCGGAATGGGGACGCCAGCCGAACCGCCCGCTGGGCACAATCCCTGTCACCCGATAACGAAGCGAGGATCACGATGAACAACAAGACGCTCAGCAGGGCCGTGCTGGCTTCTCTGGCTTTTGCCGCGGTGGCCGCGCAGGCCCAGGAGGCGGGCTCCAATGTCGAGAAGTGCCCCAAGAAGCTCGGCGTGCTGGCCGTGGCCGAGCCGCAGCACGGCTGGAACCACCTGTCGCACTATGGCCTGGGCTCGCCCGCATCGCTGCTGCGCATGATGGTGCAGCAGTCGGGCTGCTTTGACGTCGTCGAGCGCGGCGTGGCCATGCAGAACCTGCAGCAGGAGCGCAACCTCGCCGCCGCCGGCGAGATGCGCCAGGAATCCAATGTCGGCAAGGGCCAGATGCAGGCGGCCGACTTCGTCATGACGCCCAATGTGCTGGTGGCTGCCAGCAACACCGGCGGTGTCGGCGGCGCCATTGGTGGCCTGCTGGGCAACCGGCTGGGTGGCATCGGCGCCATCGCCGGCGGGTTGAAATTCAAGGAGGCCAGCACCAGCCTGCTGATCGCCGACGTGCGCTCCAGCATCCAGGTCGCTGCCGCTGAAGGCAAGGCCACCAAGACCGACTTCTCCATCGGCGGCTGGGGCTACGGTGGCGGCGCGCTGGGCGCCATGGGCGGTTACACCAGCACGCCCGAAGGCAAGCTCATCGCTGCCAGCCTGCTCGACAACTACAACAAGATCGTGCTGGGCATCCGCGACCAGCAGAGCCTGATCCGCACGGGCAGCGCCGCCGGCGACGCGAATGCGGGCGCCTCCACGCAGGCTGGCGCGCCCGTTCCCGCGGGCCAGATGCTCGTGGCCAAGATCTCCAACGTGAAGGCCTACGCCGCCCCGTCGCGCGACAGCAAGGTCGTTGCCACGCTGAACCGCAGCGATGAACTCGTTGCCACCGGCGAGGTCAAGGACGGCTTCGTCAAGGTCGACGCCGCCAACTTCAGCGGCTGGGTACAGCGCACCCTGGTGTCGCCGAGCGGTCGTTGATGAAGGTCGCTCTCGTCACTGGGGCCGGCTCCGGCATCGGCAGGGCCGTGGCCCGCGCTCTGGCCGCCGAGGGCTGGACGCTGGCGTTGATGGGTCGTCGCGAGGCGGCCCTGCGCGAGACCCTGCCGGATGCGCTGGCCCTGCAGACCGATGTCTGTGTCGAGGCCCAGGTCGACGCCGCCTTCGCGACGCTGCGCGAGCGCTTCGGCCGGCTGGACCTGCTGTTCAACAACGCCGGCATCTCCGCGCCGGCTGTGCCCATCGATGAGCTGACGGTGGCGCAATGGCGCGCAGTCGTCGACACCAACCTGACCGGCAGCTTCCTCTGCGCCCGCGCAGCCTTCGCGCTGATGAAGGCGCAATCGCCGCGCGGCGGCCGCATCATCAACAACGGTTCCATCTCGGCCCACGCGCCGCGGCCGTTCTCGGCACCCTACACCTCCACCAAGCACGCCATCACCGGCCTGACCAAGTCGCTGAGCCTGGACGGCCGCACCTTCGACATTGCAGCCGGCCAGATCGACATCGGCAATGCCGCCACCGAGATGACCGAGAAGATGACGCGCGGCGTGCCCCAGGCCAACGGCTCCGTTGCAGTGGAGCCGCGCATGGACGTCGAGGATGTGGCCCGCGCCGTCGTCTACATGGCCGGCCTGCCGCTGTCGGCCAATGTGCAGACGATGACGGTGATGGCGACGAGCATGCCGTTTGTCGGGCGGGGCTGAGGGGTGACGATCGTCACGGCCCCAGCGGGCGCTCAGCGTTCAGAATAGGGGTCATGTCGCTGTTCCGTTTGCTGCTTCGCCTGCTGATGCTCGTCGTCGGCGCCTTTATCGGCCTGGGCCTCTTCCTGATCGCCGTGCTGGCCTTCCTGGCCTTCCTGCTCGTCAGCTTGCTGACCGGCCGCAAGCCGAATCTGCAGTTCCGTGTCAACAAGAACCCGTGGGCGCAGCGCCGCCAGCCGGCGGGAGAAGTGGTGGACGTCGAAGCGCGTGAAGTGCACGACGCCGCGCCACTATCGTTGCGCTCACCCGACCAGCGCTGAGCTATTTCAGTTCCACCGGCCCGTACCAGGTGCGCGCCGACGCGCGGCTGTTGTCGCTGTCCGTCATGACGGCCATCGAGGTCAAAGGGCCTGGCGTCTCGCCAAAGGCCAGGCGGAAGTCGGCGGCCAGGTCGCGCCGGTGTTCGCGCCAGCGGCGCAGTTCCGCGGGGCCGGAGTCGACGACGATCTTGCGGATGCGGTCGCTGCGTGGGTTGATGACGACGGTGCCGACCGGCAGCTTGCTGTCCCAGACATACATCAGCGTTGCATAGGGTGGCAGCTCGCCGGTCAGGGCCTGCGCGAGTTCGAACTTCATGCGCGTGCGCAGCGGCAGTTTGTCGATGTCGCCGGCGAAGCCGAAGATGACGCGGGCGACGGCGTCCTCGTGGTCGATGTCCGAGACATTGGCACCCGGGATCAGGCTTTGCACCCACCACGAGAAGCTGACCTCGCCGACGTTGGGCGGCGCCGGCTCCAGCCGCTTGCGCCAGATGCTGGCCGAGCGGTCCGAAGCAGCTTCCAGCGCGGGGCGGCCGTCCTTCTCCGTCCAGCTGTACTGGGTGAGCTTCTTGCCGGGCAGGGCCAGCGGCTGCCAGCCTTCGGCGGCTGGAGGCGGGGCGACGGTCGTGGCGCAGCCGGCCAGCAAGGCCAGGGCGCTGAAGGCGAGTACGCCGCGCATCACCAGGTCTTGCGCTGCAGCTCTTCGAGGATCTCGCCGTAGATGCGATAGCGGCTGGCGCTGATCAGCCCCGCTTGAACCGCCGCGCGCACGCCGCAGTCGGGCTCGTGGATGTGGCTGCAGTTGGCGAAGCGGCAGTTGGCGTGCTCGCGCAGGTCGGGCATGTAGCGCCACAGCTCGGCGGCGTCGATCTGGCGCAAGCCGAATTCCTGGAAGCCGGGCGAGTCGATCAGCGCCGTCGTGCGTGTCTCGTCGGTCCAGTACCACTGCGTCGTCGTCGTCGTGTGGCGGCCGGAGTTCAGCGCCTGCGAGATCTCGCCGATCTGGGCCTTGGCGTCTTTCACGAGCAGGTTGATCAGCGTGCTCTTGCCCGTGCCACTGGGGCCGAGGACGAAGGTGCGTTGGCCGGCCAGCCAGGGGTCCAGCGTCGCGCGGGAGCCTTCGGGGTCGGCCTTCAGCGCGACCTCGAACATCTTCAGGCCCATGGCGCGATAAGGCGCCAGACGCTCGCGGGCCGAATCGGTGCCCGGCAGGTCGGTCTTGTTCAGCGCGATGGCCATGCTGATGCCGGCGGATTCGGCGGCGATCAGGGAGCGCGTGAGCTGGCTCTCACTGAACACCGGCTCGACAGCGACGAGGACAAGCAGCTGGTCCAGGTTGGCTGCGAAGCTCTTGGTCTTCCACTCGTCCTGGCGGAACAGCAGATTGCGCCGAGGCTCGACGGCTTCGATGACTCCCTCATCGCCGGAATCGGCGAAGCGCACCTGGTCACCAACGACAGCCTCGCTCTTCTTGCCGCGCGGGTGGCAGACGAAGCGCTTGCCCTCCGAGTCCTCGACGATGTAGTGGCGGCCATGGCCGCGCACGACAAGTCCCAGGTCCAGCGCCTGGAATGTACTCATGTACCGGTCGCTTCGGGCAAGGCGCTCACTTGTGCCGCACAGATCGCGTCATTCAAGGTCAGCCCGCCGCGCGAATGCGTCGTGAAGCTGACCGTGCAGGCGTCGTAGCCGACCAGCATCTCGGGGTGATGGTCCTGCGCATGGGCGATCTCGGCGACCGCGTCGACGAAGGCCATGGTCTGGTAGAAGTTCGCGAAGCCAAAGCGTCGGCCGATCAGCTTGTTCTCGGCATCAGCCAGCCAGCCGGGCAACTGGGCCAGCACGCGGTTGCGCGTGTCGGCATCCATCAGCGGAGCCTTGGGGTCACATTGGGCAAGCAGCAGATCGTTCATGAGGCGAGGGCGGCAAGCCTCTCAGCGGCCGGTGGGTGGGAGTAGTAGAAGCGCGCGTAGACCGGGTCCGGCGTCAGCGTGCCGGCATTGTCCTCGTGCAGCTTGAGCAGGGCCGAGGACAGGTCGGCGCCACTGGCCTGGGCGCGGGCATAGGCGTCGGCCTGGAACTCGTCGCGGCGCGAGAAGTGGCTCGCCAGCGGCGTCACGAAGAAGCCGAACACCGGGCCGGCGAGCAGGAAGAGGATCAGCGCCAGCGCGTCATTGGGTGCGTCGAGATTCGGCGTTGCACCCAGGCCCAGGTAAAAGGCCGGCTGTTGCGCCAGCCAGCCGAGCAGCGCAAAGCCGGCGAGGCTCATGGCGAACATCAACACGATGCGCTTGGTGATGTGCTTGTGCTTGAAGTGGCCCAACTCATGGGCCAGCACGGCCTCCACCTCGCTGCCGTTGAGCTTGGTCAGCAGCGTGTCGAAGAAGACCACGCGCTTGGCCGGGCCGAAGCCGCTGAAATAGGCGTTGCCGTGCGCCGAGCGTCGGCTGCCGTCCATGACGAACAAGCCCTTGGCCGCAAAGCCGCAACGCGCCATCAGCTTCTCGACGCGATCCTTCAGCGCCAAATCGGTCAGCGGCTCAAACTTGTTGAACAGCGGTGCGATGACGGTCGGGTAGATGACCATGATGAGCAGGTTRAAGCCCATCCASGCGCCCCAGGCCCACAGCCACCAGAGCGGGCCGGCCGCGCCCATCAGCCAGAGAATGAGGGCGACGATGGGCAGGCCCATCAGCACCCCCACGGCGAGGCCCTTGGCCATGTCGGCGAAGAAGAGCTTGAGCGTCGTGCGGTTGAAGCCGAAGGCCTGCTCGATGCGGAAGGTGGACCACAGCTCCCAGGGCAGGTCCAGCAGTGACCCCGCCAGCACGAAGACGGCGACCAGGCCGAGCTGGTAGCCCATGCCTTGCCAAGCTTCGGGCAGCATGCGGCTGGCTTCCAGCGCCCAGCTGTTCAGAGCGTTCAGGCCGCCCAGCAACGTCCAACCGAGCAGCACGGCCGCATTGAAGGCCAGGGCCAGCAGGCCGAAGCGGGACCGGGCGACCGTGTAGTCCGCCGCCTTCTGATGAGCCACCAGCGTCACGCTGCCGGCAAAGGCTGCCGGGACCTGGCCGCGATGGGCGGCGACATGGCGGATCTGGCGAGAGGACAGCCAGAACTTGACGAGGGTCGAGGCGGCGAGCGCGGCCGCAAAAGCAAGGGACAACAGCAGGGGAGACATAAGCCTCAAGTTTAGGCTGCGAGAATTCCGCATCTTCAGAGTGAGCCCAGCATGTCCGACACCCTTGCCCTCAGCGAAAACAACCTGATCTGGATCGACCYCGAAATGACGGGGCTGTATCCCGACACCGACCGCATCATCGAGATCGCCGTCGTCGTGACCGACGCCAACCTCGAAAAGCGCGTCGAAGGCCCGGTCTTTGCCGTGCATCAGAGCGACGCGACGCTGGACGCGATGGATGCCTGGAACAAGGGCACGCATGGCAGGAGCGGCCTCATCGACCGCGTCAAGGCCTCGACCGTCTCCGAGGCCGAGGCCGCCGCCCAGACCATCGCTTTCTTGAAGCAATACGTGCCCAAGGGCAAGAGCCCGATGGCCGGCAACAGCATCTGCCAGGACCGCCGCTTCCTCGCCAACTACATGCCGGAGCTGGAGAGCTTCTTCCACTACCGCAATCTCGACGTGTCGACGTTGAAGGAACTGGCCAAGCGCTGGAAGCCCGCCGCGCTGGAGGGCTTCAAAAAGGCCCAGGCCCACACGGCCATGGCCGACATCCACGAGTCCATCGACGAGCTCGTCCACTACCGCACTCATTTCCTGAACCTGGCCTGACCGGGCCGCACGGCGCTTGCTGCACGCCGCTTTCGACTTCCCCCGCCACCCGCTGGCCCGCGAGGACGGCGAGCGGCTGCGCGGCTGCTGGGCCACGCCGCCGACGCGCTGGCTGAGGGCGACGCGGCTGGATGAGGTGCGCGGCGTCATCGCCGAGGCCGAAGCCGCGGCACGAGTCGGCGCCTGGGTGCTTGGGGGGCTGCGTTACGAGGCCGCCGCGGTTTTCGACGCCGCACTGAAGACGCACGGCGCCACCGCGCCGCTGGCCGAGTTCGCTGTCTACGAGTCGCCCCCTGAGTCCTGGCCGGAGCTGCCTCCGGCCTACAGCGGCTTCCTGGGCTGGAATGACGCCGAACCGGACGGCACGGCGGCCATCGAGCGCATCCGCACCTACATCCGTGACGGCGATTGCTACCAGGTCAATCTGACCACCCGGCTGCGCGCGGCGGCCGGCGCACTGGACCCTGGGCAGCTCTTCCTCGCCCTGCACGCCAGCCAGCCCGGCGGCTTCAGCCTGTTCTTGCGCGAAGCCGGCGCGGCCAGCGTGTCACCCGAACTCTTCTTCGACTGGCGTCCCGTGCCCGGTGCCAAGGCGAGCTGGCTGCTGGCGGCCCAGCCGATGAAGGGCACGGCGCCGCGCGGCCGCGACCGCGTCGATGACGAAGCCGCTCAAGCGCACCTGCGCACCAGCGAAAAAGAGCGCGCCGAGAACCTGATGATCGTGGACCTGCTGCGCAATGACCTCAGCCGCGTCGCGCAGCTCGGCACAGTGCGGGTGCCACGTCTGTTCGAGCTGCATGCGCTGCCGACGGTTTGGCAGATGACATCCACCGTGACGGCCGTCAGCCGCGGCGGGCTGACCTTGGCCGATGCCTTCGCGGCACTTTTCCCCTGCGGTTCGGTGACCGGCGCGCCCAAGATCCGCGCGATGCAGATCATCCGCGAGCTGGAGCCGTCGGCGCGGGGTTGGTACTGCGGCGCGCTGGGCCTGATCCAGCCCGGCGGCGTTGCCACCTTCAATGTGCCCATCCGCACTGTCGAGTTCCACGGCGAGGCGCTGACTTGTGGCATCGGCAGCGCCATCACGCTGGACAGTGAGCCTGCTGCCGAAATCGCCGAATGGCGGGCCAAGTCGCGCTTCCTGGCCCGCGCCGAAGCGCCCGTCGAGGCGCTGGAGACGCTGCGGCTGGAGGGCGGCGTGGCGGTGCGCGGCGACGCTCACCTGGCCCGCATGCAGCGCACGGCGCGCCACTTCGGCCTGCGCTTCTCGCTGGCCGAGGCGCGGGCCCACCTGAAGGCAGTGGCGGAGGCCCACGCACAAGGCAGCTGGCGCCTGCGCCTGACCGGCGACGCCGAGGGGCGCCTGCATCACACGCTGGCCGCCTTCACTCCGATGGCCGAGCCGGTGCTGCTGGCGCTGGCCGATCAGCCCATTCCCACGCTCGGTCCCAGTGCCGAGTTCCTGGCCCACAAGACGACACGCCGCGAGCTGTATGCCTTCGACAAGCCAGCCCAAGCCTTCGACGTCATCCTCTGGAACGAGGCGGGCGAGCTGACCGAATGCAGCTTCGGCAACCTTGCCCTGCGGCTTGACGACCAGTGGCTCACACCGCCGCTGGCCGCCGGGGTGTTGCCCGGCGTGCTGCGTGCTGAGCTGCTGGCCCTGGGCCGTCTCAAGGAAGCACGGCTGACCCGGCAGGATCTGGCCCGTGCCGAGGGCCTGGCCTTCTTCAACAGCCTGCGCGGCTGGCTAGTTGCCGAGTTGACGTAAGGCCCGCATCAGCGCCATCGCGTCCTCGCCCGGCCGCGCTGGCAGCTTGGTGTAGACCGAGCTGTCCGCCGTGCGCGCCATCAGGCCTTGGGTGACGAGATCACGGCGTAGCGTGCAGTAGTCGCCGAAGCAGTGCCAGGCCGTCAGGATCTGGTTGACCTCGCGCTCGCGGTAAGGCCGCTTGGCGTCGAAGCGCATCCACAGGCCCCACAGGGCCATCAACTGCAGCGAGCGCTTGACGGGCAGGCGCTGCAGCCGGCCCTGATCGTCGAACAGGCGCAGCGTGCGGCGAACGATGTCGCTGTGTTCCGCACGGGCAGGGGTGGTGGTCCGCGGCAGGGCCGGCGGACGCGCCTTCAGCATCTGCAGATTGCGATGCCCGGCTGCGCGGGCCAGCATGTTCAGCAGGGTCTGGTGGCCCGGCGTGGCGGGGTGCGCCAGCAACTGCGTGCGCAGAGACTTGGTGAAGGTGGACAAGTCGTCCACGACGAGGGGCAGGGATTCACGGGCCATGATGGCACTCCATGCGCACGCCAACGACGAAAGAGGCTGGGCTTGCCGACTTGCAGCCAGGGCGCACGCGAGGTTCACGTGAACGAAGGCGGTATGCGTGGCAGGTTCAGCTCGCGACGGATGCCGCGCGGCAAGGCCTGGGTGTTCTGCCGACCCGGGCCGCAAGTGTGCCAGAGCGCACACCCGCGCCTCAGGGGTGGCTTCCGTGAAAACCCTGATCTGTGCTACAGTCGCAGCTTCGCTCGGTTCCAACCGAGCTTCGTACGTCTCCTCTGACCTCGTTCGGCCCGTAGTTCATACGGCTTCTCGAACACCCCTCGTGGATCGGTCGGCGGCGATGAAGCCGTCGCTTTGACTGTTCCCCCGTGYCGCACCCGACTGCAACCAGCAGCCCGAGCCGCCCGACACGAGCTTTCTCCCAGCGACTTTGACTGCTGAACGGCATGGTCTGTTCAGCGCCCGCGTGTCCGCCCTCACTGATTTTCGGGCGGCATGGACGGGCTTTTGACTGAAAGAACGACATGAGTTTCGATACCCTGGGCCTGAACGAAGTGGTCCTGAAGGCCGTGAAAGATTCCGGCTACGAGAACGCCACCGACGTGCAGACGCTCGCCATTCCCGCTGCCATCGCCAACAAGGACCTGATGGTCTCGGCGCGCACGGGCTCGGGCAAGACCGCCGCCTTCATCCTGCCGGCGCTGGAAAAGATCCTGGCCGCACGTGGCGACGACAGCAAGAAGCGCGAAAAGGGCAAGGTCTATGGCCCCAAGATCCTGGTGCTGGCCCCCACCCGTGAGCTGGCCATGCAAGTTGCCAAGGCCGCACAGACCTACGGCCGCTTCATCCCGGGCCTGAAGGTCGCCACCGTGCTGGGCGGCATGCCCTACCCGCTGCAGATCCGCCAGCTGATGGGCCCGCTGGACATCCTGATCGCCACCCCCGGCCGCCTGATCGACCACATCAACTCCGGCAAATGCGTGCTGGGTAATGTCGAAATGCTGGTGCTGGACGAAGCCGACCGCATGCTGGACATGGGCTTCATCGACGACATCACGATGATCGCCGGCAATACCCCGGCTGAGCGCCAGACCGTGATGTTCAGCGCCACGTTCGCCGGCCACGTCGGCCGCCTCGCGCAGAACCTGCTGAAGGATCCGCAGCGCATCGAGGTCGCCAACCACACCGACACGCACGAGAACATCGAGCAGCGCCTGCACTGGGCCGACAACCCCCACCACAAGGACCAGCTGCTGGAATCCATCCTGGCCCTGCCGGAGATGGAGCAGGCGGTGGTCTTCACCAGCACGCAGCGTGACGCCGACTGGCTGGCCGAGCGCCTGGCCGAGATCGGCCACTCGGTGGCACCGCTGCACGGCGCGATGCCGCAAGGCAAGCGCAACCGCGTGCTGCAGGCTCTGCGCAGCAAGCAAGTGCGCGTGCTGGTGGCCACCGACGTCGCGGCCCGCGGTATCGACGTGCCGACCATCAGCCACGTCATCAACTACGGCCTGCCGATGAAGGCCGAGGACTATGTGCACCGTATCGGCCGCACCGGCCGCGCCGGCCGCCAGGGTCTGGCGATCACGCTGGGCCTGCGCGACGACGTGTCCATGATCCGCCGCATCCAGCAATTCACGACGCAGACGATCCCCGTGCAGCAGATCGCCGGTCTTGAGCCCAAGACGCAAGAGCCGCGCATCTTCCCGCCGCGCCCGGCTGGTTCCTTCGACGACCGCGGCCCGCGTGGCCACTTCGGTGGCGGCCGCCCTGGCTTCGGCAACAAGCCTTTCCGTCGTGAAGAGGGCAGCCGCCCCTTCCACGGTGGTGGCAAGCCTTTCAATCATGGTTCTGGCGGCCAGGACCGTGGCTTTGCGCCGCGCGATGACCGTGGCTTCGCCCCGCAAGGCGACAACCGCGGCTTTGCTCCCCGTGAAGATCGCGGTTTTGCGCCGCAGGGTGACAACCGCGGCTTTGCTCCGCGTGAGGATCGTGGTTTCGCACCGCGTGAAGATCGCGGCTTCCAGCCCCGTGACGACCGTGGCTTCGCGCCGCGCGGCGAGCGCTCCTTCCAGCCGGCCGGCAAGCCCAGCTTCGGCGCCAAGCCGGCTTTCGGCGACCGCCGTCCGCCGAGCGGCCCGCGCAAGGGCGGCTTCGGCCGCTGATCCCGCGGCGGCATCTGCCGCCCCGGCGATGATGGAGGGCCCGCAGTGCGGGCCCTTTTTTATGACCAGTTCCAGCGACAAGCAGACCGGCACCCTCGTCCAGTGGGACGACGCCAAGGGCTATGGCTTCATCGCGCCCGACGGCGGCCCGGCCCGCCTCTTTGTCCATATCCAGGCCTTTGCCGCCCGCGCCGAGCGGCCGGTGGTGGGTGAGCGATTGAGCTTCCAGGCGGGTTCTGACGCCCAGGGCAAGCCGAGGGCGCTGGCCGTGCGGCCCATCAAGGCGCCGCCGCTACCCGCAGCGCCGCGCGATCGCAGCCGTGTGCTGCTGCTGGTGCCGACCTTTGCCGGCTTTGTGCTGGCCTGCCATCTCCTCTGGGGCTTGCCGAACTGGCTCTGGGGCATCTATTCCGCCATGAGCATGGCGACCTTCATCGTCTATGCGCTCGACAAGCGGGCCGCCAGGCAGGGAGCTTGGCGCGTGGGCGAGAAGACCCTGCATGGGCTGTCGCTCGCCTGCGGCTGGCCGGGCGCGTTGCTCGCCCAGCAACTGCTGCACCACAAGAACGTGAAGCCGTCGTTCCGGCGCATCTACTGGCTGACGGTGATCCTCAACATCGCGGCCTTCGCTGCGATCTTCACGCCGCTACTGAAAAGCTGAGTTCGCCCAGGCCCTCGAAGGCCAGCGTGCCGCGGGCCGCACCCGTCAGCGGATGCAACCCGCCCCAGGCGCCGGTCGTCACGATGGTGCCGGCTGGCAAGGTGGCGCCATGGCGCGTGGCATGGCGCAACCAGGCCGGCAATACGGCGGCCGGATCGGCCAGGGAATGCCCGCCACGGCGGACGACATCGGGCTGGCCGGCGAGGCTGAGACGCCATTCGAGCTGACCCCACTGCAACGGGCGATAGGGTTGCCAGGCACCGAGCAGCAGACCGTCATTGGATTGGTGGTCGGCCATGCGCAGCAAGGCAGGCGCGTCCAGCCCTTCCTGCCAGCGCGAGGCGACCAGTTCAACAGCGACGCACATGGATTGCGCCCTCCCATCCGCGTCAATGCGCAGCGCCACCTCGGCCTCGACACCAAGCAGTGACGTTCCGGGGACGGGGTTGACTGGCGAATGGCTGAACGGACCCTGGGCGCTGGCGCCGCCGGACTTCCAGCGGTCGAAGCGCCAGTCCAGCGCCCGGGCGATGCCGTCTTGCACGGCATAGGCATCGGCCTCGTCACGTACGGCGTGGGTCCAGTCGGCGGCACTCAAGCGGCTGCCGTCACGGTGGCAGGCAACCAGGGCATCGATCAGGGCTTGCGTCATGGCTTGAAGTGGAGCAGCGAGTGGCCTTACTTCTTCTTGGCGTAGCCGGGTTGGTCGACTTTGCCGGTGGCCCAGAGAATGCCTTGGGTGACCAGGTCCAGATAGCGGGCGTCAGCGACGGTGGCCGTGGTGTGACCGAGTGAGGTGCTGAACACGCGCGTCTTCTTCGGGCCGAATTCGTTCGTCCAGACGACGACCGTTTCGACGGCCTGCGCTTCTTCGGTCACGCTGCCGTCGGGCTGCCGCCTGCTTTGCTTGACGATCTGCCTGCCCTTTGCGAGCGCTTTGCCATCGAGGATCTGGACGTTGTTGTAGAGCTCCTCATTGACGGTGGTCCAACCGTCGAGCGTCCTCGTGATCGGATGATCCTTGTCGACGAAGGTGATCGCGATGGGTTCATTCGGTCCGTGGCCGGTCGATTGCAGGCCGAGGTATTCGTACCATTGGGCGTTGTCCGCACCGCGGGCTACCGGCTCGGTGTAGTCGCCAGAGCGAAAGCTGTGCATCGCGCAGTGCAGATTGACGCCGGGCATGCCGTCCAGATGGGGTTTCAAGACGCTTTTGAACGAGCTGGGGTCGCGCGGGTCGGCCGCGCACTCGTCGTGGATGACCACGTCGTAGCCACGCGCGTAGTCGGGGTTGCCGAAGAGGGGCAGCGGGGGGCTGCCGGTGGTGTTGTCGCTGTGCATTTGATCCACGACGATGTTCGCGCGCGCCTCAATGCCCGATTTCAGCAGGTCCTTTTGCGCACCGTAGTCGTGGCAGCAGCCGCCGGTGATGAGCAGGGCACGGATGGGTTTCGGTGCGTCGGCGGCGAAGGCAGGCAGGGCGGCGAGCGCGAGGGCCAGCGCAAGGAAGTGATGGGATTTCATGAAGACCTGTGGTGACCAAGCGGCTTCGGCGAATCTAGCACCCTGGGTCTGCCTGCCATCAGGACCCAACCGCGCGGTCACCCGAACCGGAAGCTCGATGCTGTCACGCCGCCCATGAATTCAGTCTCGTGATAGTTGCAGCTGGCGGCCTCGCCCTCGGCCGCGCCGGCGGCCACCATCAGCGGCAGCAGATGTTCCTCGCGCGGATGGGCCAGGCGGGCGGCGGGTGCCTGGGCCCAGGCCAGCAGCCGCTCAGCACGGCCGGCCGGAGAGGGCAGGGTGGACTGCAGCCAGGCATCAAAGGCGGCGGACGGCTCGCGCCCCGCCATGCCGTACATGCGCAGGTTGTGGAAGCTGAAGCCGCTGCCCAGGATGAGCACGCCTTCGTCGCGCAGCGGCGCCAGGGCGCGGCCCAGCGCGATGTGTTCGACCGGGTTCAGGCCGCGCTTGAGCGACAGCTGCACGACGGGCACGTCGGCGTCGGGGTACATCGGTACCAACGTGCAGAAGGCGCCGTGGTCGAAGCCGCGTTGGGCGTCGCGGGCGGCGGGCAGGCCGGCGGCCTGGATCAGTGCGACAACACGCTCGGCCAGCGCCGGATCGCCCGGCGCCGGGTAGACCACCTCGTAGGTGTGGGCCGGGAAGCCGCCGTAGTCGTAGAGCATGCCGGGCGCGGGCGAGGTCATGACAGTGAAGGCGGCCTCTTCCCAGTGGGCCGAGATCATCAGGATCGCCTTCGGCTTGGCCGGCAACGTGGCCGGCAGGGCCTGCAGCGAGGTCTCAAGCCTGGCGTGGGCGCGACGGTAGTCGCCGTCCATGAACGGCCAGGGGCCGCCGCCGTGGGAGAGGAAGAAGCTGGGCAGGCGAGGGGTTTGCATGCCCATAAGACTAGGCCCGCTTGCGCGGGCCTGGGTTCAGTCGGCTTGATGCCGGCGTTCGCAAAAGCCGAACGTCAGCCGCCGCGGCGACGCCGGGAGGCTGCGAGGGCCGTCACGCCGGCCAGGCTCAGCAGCGCCAGGTCGGCCGGCTCGGGCAGACGGCCTGGATCGGTGGTGATGGAGGTGTCGTTGGCCAGCCGCCAGTTCAGGATGTCGTGGTTCTGGTAGCCCGAGCCGGTCGCGGCAGTGAAGCCGACGAAAGCGTCGTTGGTGCCCAGGGCCGAGCCGATGTCGATGTCGATGTCGATGTTGAAATCGGTGATGAGCTGTCCGACGGCGACTGTCGACTGTCAAACCCCTCGACACCACCTAATTTGGCGGCTTCAGGGCCCGTCGATAATCCGCGCCCCATGTTGACGACACCCCAGGACACCGACGACACCGCGCGCCCCGATCGCGTGGAGGACTACTTCCGCGACGGCGCCGCGCCGGCGGATGCGCTGCTGTGGTGGCAGCTCGAACGCCAGGACGCCTTGCAGGTCGCGCTGCGGGCGCTGTTCCAGGGCCCGGCGGGCGTCACGCGGCTGCGGCTGTGGGTGTTCTTCGAGCTGCTGGCTTTGCGCGAGTCGCGCCTGACCCGCGAGGCCTTGAACCAGGCCTTCCACGTGCTGCGCGACGAGGTGCTGGACAGCGTGCTCAAGCGCCTGCGCGAGGCCGACCTGCTGGCCTGGGACGCGACCGCGCAGACCTATGCCGTCACGCCGCTGGCCCAGCAGCTCGTGGGCCTGCTGCAGCCGCTGACGCAGGAGCAGGCGCCCGACGGCGACCTGGCCTCGCTGCTGGCTGGCGTGGCCGGCGCCCATCAGCTCGGCACCTTGCAACCTGCGCAACTGCAGCATCTGCTGGCCCAACTCTCACGCCTGTACGACGAGTTTGCCGATGCCATCGCCAGCGGCAGCGAGTTCGCGCTGCGCCGCGCACGCACCCGTTTCGAGAAGGCGCTGACGCTGGTGGATCGCGCTGGCGAGGCGCTGGGTGCCATCATTGCCCAGGCCGAAGCCGCCGGCGATGCCCGTCTGGAGCGCCTGGCCCGCGAGCTGGGCCTGGCGCAGGCGCGGCTGCTGGCGATGGCCAGCCAGTTCAACCGCGCGTTGCAGCAAGCCGACCGCCAGCGTGTGACGCTCGGCTCCACCGGCATCACGACGACCGATGTTCGCCGCTGGCTGCAGAGCCAGGGCGACCTGGCCAAACTGCTGGCTGATGGCTGGGAGCGGCCGGTGCACCCCGTGCTCGTGTCGCAGCACGACCTCGTCGACACGGCCGAGGCCGAGTTCGAGCGCGACCGCCCCAAGCCTGCCGAGATCGCCGCGCTGCCGCAAGGCCAGGCCGCGCCGACGGGCGAGCTGGCTGTCATGCAATTGCCGCCCGACATGGACCAGATGCAGGCGCTGCTGACGGCCTGGGCGGCCGCCGATCCCATCGAACGCGACCTGTCGCCCGCGGTTCTTGGCGACAGCTATGCCCGCGCCGCCTACCGCGCCCAGCTGCTGCCGCTGCTGGGCGACGCGCAAGCCCGACACCTGAAGGGCGCCACCGGCGACATGGCCCGCCAGCCGTGGAGCGTGCGCTGGTCCGCCGAACAAGGCCCCGTCGACGACGAGTTCGTCAAATGGATGAGCCGCGGCGTCCTCACACCTGAAGCCTCTTCTTCATGAGCCAACCTCTCGACGACGCCGCCCAACTGGCGGCGCAACTGCTGGCCCGGCGCTGGCTGCCGCGCAGCCACCCGCTGGTGCGCCGCGCGTTGATCGACACCGAGCTGTGGACCCTGCTGGGCCAGCGCCTGGGGGCCGTCGGGCTCAAGGTGGTGGACAACGTGCACGCCGACCACATCGCCGTCGCCCTCGTGCGACCGGCCGAAAGCGCCGTGTTCGGCGAGATGGGCCTGGCCGCCAACAACAACCTCGATCTGCCGCGCGATGGCGTGGCGCTGCTGGTGGTGCTGTGGTCGCTCATCGTGTTGCCGAAGCGCCAGCGCCAGGTCGCGCGCAGCGACGCCATCCACGCCGGCCAGGGCGAGATGTTCGCGGCCGACAAGCCGCTGCCCCAGGCCGCCAGCGTCGCGCCGCTGATCAGCTACCGCAGCCTGCTGGCGGACTTTGGCGACCAGCTCGGCAAGAAGCTGCGGCTGGACACCAACCTCAAGCTGCTGGAGCGCCACGGCTTCATCACGCGCCGCGGCGAGGACATTGCCGAGGGGCCGCTGCTGGACCTGCTGGTCGACTACGACCTGCTGGCGCCGCGCATCCTCGATGGCGCCATGGGCGACGTGCTCGCGCGCGCCGGCCACGCGCTGCCGCGTGAAGAAGAACAACAACATATCGACGACTGATGTTCCACCTGCAATCGCTAGAACTGCTGCACTGGGACTACTGCCAGCGCGTCACGCTGCCGCTGGACGGCGCCATCATCACCATCGCCGGCCCCAACGGCTCCGGCAAGACCACGCTGCTGGACGCCATGCGCACGCTGCTGGGCCTGGAGTGCTCGGGCGGCCGCACGTACAAGACATACGCCCGCCACGCCAACGCCGAGACGGCCTGGCTGCGCGCGCTGGTGGACAACCGCCCGCGCTCGCGCCAGAACAGCAGCCGGCCTTTCGCGAGTTCGCTGCTGTATGCCGACCAGGTGACGCTGGCCTGCCGCATCGAGCGCCATGGTGGCGACTGGGTGCGCCGCTACACCATCCTCGATGGCGCGCACGAGATCGAGCAGCTCGCCGAGAAGGGCGACCGCGACTGGCTGGGCATCGAGGCCTGGAAGAAGCGCCTCGAAGCCGCCGGCCTGACGCGCGCCATCGGCCGCGTGCTGGCGCTGGAGCAGGGCCAGACCGACCGCCTTTGCGAGTTGAGCCCGAAGGAGCTGTTGCGCCTCGTGTTCGAGGTTTTCGGCGACCAGGAAGTGCTGGACCGCTACGAGCAGGCGCGCAGCCATCAGCAACACCTGGGCAAGGAAGTCGAGCAGGCCGGCGCCGAGCTGGCGCACACGCAGGCGCAGCTCAGCGACCTGGCCAACCGCGTCAACAGCCACCGCCAGTACCAGCTCAAGATCCAGGAGCGCGAACGCCTGGCCACCGAGGTGCTGCCCGTGCTGCGCTGGAGCGAGGCCCGCGAACGCATCACCCGCGATGCGCGCGAGTTGCACCGCCAGCGCCTGTTTGCCTCGGGTGACGTGAAGGCGCTGACCGAGAAGCGCGCGGCGCTGCACGGCCTGTTCACTGCGCAGGAGGCGGCCAAGGAGCGGTTGAAGGCGCTGGACGGCGAACGCCGCGAAGCCCGTGCTGCGTTCGATGCCGCCCGCGAAGGCGAGCGGCCGGCCGAGGCCTTGGTCAAGCGCGAGGACGAGTTGAAAGCGCTGGCCGACGTGGAGGCCGATGCCGCCGCGCTGACGGCGCGCATGCAGGAACTGGCCGGCGAACGCGACCGCCTGCGCGCCGACTACACCCGTGCCAGCGACAAGGCCGCCCGCGCGCAGACCGCATTGGGCGAGCTGAGCGGCAAGCGCCTGCCCCCGCCGCCGCCCGAGGTCGCGCCGATGAAGCGCGCGCTGGACGACGCGGGCATCGCCCACCACCTCGTTGCCGACAGCGTCGACATCGCCGACGAAACCTGGCGCGCCGCCGCCGAAGGCCTGCTGCGCCCATCGCGCTGGGTCGTGGTGCTGAAGCACCGCAGCGACGAAGGCCGCGCCTTCGACATTGCGGCGAAGCAGCGCTACCGCCACTACGTCGTGGCCGACACGCAGGCCGCAGGCCAGGCGCCGGCCGGCTCGCTGCTGGCGGCGCTGAACGTCAGTGCGCCGCTGCCGACCTGGCTGGTGCGCCAGCTGGGCGGCATCCGCTGCGTCACGTCGACGGAAGAGGGCGCCAAGGCTGGCGGCGAATGGATCACGACCGACGCCTACTACCGCGACGGCCGCGGCGGCCGCAGCGTCTTCGTCGAGCCGCGCGACCATCAGTTCGGCGCGTCGGCCGTGGACTCGCGCCGCGGTGCGCTGGAGGCCGAGCTGGCCCGCTGGGACGGTGAGCTGAGCCGCATCGCCAAGGCGCAGGCGGAAGTCGAACGCCAGTTCAAGGACGTGCAGCGCGCAGCCGTTGGGCATAAGGCTGCGCAGGAATTGAGCGAACGCTCCGACGAATTCGCCGAAGCCCGCGCGCGCCTGCCGGTGCTGCGCCAAGCGCGCGCCGAAGCGTCCACCCGCATGAGCCAGATCGACAGCGAGCACGACCGCGTGCTGCGCGACTCGACCCGCAGCGAGCAAGCCTATGAAGGCGCGCAGATCGCGCTGAAGGACGGTGAGGGCTCCGCAGCCGGCCGCCTGCGCGAGCACGAGGCGAAGCGGGATGCTGTGCGCACGGCATCGCGCCAGTCACGCACGCAGAAAGCCCAGTTCCCCAAATCCTGGGTCACGGCCATCGCGCTGGCCGCGCTGCGTGACGAGTTCGAGAACGCCCGCCAGGCCGAGATCCGCGCCCACCACGTCGACCAGGAACTGCAAGGCGGCCACTGGGAGGTCGACGCCAGCGTCGTGGACCGTCACGCCCGCATGTCGGCCCAGGTGCACGAGCAGGACACCCAGCTCAGCGACCGCCGCGCCAGCAACGAGCTGGCCCGCATCGCCGCCTTCAACGCCCGCGAGCGCTACATCGACGTGATGCGCGCCACCGTGCGCCGCTACAAGAAGAACGTCGCCGAGCTGGGCGAACTGGCCGGCGTTACCGCCGAGGCCGTGCTGCCGCACCTGGACAACGACGACACCGTGCTCGCCCAGGCCGGCCTGCAGGTCAAGTTCAACTTCGACGGTAAGGGCGAGGTGGGGCTGAACGACGGCGAGGCCTCGGGTGGCCAGCAGGTGCTGAAGAGCCTGATCCTGCTCGTGGGCCTGATGAAAGACGACGAGACGCCGGGCGGCTTCGTCTTCATCGACGAACCCTTCGCCCACCTGGACGTGCGCAACATCCAGCTCGTCGGGCACTTCCTGCGCTCGACCCGCGCGCAATACCTGCTGACGACGCCGATCACGCACAACGTCGAGGTGTTTGAGCCCAGCGAGATCACGCTGGTGACGAGCAAGAAGCCGCGCGGCGAGCGTTGGGCGCCGCCCATCGCGGTGCTGGCGCGCCGGCCGGAAGTCTCCGTGTATGAATGACTGGGACTACCCGTCCCCGTTCACGCTGGCGCTGACGCCGGCGGCCGAACACATCGACGGGTTGGACCACACCAACAACGCCGTCTATGTGCAATGGTGCGAGCAGGCCGGCTGGGCGCATTCCGAGGCGCTCGGCCTGTCGCTTGACGACTACCGCCGCCAGGACCGCGCCATGGCCATTCGCGAGGGGCGTTACGAGTACCTGCTGCCATCCGTCGAGGGTGAGGCCCTGGTGCTTGGCACCTGGCTGACCGCCAGCGACGGCAAGCTGACGATGGAGCGGCGCTTCCAGCTGCGCCGCGCCAGCGATGGCGTCACGCTCGTCCGTGGGCGCTGGGCCTTGGTCTGCATCGAGATCAGCAGTGGCAAGCCGCGGCGCATGCCGCCCGAGTTCCTGAGCGCCTACGAAACGGTGGTGATGCCCAAGCCCGAGTGATATACGTTTCGTATATGAATCGTATATAGTTGCGGCATGGGAATCGTCAAAATCTCCGATCCAATGCACGAGAGCCTGCGCGTTGCCAGCCAGGCCTTGTCGCGTTCCATCAATGCCCAGGCCGAGCACTGGATGCGCATTGGCATGCTGGCCGAACTGCATCCGCAGTTGAGCCACAGCGACATCTGCCAGCTGTTGATCCGCGCCGAGCAGGAGGGCGGCCTGGACCTGGCGCGCCTGGCGGGCTGGGCTCAAGCACCCAAGGCCAAAGGAGCGCGGGCATGAAGAGCCTCAAGCTGCGCACGCCCGATGAGGTCGCCAAGGCTCGCGAGGCCGGGCATCTGATCGCCGAGGTGCTCGCCATGCTGAAAGCCCACGTCGTGCCCGGCGTGACGACCGAGGAGTTGGACGAGCTCTGCCATGACTACATCGTCAACACGCTGAAGTGCATCCCGTCCAATGTCGGCTATCACGGCTACCCGAAGACCGCCTGCATCTCGCCTAACCACGTCGTCTGCCACGGCATCCCGTCCAAGGACAAGCGGCTCAAGAAGGGCGACATCGTCAACGTTGACGTGACGCTCACCAAGGACGGCTGGTTCGGTGACAGCAGCCGCATGTTTATCGTCGGCGAGGCCAATGTGCTGGCTCGCCGGCTCGTCAACACGACCTACGAGGCCCTGCGCGCCGGCATCCGCCAGGTGCGCCCCGGCGCGACCTTGGGCGACGTGGGCCACGCCATCCAGAAGGTCGCCCACGCAGCCGGCTTCAGCGTCGTGCGCGAGTACGGTGGCCACGGCATCGGTGACGTCTATCACGACGATCCTCACGTCAACCACTTCGGCCGGCCCGGCGAAGGGCTCAAGCTGCAGCAGGGCATGATCTTCACCATCGAGCCCATGATCAACGCGGGCGCGGCCGGCATTCGCGAGCTGAACGACGGCTGGACGGTGGTGACGCGCGACAAGTCGCTGTCGGCCCAGTGGGAACACATGGTCACCGTGACAGCCGATGGCTTCGAGATCCTGACGCCTTGGCCGGATGGGCTAGGGGACTACGCCGCCATCGACTGACCCTCAGCCCGCAGCTCGCGCGCCGCTTCCACCATGCGGGCGAGCGCCGCCTCGGTCTCGGGCCAGCCGCGCGTCTTCAACCCGCAGTCCGGGTTGACCCACAGCAGCTCCGGCGGAATGACTTCGGCCGCCTTCTTCAGCAACCTCAGCATCTCAGCCGTATCGGGCACGCGCGGTGAGTGGATGTCGTAGACGCCAGGGCCGATCTCGTTGGGGTAGCGGAAGTCGCCAAAGCCGCGCAGCAGTTCCATGTCGGAGCGGCTGGTCTCGATGGTGATGACGTCAGCATCCATGGCTGCGATCTCGGGCAGGATGTCGTTGAACTCCGAGTAGCACATRTGSGTGTGGATCTGCGTGTCGTCACGCACGGCGCTGGCAGAGACGCGGAAGGCACGCGTGGCCCAGTCCAGGTATTCGCCCCATGCCGCGCGGCGCAGCGGCAGGCCTTCGCGGATGGCAGGTTCGTCGATCTGGATGACGGCGATGCCAGCGGCTTCCAGGTCGGCCACCTCGTCGCGGATGGCCAGCGCGATCTGCAGCGTGGTGGTGGCGCGCGGCTGGTCGTCGCGCACGAAGGACCATTGCAGGATGGTGAYGGGGCCGGTCAGCATGCCCTTCATGGGCTTGGCCGTCAGGCTCTGCGCGAAGACGGTCCAGTCCACCGTCATGGCCTTGGGGCGCGACACGTCGCCGAACAGCACCGGCGGCTTCACGCAGCGTGAGCCGTAGCTCTGCACCCAGCCGTTGGCGGTGAAGGCRAMGCCSKMRAGCTGCTCGCCGAAGTACTCSACCATGTCRTTGCGCTCGGCCTCGCCGTGCACGAGCACGTCCAGCCCTAACGCTTCCTGCTTGCTGACCGCCAGCTGGATCTCGCGCTGCATGGCTTCGCGGTAGGCGGGCTCGGCGAGCGTGCCGCGCTTGAAGGCGGCGCGGGCGGCGCGGATCTCGGGTGTCTGCGGGAAGGAGCCGATGGTGGTTGTCGGGAAGGCCGGCAGGCGCAGGCGCTGGCGCTGCGCGGCCTGGCGGGCGGGGAAGGGCGAGCGGCGTTGGTCGGCGTCGGCGGGCAGTGCCTTGAGGCGGGCGGCGACGGTGCCGTTGCGCACGCGTCGGCTGGTGACACGGTTGGCGCGGGCAATGCGCGACTCGGCCAGTTCACGGGCCACGCTCGCTTCGTCGCCCCACAGCGCGCGCTTGAGTACGCGCAGCTCGTCCAGCTTCTCGACGGCGCCGGCCAGCCAGCCTTGCAGCTCGGTGTCCAGCGCTGCGTCGTGGCGCAGGCCGAAGGGCACGTGCAGCAGCGAGCAGGACGGCGCCACCCACAGCCGGCCGCCGCGCAGTTCGCGGACCTTGTTGAGCTGTGACAGCGCCTGGTCCAGATCACTGCGCCAGATGTTGCGGCCGTCGATGATGCCGACCGACAGCTCACGGTCCAGCGGCAGTCGCAGGGCCACGGGCAGCAGTTCCTCCGGCGCGCGCACGGCGTCCACATGCAGGCCGGCTACGGGCAGTTCGCAGGCGAGAGCCAGGTTGTCGCCCAGCGGCGAGAAATAGGTGGCCAGCAGCAGCGGTTGGCCCACCACGCCGAGGCGTGCGTAGGCCAGGCGCAGCGCGTCCTGCCATGCAGGCGTGAGGTCCAGGCCGAGGATGGGTTCGTCCAGTTGCACCCAGGTCACGCCGCGTGCAGCCAGGCGGGTCAGCAGCTGTTCGTAGGCGGGCAGCAGGCGCTTGAGCAACACCAGTTGGTCGAAGCCCTCCTGCTTGCTCTTGCCGAGATACAGGAAGCTGACCGGCCCGAGCAACGCGACCTTGGGGCTGGCGGGCAGGGCGATGGCTTCGTCGACCTCGGCGAGCAGGCGCTCGGCGTTCAGGCTGAACTCGGTGGCGCTGTCGAACTCGGGTACGAGGTAGTGGTAGTTGGTGTCGAACCACTTGGTCATTTCCAGGGCGGGAACGCCATCGACATGCGTGCCGCTGCAGCCGCAGGCCTCGGTCTGCACATGGGTCGTCGTGATGCCGCGGGCCATCGCGAAGTAGCGCTGCAGCGCGGTTTCCTGGCCGGTGAAGCCGAAGCGGGCGGGCTCGCAGCCAAACAGCTGGATCAGATGGGCGACGTGGTCGTAGAGGGCGAAGTCGCCGACGGTGACATGGTCCAGCCCCGCTTCCTGCTGCAGTTTCCAGTGGCGGGCGCGTAGCTCGGCGGCCTGGGCTTCCAGCTCGGTGGCGGGTAGCTCGCCGCGCCAGTGGCGCTCCAGCGCCGTCTTCAGTTCGCGGTGCTCGCCCATGCGGGGGAAGCCGAGAATATGAGTCTTGATCATGATGAATCGAACAATGCTGAAAGCGATTCGCGATGATCGGCAATCCGTGACTATGATTCAAACGAAACGTTTTCTGAATCATCACAAGTTCCGCTCATGCAAACGCCGCTCGAACTGCGCCATCTGCGCACCCTGGTTGCTTTGCGCGAGGCCGGCAATCTGTCTCGAGCGGCGCAGTTGCTGAACCTGACGCAGTCGGCCTTGTCCCACCAGCTCAAGGCCCTGGAGGAGCACTACGGCGCCGAGCTGTTCGCCCGCAAGAGCAACCCGCTGGTGTTCGGCGCGGTTGGGCAGCGGCTGTTGAAGCTGGCGGACATCGTGCTGACCCAGGTCGATGAGGCCGATCGCGACGTGCGCCGGCTGGTGGACGGCTCGGCCGGCCAACTGCGCATCGCCGTGGAATGCCACACCTGCTTCGACTGGCTGATGCCGGCCATGGACGCCTTCCGCGGCCGCTGGCCGGAGGTGGAGCTGGACATCGTCTCCGGCTTCCAGGCCGACCCCGTGGGCCTGCTGCACCAGGACCGCGCTGAGCTGGCCATCGTGTCGGATGTGGACGCCGACGAGACCGGCGTCGTCGTGCACCCGCTGTTCAGCTTCGAGATCATTGCGCTGCTGCCCAAGGGCCATGCGCTGCTGGCCAAGCCCTGGCTCGAAGCGCTCGATTTTGCTGACCACACCCTCATCACCTACCCGGTGCCCGACGAGATGTTGGACCTCGTGCGCCGCGTGCTGCAGCCCGCAGGCATCACGCCGCCGCGCCGCACCAGCGAGTTGACGGTGGCCATGCTGCAGCTGGTTGCCAGCGGCCGCGGCATTGCAGCGCTGCCGCTGTGGGCGGTGGAAGGCTATCTGGCGCGTGGCTATGTGGCGCGCCAACGCATCGGGGAGGGCGGGCTGACCGGGCGGCTCTACGCCGTCAGCACCGAAGGGCTCGCGGCCAAACCCTTCCTGGCCGACTTCGTGCGGCTGATGCGCGAGACCTCGCTGCTCAATCTGGCGGCGGTCAGCCTGCTCTAGTTGCGAGCGTGGGTCACGCGGTATCCGGCCACGCCAGGCAGCTCATGCAGCCGGTCGGTGAAGCGGCATAGCGTCTGCCCCTTGAAGTTCTGCTTGGCCGTGCAGACGAAGCGCCACTCTTCATGGTCGCCCTGCTTCTCGATGCTCAGCGAGCCGGGCGCGAAGCGGTAGCCCAGGCCATCGGCGAACTCGGCCAGTTCGGCCTGCGTGAAGCGCCGGCCCGATTCGCCGCGCAGCGTCACCGCGATGGCCGGGTGGGAGGGCAGGCGGCTTTCCAGCTTGGCGCCCCACATCATCAGCGTGGCGCACAGCAGCGTCAGTGCGATGGCGGCGAAATAGAAGCCCATGCCCAGCACGATGCCGATGGCCGATGCCGCCCACATCGAGGCCGCCGTCGTCAGCCCCGAGATGTTCATGCCCTCGCGCATGATGACGCCGGCGCACAGGAAACCGATACCCGTCACCACACCCTGAATCACGCGGGTCGGGTCGGTGAACTGCGGCAGCGAACCGCCGGCCATGTGGCCGCCGAACCATTGGTCGGGGTAGCCGACGAGGATGGTCACGGCGCAGGACGCCATGCAGACCAGCGCGTATGTGCGCATGCCGGCGGCACGGCCGTGGTAGGCCCGCTCATAGCCGAGCAACAGGCCCAGCACCATGGCGCCCAGCAGATGCATCAGCATCAGCACGTTGGCCGCCCATTGGCTGTCGGTCCAGTAGCGCAGCAGGTGGTCGGTTTCGAGCATGACGTGGGCAATGGCGGGGCAAACCTGCCCCGCGACCACGCTAACCCAGTCCAGCCCCGCTCACCAGGGGGCTGGACGCGAAGGGATTCAGGCCAGGGCTGTCATGCGTTCCACGAGCACGCAGCGCACCCATTTGCGCGCCGTGATCTGCGCGGTCTGCGCGAGCAGGAACTCCTCGGCCTGGGAGTTGGGCGACTCGAACTCGAAGCCGCCGAGCTGCACGATGCGGCTCAGCGGCCGCGTCCAGACGCGGCGCACCTCGGCGCTGAAGAGGGGCACGCCCTCGTCCTCGCCGAGCAGCAGGCGCAACTCGTAGTGCTGGGCATCCAGCGGCGGCTCGGCCGCGGCCAGGATCTGCAGGCCGGCCTCGCTGAGGTTGACGACGACACCGCCGCGCTTCTCGGCCAGGCCCTCGGGCTTGATGACCCAGACCGGCAGCTGTTCGTGCTCGTCGGGCACCAGGAAGAACTCGACGCGAGGGAAGCGGCGTTGGTCAATCGACATGATGTGATCTGGGTTCGTGAACGGGCTGGATCAAAGCATCCGCGAATGACAGGCGCTTGTCAGTCGCCTGCCGTCGCTTGAAATGGCTTCGGGTCAGACCGCCAGAAGGTCGACCTCGAACAGCAGCGTCGCGTTCGGCGGGATGACGCCGCCCGCGCCGTGGGCACCATAGCCCAGCTCCGGCGGCAGCACCAGCATGCGCGTGCCGCCGACCTTCATGCCCTGCACGCCTTCGTCCCAGCCCTGGATGACTTCGCCGCCGCCGAGGCGGAACTTGAAGGGCTGGCCGCGATCCTTGCTGGAGTCGAACTTCTTGCCCTTCATGCCGTCCTTGTAGAGCCAGCCGGTGTAGTGCACCGACACGCGCTGGCCCTTGGCGGCTTCGGCGCCGTCGCCCACCAAGCGGTCCTCGTACTGCAGGCCGCTGGAGGTGGTGTGCAGGTTCAGCTCGACATGTTCGGGGCCGCCGGCGAGGCCCAGCAGCTCGACCTCGAAGCACAGCGTCGCATTCGGCGGGATGACGCCGCCGGCGCCACGCGCGCCGTAACCCAGTTCGGCCGGGATGATCAGCGTGCGCTTGCCACCGATCTTCATGCCCTGCACGCCCTCGTCCCAGCCGCGGATGACCATGCCGGCGCCGAGTTCGAACTCGAAGGGGTCGCCGCGGTCCTTGCTGGAGTCGAACTTGTCGGTCTTGGCGCCGTCGACCCAGAGCCAGCCGGTGTAGTGGACGGTGACGTCATGGCCGGCCGCTGCCTGCTTGCCATCGCCTTCGACGGTGTCGTCAAACTGCAGGCCGGTGGGCGTGGTGTTCATGGGAAATCCTTGCTGTGGGGAAAGCCCCGGATTGTCGCCTCCTGGCCCAGGCGGCTGTTTCGTCGCCTGGGAGGTCTTGGTGTCGATTGCTCAGCCCTTTGTTCGTCGTGTCGAAGGGCGCCTTTGCCCTGCCGCTTCTGAGAGAGACGCATGAACTATCTGCTCATCATCGCCCACGACGACGGGTTTGCACCTACGGAGCGCCTCGTTGCGGAGATCATGGACTGGATCAAGTCGATGGAGGCTCGCGGTATTCGAGTCCAGGGCAACCCACTGCGGCCAGCCTCTGAGGCTGTCACCGTGCGCGTGAGGGATGGAAGGATCAGCCCCTCTTCAGGGCCGTTCTCGCGCTCGCGCGAACAAATGTGCGCGTATGAACTCATCCAATGCGCCAGTCTGGACATCGCCGTCGAGGTCGCAGCCAAACACCCGATGGCTGCAGTTGCCACGATTGAGGTCAGGCCGGTGTGGAGCCAGTTGTCGGAAGGTTGAGCCTGTTCCTGCTCGGCGCGCCAGCTTGTGCGTCTCAACTCGAACGTTCACCCACTGATTCCCTCACCAGCGCTTCCCAGTTCGACACCGAGCCCGTCAGTACTTCCTCGGCGCTGTTCATCCCGTCCGGCAAGCGCAGCCCCAGCCGACTCGCGGCATCGCGCAGCCGCCCGGCAGGGTCGGCAAGGTCGATGGCCGCCGCGCCGTTCTGCTTGGACAGCTTGTGCCCGTCCACCGCCAGCACAAGCGGCGTGTGCAGATAGCGCGGTGTCGGAAAGCCAAGTGCTCGTTGCAGCGCGATCTGGCGCGGCGTGTTGTCGGCCAGGTCCTCACCGCGGACGATGTCGGTGACGCCTTGTTCGGCATCGTCGGCGACGACGGCGAGCTGGTAGGCCCACAGGCCGTCGGCGCGCTTGAGGATGAAGTCGCCGACTTCGGTTTCGAGGTCTTGCGATTGCGCGCCCAGCCGGCGGTCCTGCCAGTTGATGCGGCCCGCGACGCGAAAGCGCCATGCCCGCACCGGCCGGCCGTGGGTGCCATCTCGGCAGGTGCCGGGATAGATCAGTTCACCATGCCTGGGCTTGGGGCCGGCTGCCGCTGCAATCTCGGCCCGCGTGCAGGCGCAGCCATAGGCGTGGCCGGAGGCAATCAACCGGTCCAGCGCGGCTTGATACAGCTCGCCGCGGCGCGACTGCCAGACGGGCGGCTCGTCGGGCCGCAGGCCGAGGGCATCGAGCTGGCCGAGGATGACCTCGTCCATGCCCGGCGGGCAGCGCGGGCCATCGACGTCTTCGATGCGCACCAGCCACTCGCCGCCGTGGGCGCGGGCATCCAGCCAGCTCGCCAGCGCCGCCACCAGCGAGCCGGCGTGCAGCGGGCCGGTGGGCGAGGGCGCGAATCGACCTCGATAGCTCATCAGAGCAGCAGCCCCTCGTGCTGTTCGAGCAGTGCCTTGCGCGTCGTCTCGCTGCGCAGCTTGTCCAGCCACCATGCCAGCGCCTTGCCCGGTGCGGGACCGGTGTCGCGCCAGGCGTAGTGCATCTTGCCGGTGCGCCGGCCTTCGTAGGTGGCCTTGCGCACCAGGCGGCCGGCCTCGATGTGGCGCCGCACGATGGGCACGGGCAGGGAGCCGCAGCCCAGGCCGCGCATCATGGCCTCCAGCTTGATGGCCAGCGACGGCACGGTCAGCACGTCCTGGCCTGGCAGCAGACCGACGCTGAGCGGCGCCATCAGCCGGGCGCTGTCAGCCACGGCAACGATGCGGTGCTCGGCGATCTGGCTTGCGCTGAGCGGCTCGGGCAGGCTGGCCAGCGGATGGTGGGGCGCAATGCAGAAGGCGAACTCCAGGTCTCCCGCGAACTCACAGTGAATGCCGCTGTTCTGCAGCTGCCCCGGTACACCGACTGCTATGTCGGCCTGGCCATGCAGCAAGGCCTCCCAGGTGCCGGCCAGCACCTCCACGCGCAGCTTGAGCCGGGTCGGCGGTGGGCCGCCGCCGTCGATCTTCTCGGCGTAGAAAGCTTCCATCAGATCGAACAGGGCCCGGCGGGCGACGGCGTCATCGACGGCCAGCGTCAGCTCGCTTTCCCAGCCGGTGGAGATGCGCCGCACGCGGTTGGCCACGGCGTCCAGTTCCTGCAGCAGGCGCCTGCCCTCGTGCAGCAGCTCCTGGCCGGCCGCTGTCAGCACGGCCTGGCGGGAGCTGCGGTCAAAGAGCAGCACGTCGAGCGCGTCTTCCAGCTGGCGCACGGAATAGGTCAGCGCCGACGGCACCCGACCCATCTCGCGAGCCGCGGCGGCGAAGCTGCCCGTGCGGGCGATGGTGTCCATCATGGACAGGGCTTCCGGGGTCAGTGCGCGGCGTTTGTCCTGAGGATTCGGCATGCGTTCAGTCTATTTGAATGATGTCCTCAACGCAGGCCGACTCCCGGATACGACGGTCGCTCCTACATTGACTCCATCGCCAACAAGCAAGGAGCCAGCATGCAAAACCCAGTGATGCAACTGATCAAGTCCAGTGACCGCGGCTACGCCGACCACGGCTGGCTGAAGTCCTTCCACAGCTTCTCCTTTGCTGACTACTACGATCCGGCCCGCATGGGCTTCGGGCCGCTGCGTGTCATCAACGAGGACAAGGTCGCTGCTGGCAAGGGCTTCGGCACGCACGGCCATCGCGACATGGAGATCATCAGCTACGTGCTCTCCGGCGAACTGGCGCACAAGGACAGCATGGGCAACGGCGAGGCCGGTGGTGCGAACGCTGGTGTCATCCGCCCCGGCGATGTGCAGCGGATGAGCGCCGGTACCGGCGTGATGCACAGCGAGTTCAACCATGCCAAGGACGAAACGACGCACTTCCTGCAGATTTGGATCCAGCCTGACGCCCGCGGCATCGCGCCGAGCTATGAGCAGAAGCACTTCGACGCCGGCTCCAAGCGCGGCCGGCTGCGTCTCGTCGCGGCCAACGACGGCTCGCAAGGCTCGGTGACCATCCATGCCGATGCCAAGCTGTATGCGGGCCTGTTCGATGGCGCCGAGCAAGCTGAACTTGAACTGGCGCCCGGTCGCCTTGCCTATGTGCACGTCGTGCGCGGCGCGCTCAGCGTGAATGGACAAGACCTGGTAACCGGTGATGCCTTGCAGATTCGCGAAACATCGCGCCTCGCGTTGACCGCCGGCAAGAACGCCGAAGTCCTGGTCTTCGACCTGGCCGCTTGATTTCTTCCCACCCCCACCCCCAGAGGAATTCCTCCATGAGCAAGATCGTTGTCGTCTACCACTCCGGCTACGGCCACACCAAGCGCATCGCCGAGACCGTTGCCGAGAGCGCGGGCGCCCAGCTCATCGCCATCGACGCCGAAGGCAATTTGAAGGACGCAGACTGGGAAGCGCTGGCCGCGGCCGACGCCATCGTCTTCGGTTCCCCCACCTACATGGGCGCGGCCAGCTGGCAGTTCAAGAAGTTTGCCGACGCATCCAGCAAGGTCTGGTTCGGCCAGGGCTGGAAGGACAAGCTGGCCGCCGGCTTCACGAACAGCGCCTCCATGAACGGCGACAAGCTGTCGACGCTGCACTACTTCTTCACGCTGAGCCAGCAGCACTCCATGCTGTGGGTGGGCACGGGCATGATGCCGGCCAACAAGAAGGCTTCGACGCGCGACGACATCAACTACGTCGCGTCCTTCGGCGGCCTGATGACGGTCTCGCCCAGCGACGCCTCCACGGACGAAATGGCCGCGGGCGACTTCGCCACGGCCAAGGCCTTCGGCGAGCGCATCAAGACGGTTGCCGCCCGACTGAGCAAGGCTTAAACCAGGCCCAGATCGCGCGCACTGGCCCCGGGAAAGACGGCGGCCAGCTGCGCGTCGTTCAGGCTGTACATACGCTTGAACAGGCCGCCAAATAGCGCCCGGTACTCGTTGAGCACCGGGTAGTCGCGGTTCTGGAACAGCGTGGCGGCCTTGACCTCCACCTGTTCGCCCATCACCCGCCCGCCCTTCACGCCGCCGCCCAGCACCCAGTAGGCGCTGCCGTGGCCATGGTCGGTGCCGCGGTTGCCGTTCTCGCGGAAGGTGCGGCCAAACTCGCTGACCACCACCACCACGGTGTTGTTCCACTGTGGCCCCATCTCGTCGGCAAACAGCGCGAGGCCGCGGCCGAGCTCACCGAGCTTGGTGGCAAGCTGGCCGGTCGCACCGCCCTGGCCGACGTGGGTGTCCCAGCCACCGACGTCGATGAAACCCAGGGTCACGCGTTCGCGCATCAGCCGTGCGATGCGCCGTGCTTCGAGCGCAAAGCCCTTGGCGGCAATGGCACCGCGGCTGGCCGCTTCCATTTCACCGGCCATTTCGCGTGACACCTCGTCGCGCACCTCGAAGCCGCCGCTGACCGTGTTGGCCATGCGTGTGCCGGCGTACATGCTGGCGATGACCTGGGCCTGGGCGGCATTGATGGCCGGCTTGCCGAGGTCGCGCAGGGCCTGGTTGGCCACCGGCAGATTGCCACGCAGGATCAGCGGCACCTGGTCGGTGAAGGCCATGGCTTCCAACCTCGAACTGACGGGCGAGCCCGCACCCAGTACGCCGGCCAGCCGGTTCATGAAGCCGCTGCGGAAGTCACGGCTGCCCTCGTCGGCCTGGCCCAACTCGATGTGGTCCTGGGTTTCGAAATGGCTGCGTGTCGTGTCGTTGGTGCCGGCAAAGGGCACGAAGGCGGCCTGGCCTTTGAGCCAAAGCGGGTGGATGCTGTCGGCCACCGCGGGCGACAGGCCCCAGCTCGCGTCCAGCGGCAGCGCGGCCGTCTTGGCGATGGCGATGTTGGGCCGGGCCTCGTAGTAGAAGCTGGATGAGGTGGGCACCAGCAGGTTGGCCGCGTCATAGGCACCGCGCAGGAAGACGACGAGCAGGCGCGGCGTGTCGGCTGCTGCGGCCCACAGTTGTGTGGGCAGGGCGGCCGTACCAAGGCCAGCGAGGCCGAGCTGGAGCAAAAGGCGTCGGTTCATGGCGTCACCTGTTCATGAAGTCGGGGGAGGCCAGCAGGTAGGTGTTCCATTCCTGTGGCGACGTGGCCTGACCCAGCGCCTGCTGCGTGGCGGCGGCCAGGCGCGGGGCGATGCCCTCGTAGTACAGCGGGTGGGCGATCTGCGGGAAGGCTGGCCTGTCCTTGGGCTCGCCCTCGACCTTGAAGAGGCCCGCGCTGCCGCTGCCGATGGCGCGCGCGATCTCGAAGCGCGTCGTCATCTGGCCGGGCCCCGCCCAGGCGCTTTCGTCGAGTGCATAGCCATCGGGCGTCTGGCGGTTGTAGGGCGCCTGGCCGAGGCGGTAGAGCCAGCCGATCATTGGGCCGGTGTTCAGCACCACCTTGTCGGCATAAGCCAGGCGCACGGCCGAGACGACGTAATGCGTCGGGTCCTTGAACTTGCGGCCCAGGGACGCCTCGAACTCGGGCGAGCCCACCATGGCACGCAGCACCTCGGCGATGCGGCCATCGCTCTGCTGCCAGCGCTCCGCCATGCGCTCCACCAGCGCCGGCGGCGGCTCGTCGGCGACGAAGTACTGGGCCAGCTTGCGCGATACGAAATGGGCCGTGCTCGGGTGTTTGGCCAGCAGGTCCAACACATGGTCCAGTTCGGCCTCGCCCTGGCCCTTGACGGTGACGCCGAGCAGTTGCTTGTCGCCAAAGTCATGCCGCGCCGGGTTGAACTCCATCAGCCCGTCTCGGCGGTATTGCGCCTCCTGCGCGGGCTTGAGCTTGGGTTTGTTGTCGGTCAGGTTCACGCCCAGCCCGGTCAGCACGCGGGCCAGCTCCTGCACATCCTTCTGGCTATAGCCACCGCCCACGCCCAGGGTGTGCAGCTCCAGCAGCTCGCGGGCGTAGTTCTCGTTGATGCGGTTGGCGGCGTTCTGCTCGTTGTCGAGGTAGCGCAGCATGGCCGGGTGGTGGGCCGTGTAGCCGAGCAGGTCGCGAAAGCGCCCGAGCGCGCGTTCGCGCAGGCCCTGCTCGTAGTCGCCCACCATGACGCGCAGGTTGCTCTTGTACTGGTGGACGTTGAAATGGTTGAACCAGAACCAGGTCATCTGCTCCTGGACCTGGTTGGGCGAGTACAGGGCATTCAGCAGCTGGCGGGTCGACGCCTCGCGGGCCAGCTTGGTCAGGGCCTGCTGGTAGTTCTTCTGCGCCTCCGCCTTGGCCATGTCGTCGGTCAGTGCATCGGCGGCCTTGCGCTGGGCTTCCATCTGCTGCACCAGGGGCAACAACGGCTGCTGGGTGACGGCGAGAGCCTGGATTTGCGCCTGAGCGGCTTCTGGCAGTGCGCCCGGGATGCGAGGCTGGAGCTGGGCTTCCAGCCAGACCTCGCGGCCCTGGCGGCGGACCTGGCTGAGATCGGCGCTGCTGGCACCCCAGCTCAAGCGATCCAACCATAGCGTGTCGGCGGCTGCGCTGTGGCTGCCCACCGTGGGCGCCTGGAATGGCGCAGCGGCACAGCCGGCCAGCAATGCGGCGGTGCAAAGCGCGAAACGGGGCAAGGCTGTCATGGCGGGCGGGCCTTTCGGGCTGAGTCCGGGCCAACGGTCGGTCGCGGCCCGGCGTTGACCCCGGCAGGCTAGCAGACGCGCCGCCCCCCTAATGTGTCTGTCGGCTGCCGTCATGTTGCTGGTTTGTGGCGTGGGCCGCGTCCTTGCCGCCCTTTGTGTCGAGGCGGTGCTATTTCGAAGACATGCCAGACACCGGTGCCCGCCACATTGCGGCGGCCAGCTTCATTGACGACGTGACGCTGACGACCGCGGCCGTGCCGGAGCCAACGCCGTCGGCTCTGTTGCTGGCCGGCATGGCCGCACTGGGCGGGGTGACCTGGCAGCGTCGACGCCGCTGAGCATCGTTGGGCAGCGCCGGGCGGCTCACCGGCCACCCGGCGTGCAGCGGATGCATGGCCCTGGACTTGCCGGGCTTGCTGTCAACGCACGCAGCCGTTACTGTTTGCGCATGCAAAGCGGTCGTCGAGTTCCGCTCAGGGTAGGGCTGGTGCTTGCGGTAGCCGGGTTGTTCGCTCCGGCTGCCGAGGCGGGTTGTTCGCGTGCGATTGACGTGCCGGTGTCGCCAGCGGGTCGGCTGGTGTTCGTTGAAGACGAGCGCGTCGAAGGCGTGCTGCCGGAACTGCTGCGCGAGCGCGGTGCGCTGCTTGGCTGCGAGTTCCGGTTCAGTGTCGTGCCCCGCGCGCGCGCCGCGCGAACGGCGTTCGAGGCGCAGGATGGCGATCTCTATTTGCCGGCGTTGCGCAAGCCCGAGCGCGAACAGACCCATCTCTTCGTGCCCTTGAGTCGCCAGGGCGTGGCCGTGGCGACGCTACGCACGCACGCGTCGGTGCCGGCCGACCTGAGCCGGCTGTTGGCCGACAAGAGCCTGCGCGGCATCTTCGTGCGTGGCTACTACTTCGGGCAGGCCTACGGCGATTTCGTCGACCAATTGCTGGCAGACAAACGCGCCGACATCGTGCCCGACATCGAGGCGCTCAGCCGCATGTTGCGGGCGGGCCGCGCCGACTTCACGCTGCTGCCCTATGTGACCGGCCAGGGTGCTCTGGACCTGGCACCGCGGATGCCGCTGTCGCAGACGGCCTTTCGCATCGTGCTGCTGGAGGCCCTGCCGCTGATGGAGAACGGCGTCTATTTGTCCAAGCGCAATCTCGACGCGGCCGATCTGGCGCTGCTGGTGCAGATGTTCGAGCGGGCCATCGCTGAAGGGGCGCTCCGGCGGGCCTATCAGCGCCACTACCCGCCGGAGGTGGTTGAACATCTGCGCTTCTGACGGCGCCGGCGCGCTTACTTCGAGCCGGGCGTGTAGATCTGGTCGAACACGCCGCCGTCGTCAAAGTGGGCCTTCTGGGCCTGGCGCCAGTTGCCGAAGTACTCGTCCAAGGTGAAGAGCTTGACCGGCCCGAACTGCTTGGCGTACTTGGCCGCGACCTTGGCGTCACGCGGGCGGTAGTAGTTCTTGGCCGCGATCTCCTGGCCTTCGGGGCTGTAGAGGTAGTTCAGATAGGCCTCGGCCTGCTTGCGCGTGCCGCGCTTGTCGACCACCTTGTCGACGATGGCCACGGGCGGCTCGGCCAGGATGGAGACGCTGGGCGTGACGATCTCGAACTTGTCCGGGCCGAGTTCCTTGACGGCCAGATAGGCCTCGTTCTCCCAGGCGATCAGCACGTCGCCGATGCCGCGCTCGACAAACGTCGTCGTCGAGCCACGGGCGCCCGAGTCCAGCACCTTGGTGTTGGCATAGATGCGCTTGACGAAGTCCTTGGCCGAATCCGGCGTGCCGCCGTTTTTCAGCGCATAGCCCCAGGCCGCCAGGTAGTTCCAGCGCGCACCGCCGCTGGTCTTGGGGTTGGGGGTGATGACGTCGACGCCGCTGCGGGCCAGGTCGGGCCAGTTGCTGATCTTCTTCGGGTTGCCCTTGCGCACCAGGAAGACGATGGTGGAGGTGTAGGGGCTGGCGTTGTTGGGCAGCTTCTTCTGCCAGTCCAGCGGCAGCAGCTTGTGGTCGGCGACGGCGTCGATGTCATAGGCCAGGGCCAGCGTGACGACATCGGCTTCCAGCCCGTCGATGACGGCGCGGGCTTGCTTKCCGGAGCCGCCATGCGAAGCCTTGACGCTGACGGTCTCGCCGGTCTTGGCCTTCCACTGCGCGGCGAAGGCCTTGTTGAAGTCCTGGTAGAGCTCCCGCGTCGGGTCGTAGGAGACGTTCAGCAGCGAGGTCTGCGCAAAGGCGCCGGTGGCGGCGAGAGCGAAGGAGAGGGCAGTGAGGAGGCGGCGCATGGTGTTTGAGTTAGGGGTAAGGCGGTTCACTCTAGGGATCAGGGCAGGAGCGGGCAAAGAAGAAGAGCGCGCAAGCTCATGCGGCTTTCGACCAGGCCAGCACGGGTTCAGCCGCCACGGTCGGCAGCTCGTGGCGGGCCGCATCGACGACCTCGCGCTTGAGCGGCGAAGCAAAGGTCTGGATGAACTCGTAGATGTAGTCGCGCAGATAGGCGCTGCGCCGCACGGCCAGGCGCGTCATGTTGTCCTCGAACAGATGGCGGGCATCGATGGCACGCAGATGGCGGTCGCGCTCCTCGTCGAAGGCGATGGCCGCGACGATGCCCACGCCCAGGCCCAGCTCCACATAGGTCTTGATGACGTCGGCATCCATCGCGCTCAGCACGATGTGGGGCTGCAGCTGGGCCGCGGCAAAGGCTTCGTCGATGTGGGAGCGGCCGGTGTAGCCGGGCTCGTAGGTGACGATAGGAAATTGGGCCAGGCGGGCCAGCGTCAGCGGGCCATCGAGCAGCGGGTGGTCGGGCGGCACGACGACCGAGTGCGTCCAGCGGTAGCAGGGCAGGGCGACGAGTTCGGGGTACTGGGCCAGCGCCTCGGTGGCGATGCCCACGTCGGCCTCGCCATCGAGCAGCAGGCGTGCAATCTGCTGCGGCGAGCCCTGCTGCAGATGCAGGCTGACGTCGGGGTGATGGGCGCGGAAGTCGCGCACGGCGGGCGGCAGCGCATAGCGCGCCTGGCTGTGCGTGGCCGCGATGCGCAGGCGGCCGCTGCCCGCCTGGGCGAAGTCATCGGCCGCGCGCTTGAGGTTCTCGGCTTCCAGCAGCAGGCGCTCGATGACGGGCAGCACGTGCTCGCCCGGCTCGGTCAGCCCTGTGAGGCGTTTGCCCACGCGCACGAAGAGCTCGATGCCGAGCTCCTCTTCCAGCTCGCGGATCTGGCGGCTGACGCCGGGTTGCGAAGTGTGCAGGGCCTGCGCGACTTCGGTCAGGTTGAAGCCGCGGCGCTGGGCTTCGCGGACGGAACGGAGTTGCTGGAAGTTCATGCGAGGCGATTCTGCAAACAGCGATCACTTCTGTCGTCGAACCATTCGCCATATCGTTATGCACTTCGTGGTGGTGTCAGGCGGTTTTGGTACGCCTACAGTTGGCCGGCATCCAAGGAGTCAATGCATGCATAAGGAAGCCATTCCGACCCAGGCCTGGGCCTTGTTCGATCGCTACGTGCACGGCGACCTGAGCCGGCGCGGGTTTCTTGAGCAGGCCGCCAGCTTTGCCGGTGGCCCGGCTGGTGCCGCTGCGCTGTTGGCCACACTCAGCCCCAATTTCGCCGCGGCCCAGCAAGTCAAGCCAGATGACCCGCGCCTGGTGACGCGCCGCCAGGCCTTCGATTCGCCGCAAGGCAACGGCAAGGTGCAGGGCTATCTGGCCAAGCCGGCAAGTGCCGCGGGCAAGCTGCCCGCCGTGCTCGTCGTGCATGAGAACCGCGGCCTGAACCCGCACATCGAGGACATCGCCCGCCGTGTCGCGCTCGCCGGCTACGTGGCCTATGCGCCCGACGCACTGGCGCCGCTGGGCGGCTACCCGGGCGACGAGGACAAGGCGCGCGAGCTCTTCGGCAAGCTCGACGCCGGCAAGACGCGTGCAGACATCGTCGCCGCTGCTCGCGGGCTGCTGGCGCTGCCGGATGCCAATGGCAAGGTCGGCGTGGTCGGCTTCTGCTGGGGTGGCTCGCTGACCAACCATGTGGCCACGCAGGTGCCTGAGCTGGCCGTGGCCGTGCCCTTCTACGGCGCCGCGCCAGCGCTGGAAGACGTGCCGCGCATCAAGGCGCGGCTGCTGCTGCACTACGCCGGCAACGACGAGCGCGTCAATGCCAGCTGGCCACCCTATGAAGCCGCATTGAAGGCGGCGGGTGTGCGCTACGAGCAGTTCGTTTACGCCGGCACCCAGCACGGTTTCAACAACGACACGACGCCGCGCTATGACCCCGCGGCGGCGCAGCTGGCCTGGGAGAGGACGCTGGCGGTATTCAAGTCAACGCTCGGCTAGGGCGCGCAGGCGCGATACGCTTGCGGCTCCCGAGGCCCGACGCGAGCGCGCCATGACACAGCATCGAATCAGACGCGGCAGTTTTGTCTTCCAGGTCCGACCGGCCAGGGCCGGCTGGCGGCTGGCGGTGTTGGCTGCCGTGAGCCTCATGAGCCTTTTGGGCGCTTGCGGTGCCCCCGGCCCTGCCACGGCCCCCGCGGCAGCGCCGGTCCCGGCCGCCGTGCCTGCACCGCCGCCGGCGCCGGTGCCACCCCCCACGCTGCCGTTCGATGCCGCCGTGCTGCGCGCCGCCACGGCTTTGCTCGCCGATGCGCAGCCGGCCGAGGCCCGGGAGCTGGTGATCGACCCTCTGGTGGACGGTGTGACCGGGCTTCAATCGAATGCCACGCAGACGCTGGGCGCGCAACTGGTCAAGCTGATCGGCCAGCAGTACCCGCGCTACAACGTCAAGCCGTTCAACCCGGTCAACGTCGTGCGCGGGCCGCTGATCCTGACCGGGACCTTCACCGGCGTGAATGCCGAGCGCAAGAGCGAGGGCAGGCGCGAAGCCTTCCGGATCTGCCTGGCCCTGGCGGACCTGAAGACCGGCAAGCTGGTCAGCAAAGGCCTGGCCTTCGCGCTGCCCGAGGGCGTAGACACGACGCCGTTGCCGCTGTTCGCCGATTCACCGGCTTGGGCGCCGGACGATGCCACCACCGGCTATGTGCGCACCTGTCAAGGCACCAAGCCCGGCGACGCCATCCACCCGCTGTACATCGACCGCATCGTGACGGCTGCGACCATCGCTGAGGCCAGCGAGGCCTATGCCGCCAAGCGCTATGCGCAAGCCGCCACGCTGTTCGAGACGGCGCTGGCCAGCCCCGGCGGCAACCAGTTGCGCGTGCACACCGGGCTGTACCTCACGCGGATGCGGCTCGGCCAGCGGTCGGCGGCGGCCAAGGCCTTCGGCGACATCGTCGAGCAAGGGCTCGACCAGAAGCGGCTGGGCGTGAAGGTGCTGTTCAAGCCCGGCACCGCGGCGATCTGGTCGCCGCCGGGCACCACGGCGTTGCCTTATGCGATGTGGATGGGCGAGATCGGCCGCCGTGCTGCGGCGCGGCCGAGTTGCCTGGACGTGGTCGGCCACACGAGCGCAAGCGGCGCCGAGCCGGTGAACGAAAGGATTTCGCTGATGCGCGCGGAGATGGTCGCGGGCGAGTTGAAGCGGGTGGCACCCAAGCTGACGCCGCGACTGGCCAGCAGTGGCGTCGGCTCCAGGCAGGCGCTGATCGGCAACGGCCGCGACGACCTGTCCGACGCGCTCGACCGGCGGGTCGAGTTCCTCGTCCGCGGCTGTTGAACTCTCGGCTGCCGAGCCGCCACTTCAGATGGCAAAGGCCCACTCGCGGAACTCGGCATGGCGCGGCCGCTGCTCGGCAGCGGCGCGCGCCCGGGCCGCTTCGATCCAGCTCTTGGCCAGCGGGAAGGGCCCGAAGCCGGCCTCGGCATTGATGTGCCCGACCGGGCCGAGGTTGCTGTAACTCGCTCCCCAACGGTGCGCCCAACGCGCGGCGCTGGCGGCGCTCATCCAGGGATCGGTGCTGCTGGCGATCAGGCGCGAGCGGCGCGGCAGGCGATGGTGGGGCAGCGACTCGGCGATGCCGAACTTGTCAGGCTCGGCCGGGGCAACGAAAAGGGCCTCGCGAATGGGGGAGTCAGGGTGGTCAGCCAGGTGGCGCGCCAGCGCCAGGCAGCCGAAGCTGTGGGCCACGGCCAGCCATTCCCCTTCACCCGCCACTTCCAGCGTGCGCTGAATGCGCTCGGCCCAGCGCTCCAACTCGGGTTTGCTCGGGTCGCGCTGCGTGACGCGGCGGGCGTCGCGGTACTGCCCCTGCAGCCAGGTTTGCCAATGCGCCGAGCCGCTGTCGTTCAGGCCCGGGATGATGAGAACGCGCGGCGGCTGGTAGGCCATGGCTTACAGCGTCGCGATCGACACTTCGGTGGACTTGACCAGGGCGACGACCTCGCGGCCGACCTCCAGGCCCAGGTCCTTGACCGAGCGTGTCGTGATGACCGAAGTGACGATGTCGCCGTTGCGGGTGAGGACGTCGACCTCGGAGACGACCGGGCCTTCGATGATTTCCTTGATCGTGCCGCGGAACTGGTTGCGCACGTTGATGGCGGTGATGCTCATTGGGTGTTCCTTGAACAGTGGAACCCCCAGTGTGGTCAGCGCCCTGCGATCAAGGAAGGAAGCAATGCGCAGCAGCGCATGCGCGGGCCGAATATGCCAGCCGGGTGCGGCGCGGCTCAGCGGGCCTTGGCCGGGCGCGCGGGCTTGGCTGGGGTTTCGGGCAGCAGCGCTGAGCAATCGGTGACCAGGCCGTCGAGTGAAGGGTGATCGATGCAGTCCTCGTAATCGGCCCGGGTCGGACGCAGCTTCCCGGCTGCGGGCGGATCGAACCGCAGCGCCGTGTCGTTTCGGCGTTTGGCGGCACTGGCAGCGGACTCGGGCACGACGGCCGATGCAGGGCGCGGAAGCCCACAGGCGTGAGCAGGCCGGGTGAGGTGGTAGACGCCGAGGACGGCGAGGGCGGCGAGGCCGATCAGGCGGCGTTGCAGGGCGGGGATGGGCATGGCGGGCTCCTGGCAGGGCCCGCCGGCGGACTTCGTCGACGCTGACCCTTGCCTGGACGGACGCAAACCCGACCAGCAAGCGGACAGCCGGCGGGGGTGACCCCCTAGATGCCCGCGCCGGCCTCGAACAGACTCAACCGTGCCGCGCTCAGCTTCACGCGCTGCCCGCCTTGCAGCCGCAACGTGTCTGCCTCCTCGCGCGTCAGCTCTGCCTCCAGCGGCTGGCCATCCGGGCCGATCAGCTCGACACGCGCGCTCGCGCCGAAGGACAGCACGCGCTCCACGGTGGCCGACAAGCCGTGCGCCGACTCGTCAGTCAGGATCTGCAGTTCATGCGGCCGCGCATAGGCCTGCACTTCGCCGTCACCATGCGCGCCCTGGTGCGGCAACTGGTGCTCGCCCATATGCAGCACACCGCCGCGTGAGTGGCCGACGAAGCGGTTGACAGCACCAAGGAAGCCGTAAACGAAGGGCGTGGCTGGGCGCTCGTAGACCTCCTGCGGCGTGCCAACCTGCTCGACGCGGCCGTGGTCCATCAGCACGATGCGGTCGGCGACTTCCAGGGCTTCATCCTGGTCGTGCGTGACGAAGATGCTGGTGATRTGCAGSTCGTCGTGCAGGCGGCGCAGCCAGCGGCGCAGCTCCTTGCGCACCTTGGCGTCSAGCGCGCCGAAGGGCTCGTCSAGCAGCAGCACGYGCGGCTCSACSGCCAGCGCRCGCGCCARGGCRATGCGYTGGCGCTGSCCGCCCGARAGCTGSGRYGGAAAGCGSTCGSCMAGCCAGTCSAGCTGCACGAGCTTGAGCAGCTCGGTCACGCGCTTCCTGATCTCGGTCTCGGGCAGGCGCTGCTTCCTGGGCTTCACGCGCAGGCCGAACGCGACGTTGTCGAACACCGTCATGTGGCGGAACAGCGCGTAATGCTGGAACACGAAGCCGACCTGGCGCTCGCGCACATGCGTGTCGGAAGCGTCCTGGCCGTCCAGCAGCACGCGCCCGCGGTCGGCCTGCTCCAGGCCGGCAATGATGCGCAGCAGCGTCGTCTTGCCGCAGCCCGAGGGGCCGAGCAGAGCCACCAGCTCGCCGGTCGGGAATTCCAGCGACACGTCACCCAAGGCGGTGAAGTTGCCGAAACTCTTGTGGATGTTCTGGACTTGGATGCTCATCACTCGTTCCCGTGCGTCGACTGGCTGGCGCGCCACTCGATGAATTGCTTGATCACCAGCGTCACCAGCGCCAGCAGTGCCAGCAGTGACGCGACGGCGAAGGCGGCCGCGAACTGGTATTCGTTGTAGAGGATCTCGACGTGCAAAGGCAGCGTGTTGGTCAGGCCGCGAATGTGGCCAGAGACGACCGACACCGCGCCGAACTCGCCCATGGCGCGTGCATTGCACAGGATGACGCCGTACAGCAGACCCCACTTGATGTTGGGCAGCGTGACGCGGCGGAAGGTCTGCCAGCCGCTGGCGCCGAGCACGGTGGCCGCCTCTTCCTCGTCGCGCCCTTGCGCCTGCATCAGCGGGATCAGCTCGCGGGCGACAAAGGGGAAGGTCACGAAGACGGTCGCCAGCACGATGCCAGGCACGGCGAAGATGATCTTCACGTCGTGAGCCTGCAGCCAGGGGCCGAACCAGCCCTGGGCGCCGAAGATCAGCACATACATCAGGCCGGCCACGACGGGTGAGACCGAGAAGGGCAGGTCGATCAACGTGATCAGCAACTGCTTGCCGCGGAACTCATGCTTGGCGATCAGCCACGACGCGCTCAGGCCGAACACCAGGTTCAACGGCACCGCGATGGCCGTGGCGATCAGCGTCAGTTTGATGGCGGAGAAGGTTTCCTCTTCGGCGATGGACGCGAAGTACACCTCCCAGCCCTTGCGCAGCGCCTCGGTGAACACGGCCACCAGCGGCAGCAGCAGGAAGACGGCGAAGAAGGTCAGGCCCAGCGCCAGCAGCGTGAATCGCACCGCGGGCGATTCGCGCGTGGCCGGGTTGTCCTGGTACTTGGCGCGGGCACGCGGTGGTGCGAGGTGCAAAGCCGTGCTCATCGCTTTCCTCCCCGGCGCGAACTCCAGGCTTGCAGGCCGTTGATGGCCAGCAGCAGCACAAAGCTGACGATCAGCATGACGGCCGCGATCGCCGTGGCGCCCACGTAGTCGTACTGCTCCAGCTTGGCAATGATCATCAGCGGCGTGATCTCSCTGACCATGGGGATGTTGCCGGCGATGAAGATCACCGAGCCGTAYTCGCCCACSGCRCGCGCGAASGCCAGCGCRAAGCCGGTCAGCAAGGCGGGCAGCAGCGTGGGCAACACGACATAGCGGAAGGTCGTCCAGCGCTGGGCGCCGAGTGATGCCGCGGCTTCTTCCAACTCGGTCTCCATGTCCTCCAGCACCGGCTGCACCGTGCGCACGATGAAGGGCAGGCCGATGAAGATCAGCGCCAGCAGGATGCCCAGCGGCGTGAAGGCGATCTTGATGTCGTACTTGGCGAAGAGGGCGCCGACCCAGCCGTTGGGTGCGTACAGCGCCGTCAAGGCGATGCCGGCGACGGCCGTGGGCAGGGCGAAGGGCAGGTCGATGAGAGCGTCGACCAGCTTCTTGCCCGGGAACTCATAGCGCACGATGCACCAGGCCAGGATGAGGCCGAAGAAGAGGTTGATGAGCGCGGCCAGCAGCGAGGCGCCGAAGCTGAGCTTGTAGGACGCCATCACGCGCGGCGCGGTGGCGGCGGCCCAGAAGGCGTCGAAGCCATGCCCCGAGGACTTCAGGAACACCGCGATCAGCGGCACCAGCACGATGAGGGACAGGTAGAACAGCGTGAAGCCGAGCGTTGGCGCAAAGCCGGGCAGTACGCGTCGTCGTAGGAACAGGGCCATGTCAGTTGTATTTGTTTTGCATTCCGGGCCGAGCGCCGGGCCGCTCCCTAGCCGGCCCGCTTAGGCGATGTGCTTGCGGCTCAATGCCGCAAGCATCGCCATCCCCTCGGGGGATCGACCAGGTACGCCCGCGTTCAGTGCGGCGCGGCTGGGCGAGGGGCTCCATGTCAACGCTTGATCCCCGCCATCACCTGGTCGAACGAGCCACCGTCGGCAAAGTGCGTCTTGCTGACCTTGGCCCAGCCGCCCAGCGTCTGGTCCACCGTGAACAGCTTGATGTTGGCGAAGCGTTGTGCGTGCTTCTTGAAGATGGCCGGGTCGCGCGGGCGGAAGTTGTTCTTGGCGATGATTTCCTGGCCTTCCGGGCTCCAGTGGAAGTCGAGGTAGGCCTTGGCCAGTGCCGCGCTGCCTTTCTTGGCCGCGACCTTGTCGACGATGGCCACCGGCGCGTCGGTCTCGATGGAGATGCTGGGGTTGACCTGCTCGAACTGGCCCTTGCCGAACTCGTTCTCGATCAGTTCGACCTCGGCCTCGAAAGTGACGAGCACGTCACCGATGCCGCGCTGCGTGAAGGTCGTCGTTGCGCCACGGCCGCCACCGTCCAGTACCGGCACATTGGTCAGCACCTTGGTCACCAGCTCCTTGGCCTGGGCCTCGCTGCCGCCAGTGGCGATGACGCTGCCCCAGATGGCCAGATAGCTGTAGCGGCCGTTGCCGGTGACCTTGGGGTTGGGGATGATGACCTGCACGCCGGGGCGGGCCAGGTCGCTCCAGTCCTTGATGCCCTTGGGGTTGCCCTTGCGCACGAGGAAGGTCATCGTCGACGAATAGGGCGCCGCGTTGTTCGGGAAGCGGCTGCGCCAGTCGGCCGGCGTCAGCCCGGCGCTGGCGAGCTGGTCGACGTCGGTGGCCTGGTTCATCGTGACGACGTCGGCCTCCAGGCCGCCGATGACGGCACCGATCTGCTTGCTGGAGCCGCCGTGGCTCTGGTTGACGGTCACGGCCTGGCCCTTGGCCTTCTGCGCGGCAACGAAGGCCGGGTTGATCTGCTTGTAGAGCTCACGGGCCACGTCATAGGAGACATTGAGCAGCGTCGCGTCCGAGGCCAGGGCGGGCAGGGCGGCCGTGGCTGCAATCAGCGCGACCAGGGCACGGCGGGTGGGCAGGAAAGGGGGCATGACTGGGCCGTCGGGTGAACGAAAGCCGAGAGGGTGCCCAAAGTCTCTTATTCGCGGAAGGACAGTTTTCTTATTTCCTTATTCGTTCCAAGGCATTGAGTGGCGCGCTGCTTGCTAATCTCATGAGCATGCCGTTTGCCCTTGACCACCCCTCGACCGCCTCGCTGCTGCTGGAAAGCACGGGTGAAGGCATCTTCGGCATCGACATGGCCGGCTGCTGCACCTTCGTCAACCGTGCCGCCTGCGAGGCCCTGGGCTGGCGCACGGAACAGGTGCTGGGCCGCAACATGCATGAGCTGATCCACCACTCGCGAGAAAGTGGTGCCCACTACCCCGAGTGCGACTGCCCCATCTTCAACGCCTTTCGCCGTGGCGAGCCCTGCCGCATTGACGACGAGGTGCTGTGGCGGGCCGACGGCAGCGCTTTCCCCGCCGAATATTCGAGCTACCCCGTCATCGAAGCCGGGGAGGTGCAGGGCGCCGTCGTCACCTTCGTTGACATCTCGGCGCGCCGCCAGGCCGAGGCGCTGCTGCGCGCCAGCCACGACGAGTTGGAGCAGCGCGTGGCCGGGCGCACCGCCGAGCTGCGCGAGCTGGCCCACCACCTGGAGGCGGTGCGCGAGACCGAGCGCAAGCGCATCGCCCGCGAGATCCATGACGAACTCGGCTCGCTGCTCGTCGCGCTGAAGATGGACTTGGACTGGCTGGCCCGCCGCGTCGGCGATGCGGCGCAGCGTGAGCCCATGGTGGACAAGTGCCAGCGCATGGGCGGCCTGGTGGACACGGCGGTCGACTCGGTCGGCCGCATCATCACGGACCTGCGCCCCAGCATCCTGGACCATCAGGGCCTGTGGGCGGCGCTGGAGTGGCAGGCCCAGGAGTTCGAGCTGGCTGGCAGCGACGAGCGCCAGGTCGACTTCAAGATGCACGTGGCCGCCGACGTGGTTCCGCCGGAAGGGGGCTTGGCCATTGCCGTGTTCCGCATCTTCCAGGAGGTGCTGTCCAACATCGCCCGGCACGCACGGGCGCGGCACGTCGCCATCCGCCTCGACGTGGACGCGCCGCCGGGACCGGTGCTCTACCTGCAGGTGCGCGACGATGGCGTGGGCGCAGCGCCCGAGGCGCTCAACGATGCGCGCAGCTACGGCGTGCTGGGCATGCGTGAGCGGGCCGGGCATTTCGGCGGGCGGGTGGGCATCGAGAGTTTTCCCGGCCGCGGAACCACGGTGCGGTTGGTGATGCCGCTGGAGCAAGCATGATCCGTGTGTTGATCTGCGATGACCACCTCATCGTCCGCCAGGGCATCAAGCAGGTGCTGGCTGAAGCCGAGGATCTGCATGTTGTCAGCGAGGCCGCCAACGGACCCGACGCCATCCAGCGGGTGCGCATCGGTGGGGTCGACGTCGTGCTGCTGGACATCGCCATGCCCCAGCGTGACGGCCTGGACATCCTGAAGGCGCTGAAATCCGAGTTCCCGAAGCTGCCGGTGCTCATGCTGTCCACCTACCCGGACCGCCAGTACGCCGTGCGCAGCTTGAAGCTAGGCGCGGCCGGTTACCTGAACAAGAGCGCGGACAGCGAGCAGATGATCGACGCCGTGCGCAGCGTCGCCCGCGGCAAGCTGTTCATCACGCCCAGCGTGGCCGAGCAGCTGGCCGGCGCCATCGGCGCGGGTGGCGCCCGCCAGGCGGACGAGACGCAGCCCCTGCACGAACTGCTGTCGCACCGCGAATACCAGGTCTTCAAGCTGCTGGCGGCCGGCCGCAGTGTGGGCGAGATCGCCGAACAGCTGGTGCTTTCGCCCAACACCGTGTCCACCTACCGCGCCCGGGTGCTGGAGAAGATCGGCGTGCGCAATGACGTGGAACTGGCGCTGTTCGCGGTGCGCACGGAGCAGGCGGGATAGGACCGCTTCCCGAGAAGTGAAACCGTGTTTCGTTTTGCGCGGTACATTGCCGACCGCATGCATCACCGCGCCGGTCGGCGCACAGAGAGAACTTCATGAGCGCCACCCAGCAAATCGCCGAAGCCTTCACCGCCGCCCGCGCCGCCGGCCTTGCGATCGCAGCCTACCCCGGCACGCCGCCCGCGACGCTGGCCGAGGCCTATGCCATCCAGGCCGCCGCCATCGCGCGCTGGCCCGATGCGGTCAAGGGCTGGAAGGTCGCCCGTGTGAACCCGGCGTTCGCAGCGCAGTTCCCTGAAGAACGCCTCATCGGGCCCGCCTTTGCCGCCAACGTCCACCACGTGGCGCAAGGTGTTGCCGCGCAATGCCCGGTCTTCGAAGGCGGCTTTGCGGCGGTCGAGGCCGAAGTCGTCATCGTCGTCGCGGCCGATGCGCCGGCAGGCAAAGCCGACTGGACGGCCGACACCGTCGCCCCGCTGGTCAAGTCCATGCACATCGGTGTGGAAGTCGCTAGCAGCCCGCTGGCGACGCTGAACGACATCGGCCCGGGGGCCGTCATCTCCGACTTCGGCAACAACTGGGGCGTCGTCGTCGGTGCAGAGATCGCCAACTGGCGCGAGCTGGAAACCATCGATGTGGAGACCTTCATCGATGGCCAGTCGGTCGGCACCGGCAAGGTCGCCATCAAGCCAGGGCCTCTCGGCGCGCTGGCCTTCACGCTGAACAAGCGTGCCCAGCAGGGCGAGATCCTGCGGGCCGGCGACGTCATCTCGACCGGCATGATCACCGGCGTGCACGACATCCGCATCGGCCAGCAGTCGCGGCATGTGTTCGCCGGCGTGGGCGAGGTGCAGGTGCAGATCACGCGTGCGGCGGGCGCGGGTCGCTGATCCTGGTCACAGTGCTGATCGCCTCAAGCGAGTGCGCGCTCATCGCGCTCATTCAAGCCGCGGGGATCGCTTCACGGCAGCTTCTGCATTCCTCGCTGCACGGCCAGTTCCGCGACCTTCCGGCCGAGAGCCGTGGCGTGCTCATCAGCCGTGCGGGTGTGAATGCCTGCCCAGATCCGGGCATTCTCGATCTCCGTCGCCGCCTGGGAGAAGCTGCTGAAATGACGCGTCAGCGCATTGTTGAAGGTGGCGCTGAAGGGCACGCCGTCGTTGCCGAACAGCAGTTGGAGCGACCTGGACCAGGCGCCTGACGTCGCCGAATGGCCGGAGAGGTAGTCCGGGTGCGGCGGCGTGTTGATCAACGGCTCCCAGGTCGGGTCCGCATTGCTCGAAGCGGCGCGGATGGCCGTCACCGGGCGCCAGGTGCCCATCTTGCGCTTGACCTCCCAGCTGGCGATCACGGCGTCGAGCGCGGCCATGTTGATGATGGCGAAGATCCGGGCGTTCTCCGGCGTCGACGTGCCCTTGGCGCTGGCCGCGGCGCGCGCGGCGGCGTTCCACATCTGGCCGCCGTTTATCAGCGTGAAGATGGCCGCCGCCGTCTGGTCGGCAGTTCGCTCGGTGGAGTTGCGCCCGCCCAGGCGCCTCACCTCGTCGAGTTCCTTGGCGTATTGCACGCTGTCAATCGCCAACGGGCCGGGCGCCGTCACCTCTGCCGCTGATTTGAGGAAGAAGGGCTTGACCTCGGCCCAGTGGATCGAGGCAAAGCCGCCCATCGAGGGCGGCGCCGGCTGCCAACTGCCTCGGGCGGTGGCTGGCGTGTAGACGACGCGGGCGTTCCAGCCGTCGCTGCTGCGCATGGCGATGCATTGCTCGGCGACCTGGCGGCCCAGGGCGCTGCCCTCGCTCTTTCCGGCGCCATCGGGCACCTTGGCAAGCGAGGCCTGCAATGCGGCGTCGAGTGCAGGCTTTTGCAGCGGGTAGATCGACGCCAGCACTGCATGTGCCGCCGATGCCGCCGCCGCCTCGGCCGATGCGCCGGCCGGCGCCGCGGGGGCGGGACTCATGTAGGCCTGGTGCGTGCGCGTGATGGCGTTGACGGCGTCGAACATGGCGACGTGCGTGAGAGCCAAGGCACGCATCTCGATTTGCGGCGTGCTGGACGCCGTGAGGCCGAGCGCCGTGACGTTCCAGTCCGTGACAACGTCGGCTCGCGCCGAATGCAGGGCAGTCGCCAGCACGGCGGCCAGCAGGCATCTCCAAGCGGCAAGTGTCATCGCGGCTCCTTTGCAGTCGACGCTGCGAGGCTCCGCCCGCCCTGGTGGCCCAGCAACCCCTAGAAGGCGGCGCAATGGCTCGGTGTCCTCTCGGTTGAGGATTGCCGCGGGGGGATGCGAGCGTCAGTCCAGCATTGCGACTGGCCCTCCGGCATCGCGGCCGTCAACGGCCGTCGTGGGCGCATGAACAAACGAAACAAACGCCCGTCTGGCCTGAAACCGCTGCGCGACAGGCGGCAGGCACAGTGCGATGCCTTGGTTCCAGGAGACCGTCATGCCTTCACAACCTTTCCAAGCATCCTCTGCTCGCCATGTGCTTGCCGCACTCGTTGCCGCTTTCGCCTTCACTTCGGGCCTGGCCCATGCGGCGGATGCCGAGCAAGGCATCGAGCAGGCGCTCAACGCAGCGCTGCAGGACAAGCGCGGCATCACGCTCTATGTGAACGGGCAGGCGATCTCGGGCGCCGTGACGCGCATCGAGCCGGGCCGCTGGGTGGAACTGCGCAACCAGCAGCACGGCCGCATCCTCGCGCGGCTGGACCGCATCGACGGCATTGCGGCGCCCTGAGGGGCGCCCGCGTTCAAGCCTTGCTCAGGCGGGCCGCCACCTCCGGCGGCAGCGGCATGAACTCGCGCACGTCCTGCGCGCAGCGGCAAGCGGCGGCGATCTTGGCGGCCCAGTGGTGGGCGGCTTCCCGGTCGGGCACGTCGACACGGTGAAGCCGGGGATGGCGCTCTGTCTACACGCCCAGATACCTGCCGGGTTTGTGGTTCAGTGTGAGGATGGCGCCGATGGCCACGGCGCCAACGACTGACTGCAGAACCCGAACGGGCGGCACGGTGAAAAGCGCTGCAAGCACAACCAGGACATCGACCGACATCTGAATCTTTCCTGCACTCAGACCCTTGGTTTGCTGGAGCCACTGCGCCACGATATTGACGCCGCCGACGCTCGCCTGATGACGAAGCAGGGCCAGGAGGCCGAATCCGACGAGAAAGCCACCAAGTACCGCGGCCACCCAAGGGTTCAGGAACTCGAAGCGGACCACCCTGGGTGCCAACGCCGTACAGGCGGAAACCAGCGAGACGGCAAGGAGGCTTTTGAGCGTGAACTCTCTGCCGAGGCGCTGCCAGGACAGCAGGAAGAACGGCAGGCTGAAGGCGAAGAAGCACAGCGCCAGACTGAGGCCGCTGGTGTAGCTGGCGAGGAAGGCAACTCCCGCGACCCCTCCCGTCAGCAGGCCGGCATGTGCAAACATGGTGAGGCCCAAGGCGACGAACAACGAGCCCGCTATTAGTGCATGGCCGTCGTCAAGCCAGGTGTGAACGGGCGGTTCTGTTGAAGTTCGATCCATGCCGGCACACAAGCACACAGCGTGCCGTCGCGGCAATCACCGGGTGTGGGTACTGAACCCCAACCTGATGCGGTGGGTCTGATCGTGTTGGGGTTCGCGACGCTCACCCCAACTACCGGGCTGCGCTCCAGCCAGTCGGCGCTCGGGGCCTACTACCGGCGGCTGTGCGCGCGCATGGACAAGGGCAAGGCGGTGATGGCGGCAGCTCACAAGCTGGCGCGGTTGATCTACGCGATGCTCAGCAAAGGCCAGGAGTCACCGATGCGGGTCAGGACTACTTCGAGGAGCACTACCGGGAGCGGGTGCTCAGGAACCTGCGGCAGCGGGCTGAGCAACTCGGCATGCAGATCGTGCCCGTGGCACAGACCGCCTGAAACCTCTTTGCAGATCAACTATTTGGTGGGTGTTTCTTGAGAGGTTGCTTGATGCCTCAACGAACGACTGGAATGAAAATGGGAATGCTAATCTTGCCATCGCTTGCGCCACCGATATTTTCAAGCTTTGCTCCGGTAGACAGCGACTGCGTTAGCGGAACTGTTGCCAAGGCAGAAAACTCGGATCGGATTGCGGGCAGATCGCGGGCCGATTGATCGGACAGCGTCACCGTCGAGGCCGTAACCGCGCGACCAAACCTTGATGTTTCACGGAAATAGAAGCCGCCCAAATAAATGGCTTCACGCGGCTTGACCTCGAACTCAATTCCGGTAGGCGCCGTGGACCAAACATTTGCCATACCTTGGCTAACTTGCCAGGATTTGACAATGTAAATTCCCGCTGGCAATTCAATGGCGAAAGGCGAGCCCTTCTTGCCAAGTGCTCGATTGGGATCCTCGCCTTTGAACGCAAGGCTGAGGTTGAGAGTTTGCGAACTACCGTGCTCGATTAGGAACTTCTGGCCGCTAACCTTGTTTTCCACGTGCAGGCGGTAAGCGGCATAGCCGCCATCGTAAGTAATGCTGCCCGTAGCGACGCCGGTGGACGAAGACTTTTCAAGTGAAAAGTCTCGCGAAATGTTTGGCGCAGCGCATGCGGTCAGTGCCAACGAAACAGCAAGCAAGAAATACCGAGTGTTCATTGAAGTATTGGAAGTGAATTGAAGCAACCTAACGAGGCTGGGCAATAACCCGATTTCTGCGATGCCCGCAGCGGCTGATCACCGTGGATGCTGAGGAACTCTTCATCGTTTGATGCGTAGAAGGGTTAGGTCTCGGGTTTGGCATCTCGGAGTGCGCGCCCCAGAGTGAGGCAGGCGCGTTGGCCTCGTTCAGTCAATGAATAAAGGATAGACACGGGATTGGAACTCACATGGCTTCTCACGAGGCCCGCGTCACGCAAGCGGTGGAACGCATCGCGAATTGGAAGTGGGAGAATTTTGCCCGACTTGGTTTCAATGGTCAGCTCCATTGGAGCAGACTGGGTGGACTTGAAGAGTCGTACTAGGACAGACAACTCTGTGTCGGAAATCGAATCGACAAACGCGCGAAGCTTGAAGTCGTCAATCGTTTCGGATTCGCGCAGGCGGTCTGTCAGAAGTCTAGTTACTGTTCCTCGTGCCGCTTCGGTCGAAGTAAAGTCAATTGCGATGTGAGGAATCGAGGATACGTCGAAGAGGAGTCGTTTGGAGTCGTCGCGGACGATGACAACTTTGGCGGGGCTCTTTACGGCGTGTGCAAGACCAAGTTCGTACATGACGTTGCCGTTTCGAACCGGTTCGGAGGCATCTGCGGCACCCGAAAGATCGGACACGTCCGCGAGGACTAGCCGGGACTCGCAGATGCCGCGGACTATCTCTGTCACGATAGAGTCGCCCGACTGGCTTTCGTCCACGCGCCTGGCAGTGAGTGGTTTCCCCCGATATCGAATCGACTCTATGGCGGGGCGGAAAACGTCATGGAAGCGAGTTTCATATCGAGGTGCGAAGCTCATTGCGACGAAGACTTCGTCAGCTTCAACGCCACGCCACAACTGCTCGATAAATGTGTTTGGATGCATTTCGAGACCTAACGAGGCTGGGCAATAACCCGATTTCTGCGATGCCCGGAGCGGCTGATCACCGTGGATGCTGAGGAATTCTTCATCGTTTGATGCGTCGAGCCGCCGGCCCGATTGGATTGGACCTTGTGAATGCCCTGTGTGGCGCTTCTGGCGCCTTGCTCGCGTTGCGCACCTTTCCCATTCCTCATGATCGTTCGCCTCTGTTGGCGATTTTCTCAATGTTGTGCACCAGGCAGAACAGCCGCCACTGCGTGCCGACCTTGTCCTTGCCGCGCAGCGTGAAGCGGCTCAACCGCTTGTTGTGGCGCAGGTTGGCGAACACCGGCTCGACGGTGGCGATGCGCTGGCTGTATAGCCGGCGACCTCGGGGGCTGTCGATGGCCTGGCGCATGCGATGCAGCGGGTCTTGAGGATCGTCAGGCATTCGGGTGTGCAGCGCCACCGTTCTGCGCGCGGCGTCTGGCTTGCGGATGCATTGAGCGCGCTGCGCGCAGCTCATGCAATCGCTGGCGCTGGCCTTGAAGTCCTGCCGCAGGTACAGCCCCACCTTGTACAGCGCGCCACTGCTTCGCAACGTGCAGCCCGCCGGGCATGTGCAGGTGTTGTCGCCGTGGAAGACGAAGTCGCCTGTGCCGAAGAAGCCCTTGACCTTCGGATTGGGACTTTCGCCTCGCGCTCGCTTGTCAGCGAGCACTTCGCCCTTCGCCTTGTGCTTGGCCTGCTCGGCGAAGCGCTCGTCGCGCTGGCGCATCGCGTTGTCGGCCACGAGGGCCGGGATGGCGGCCTCGCACAAGGCCTGGACGTTGTCGTTGGAGTGGTAGCCAGCGTCTGCGGTGATCAAGGTGTCGGGCGCGCGCACCGCGGCCGTCGCTTCGATCATGGGCAGCAGCATGTGCTGTTCTGAGCCCGATCCCGTCACCTCAGCGGCCACGATGATCTGGTTCTCGCTGTCCACCGCCGCCTGCGCGGCGTAGCCCTGCATCACGCCCTTGCCGGTGGCCATCTTGGCGCTGTCGGGGTCGGTCACGTTGCTCTTGAGCTCCTGGCCCTTGTCGTTGCGCCGTGGCTCGTTGCGGGCCACGAAGTCGCGCGTCGCCTGGGCTTCACGGCGCAGTTCATCGATGCGAGCCTGGCGCTTGGCGTCAAGCGCTTGCGCGCTGTCGCCGCCGGCGTCCTGCGCCTGATGGAGTTCCAGGATCTTGTCGGCCGCCTTGTCCAGCCTCAGCGCCCGATGCTTGAGCTCCTCATGCGTGCCGCTGCGCTCCTTGCTGGCATTGCTGGGCAGCTTGACCCCGTCGATGGCGAACATCTGCCGCCCGATCAAGCCCATGCGGTCGCAGGTGAGCAGCACCTGCGTGAACAGCGGCTGGATCTGCTCCTTCAACTCGCGCACGAACTTGGCGATGTGGGCGTAGCTGGGCTGGCTGTCGCCGCTGATGGCGATGAACTGCACATGGCGCAGGCAGGCATGCTCGATGCTGCGGCTGGAGACCAGGCCTCGGCTGTACGCCAGCAGCACGATCTTGAGCATCACGCGCGGGTCGTAGGCGCTGGCGCCGACTTCATCGTTGCTGAACTTGGCATCCAGCGCGCTCAGGTCCAACTCGTGATCGACCAGATGATCCAGCGCGAACTCGAAGGTGCCAGGTTGAATCTGCTCGGCCAGCACAACAGGCAGAAAGCGGGGACTGCGATCTACGAGCTTGTAGCGTGGCATTGGCTTCATCCGGCTGCAGCGTGATGACTGCGATCGTGCCGACACGCCTGCGTCGGTGACAGTCGGATTTACCGCATGTCGTTGGGTTATTGCACAGCGTCAACGTCAGAGTTCAGCGGGCGGCGTAGCCGTCCGCTGCAAGGAATGGTTAGCCGGGTTGGCGGTGGATTTCACCGCCGCTGGAAGCCAGCCTTCGGCCTCCGCCCGGAACGAGGCGAACGCCTCTTCTAAGGGTGATCGAGCACTCGCCACGGCTTTCAGAACCTGGGCCCGCCCAACCTTTCGGTGAAGCAAGGCAAGCGCTCGAAGGGCTGCATTCGGACTTTCGAGGGCAGCAACCGCACCGCCATGGACCAGTTCCCAGCACGCAAGCTTCACGTCCCACGCGGACTCCGTACCCCACGGCAGTGCTCCAGACGATCCATCGGTGGTGCCGACAAGCTCTGGCTTCCAATAGCGAGTGCGGGTGTAAACCCAATCGCATGCGCGCGCGATCTCGATGCCGTCGACGACAAACCAGGCGCTACCTCGGCTTGACGGCTTGTGATGCCTTGTCACGTGAACTTGCACGCGCCCGGCGACGGCGGGAGCGAGCAGTGATTCAGTAGCGGCTTTGAGGGCGGACCAGCGCATCGGTTTGGACGGCCTAACGTCGAAACTCAGCGGATGGCGAAGCCGTCCGCTGCAGCGACAGGTTGGGCCGCATGCTTGCGAGCGATAGTGCAGCTACAGGCATGACTTCGCAGCCGCCACTGCAACTTGAAACGCTCCAGCGAGAAAGACAGCGTAGAACAACAGGCCTGAGGCCGCTGCTACGCCGACTCGACCAAGAGCGCTGCGAGCGAAGCTGGCCACTAGCAGCACTAGCAAAGTTCCGCTTGCCAAACCGTAGCCCGTTGCGTGGCTTTCAAGCCTCAGCGCTTCGGCGATGTCACCGGTGGAGCCGGTCTTCAGGTCTGCCGCGCAGCCAGACTGATGCATGGAGTGCATGGCCGCGGCAAACAGGACGACGACCAGCACCGTGCAAGTGGTCCGAAGGAGTAAACGGTGCCCGATTTCCATGCGGCTCAACGTTGGAGTTCAGCGGGCGGTAAAGCCGTCCGCTGCAATGAATGGTTAGACCTCACGATGCTGCGCAACGCCGAGAAACGCCTCTTGCAACTCACCCGCATGCTGCTGCCCCTCTTCATCGACGAGGGAAAGTGAGAGGAACTTTCCTGCAAGAGAAGTACTCCCATCAATGCCGCCGCACACAGTCGAAACGGCATCAACAGACGCTTGCTTGGCAAACGCCAAAAGCGTTTCTTTGTCTTGATCCGAAAGCGACCGCGCCAAGGCAACGATCCTTTTCCAAAGTGGATCCTTGATTGCGTCCAGCGATTCTTCCTCAATCAACCTTCGATAGAAGGCAGAGTTCTCCTCACATGCCTCACTGAAGATCGCGTAACAAAGGTCGGATGTTCTCATCGATGGATCTGAGGTCTAACGTGGAAGGTAAGCGGCGCCACGCAGTGGCGTCCGTTTTAGCGACAGGTGTGCGCCCAGCATGGGCGCGAACTTATGGGGTGGAAGTCCCCTGTGGGAGTACCGACTTGGACTCATCGTGAGCAAGGATAACCACGAGCCGAAGGCAAGGGCAGGCCCGCGAGGGTTTGTCTGAAGGAAGCCGGAGCGCAAGAGGTGCGAGGCGACGGACAGAAACTGCATAGAAGGCTGAGGGCGGCGAGGCGAGCTGGCACATGACGGCAAAGCCCAACGGTACGCGGCCCACAGTAAATGCG